>NZ_FMVA01000003.1:0-446425 GCF_900101425.1 Rhizobium sp. NFACC06-2 | reverse complement strand
ATGGCAACCCGAAACACAAGCGGATTAGCGCGGGTCATGCTTGCGCCATCGGTGCTGCTGCTTCTGGTGTGGATGATCGTGCCTCTGGCGATGACGCTCTGGTTCTCGTTCCAGAACTACAATCTCCTCAACCCGGCCAATGTCAGCTTCGCTGGTCTGTTCAATTACCAGTATTTCTATACCGACCCGGCCTTCTTCCAGTCGATCTGGAACACGCTGTTGATCGTCGGCGGTGTGCTGCTCATCACGGTGGTTGGCGGCATCGCCATTGCGCTTCTGCTCGACAATGACATTTTCGGCCAGGGCATCGTGCGCATCATGATCATCTCGCCCTTCTTCGTCATGCCGCCGGTGGCTGCTTTGGTGTGGAAGAACATGATCATGCATCCCGGTTACGGCGTGCTTGCCGATCTGTCGCGCTTCTTCGGTTTCCAGCCGGTCGACTGGTTCGCGCAGTTTCCGCTCTTGTCCATCATCATCATCGTCGCCTGGCAATGGCTGCCCTTTGCAACACTGATCCTCTTGACCGCGCTGCAGTCGCTCGATGGCGAACAGAAGGAAGCCGCCGAGATGGATGGCGCCAACTTCGTCAACCGCTTCATCTATCTGACGTTGCCGCATCTTTCCCGCGCCATCACCGTCGTCATTCTGATCCAGACGATCTTCCTGCTTGGCGTCTACGCGGAAATCCTCGTCACCACCAATGGCGGCCCAGGCTACGCTTCCACCAACCTTGCCTTCCTCATCTATCGCACCGCACTTCTGGGCTATGACGTCGGCGGGGCTTCGGCCGGCGGTATCATCGCCGTCATCCTCGCCAATATCGTCGCCATCTTCCTGATGCGCGCCGTCGGCAAGAACCTCGACCGGTAAGGGGGAAACATCATGGCCCGCAAGACAACCACTCGCGCAAAGATCGGCTTTTCCATCGCGGCCTGGGCCGTGGCGCTGCTGCTGTTCTTCCCGATCCTCTATGCCTTCCTCACCTCGATCAAGACCGAGCCGGAGGCCATCGCCGGCTTCAGCCTCATTCCGTCCGGCACGCTCGAGAATTACGTGACGGTCCAGACCCAGCGCGATTACTTCAAGCCCTTCATGAACTCGGTGGTGCTGTCGCTCGGCTCGACGATCATTGCGCTGATCATCGCCATTCCCGCCGCCTGGGCCATGGCGTTCTCGCCGACCAAGCGCACCAAGGACATTTTGATGTGGATGCTCTCCACCAAGATGATGCCGGCCGTCGCCGTGCTGGTGCCGATCTACCTGATCTTCCGCAATGCCGGCCTGCTCGATACCCGCATCGGGCTCACCATCATGCTCACCTTCATCAACCTGCCGATCGTCATCTGGATGCTCTACACCTACTTCCGGGAAATCCCCGGCGAGATTCTGGAAGCCGCCCGCATGGATGGCGCATCCTTGTGGAACGAGATCGTGCATGTGCTGACGCCGATGGCGGTTCCGGGCATTGCCTCGACGCTGCTCCTCAACGTCATCCTCGCCTGGAACGAATCCTTCTGGACCATCCGGCTGACGACCACCAATGCCGCCCCGCTGACGGCCTTCATCGCCTCCTTCTCAAGTCCGCAGGGGCTGTTCTGGGCAAAACTCTCGGCCGCCTCGATGATGGCGATCGCCCCCATTCTCGTCATCGGCTGGTTCTCGCAGAAACAACTCGTGCGTGGCCTGACCTTCGGCGCCGTGAAATAAGGAACGACAAACATGGGCAGCATTTCCCTTCAGAACGTGTCCAAGCTCTTCGGTGAGGCGAAAGTCATCCCGTCGATCGATCTCGATATCCATGACGGCGAATTCGTCGTCTTCGTCGGCCCCTCCGGCTGCGGCAAGTCCACGCTGCTGCGCCTGATTGCCGGGCTGGAAGATGTTTCCGGCGGCAAGATCGTCATCGACGGCAAGGATGTGACCGAGCGCGCGCCCGCCGAGCGCGGCCTTGCCATGGTGTTCCAGTCCTATGCGCTTTATCCGCATATGAGTGTGAGAAACAACATCGCCTTTCCGCTGAAGATGGCCAAGCTCGACAAGGCGATCATCGATAAAAAGGTCGAAGACGCCGCAAGGGTGCTGAACCTTACCGATTATCTCGAGCGCCGGCCCTCGCAGCTGTCGGGCGGCCAGCGCCAGCGTGTCGCCATCGGCCGCGCCATCGTGCGCGAACCCTCCGCCTTCCTGTTCGACGAGCCGCTTTCCAACCTCGATGCGGCGCTGCGCGGCACCATGCGGTTGGAAATCTCAGAACTGCACAATACGCTGAAGACGACGATGATCTACGTCACCCACGACCAGGTGGAGGCGATGACCATGGCCGACAAGATCGTCGTCCTCAACCGCGGCAATATCGAGCAGGTCGGCTCGCCGATGGAGCTTTACCGCTCCCCCGCCAACCTCTTCGTCGCCGGCTTCATCGGCTCGCCGCGCATGAACCTGGTGACCGGTGACTTCGCCCGCCAAAAGGGCGCGACCACCGCCGGCGTGCGGCCGGAGCATCTGGTGCTGTCGAAGGAAAGCGGGCTGTGGCAGGGCAAGGTCACCGTCGCCGAACATCTCGGATCGGATACCTTCCTGCATCTCGAGGTGAACGGCATCGGGCCGATTACTGCCCGCACCGATGGCGAGTTCGAATGCAAACACGGCGATACCGTCTTCATCACGCCGGATGACACCAAGATCCACAGGTTCGATGAAAAGGGTAAGGCGATATCGGCCTGAGCCTCACGCCTCCCCAATTCTGACGCCATTCCTGTCGAAGACATGCAGCCTTTCCTGCGGGAAACCGACCCGCAGGGATTTACCCGGCTGCAACAATGCCCGGTCCGATGAAAACAGCTTGAACGGCAATCCATGCACGGTGAGGTGCAGGATGACGCCGAGGCCGGTCGGCTCGACCAGATCGACGGTTGCCTCCACACCGCCTTCAACCGGCGCTACGGTCACATGTTCCGGGCGGATGCCGAGCGTGACCGGTTCGCCATCGGCAAGCTTCACTTCCCGACCAAGCGCCAGACGCGTGCCGTCACCCAGCACGACGAAACTGCCGCCATTCTCCTGCACGAGTCTTCCTTCGAGGAAATTCATGCCGGGCGATCCGATGAAACCGGCGACGAAGAGATTGGCGGGACGGTCATAGAGATCGAGCGGCGCGCCGATCTGCTGCACATGGCCGGCATTCATGGCGACGATCCGTGAGGCAAGCGTCATAGCCTCGATCTGGTCGTGGGTGACGTAAACCGAGGTGGCACCAAGATCGGCATGCATGCGCTTGATTTCGGCACGCATCTGCTCGCGCAGCCGGGCATCGAGGTTGGAAAGCGGCTCATCGAACAGGAAGGCCTTTGGCTGGCGCACGATGGCGCGGCCCATGGCGACGCGCTGACGCTGGCCGCCGGAGAGCGCCTTCGGGCGGCGGGCGAGATAGGGATCGAGGCCGAGTTTTGCCGAAGCACCGGCCACCGCCGCCGCGATGGTTTCCTTCGGGCTGCGACGCAGGCGCAGGCTATAGCTCATATTGTCGGCGACGCTCATGTGCGGATAGAGCGCATAGGACTGGAAGACCATGGCGATGTCGCGATCCTTTGGCCGGCGATCATTGACGCGTTCGCCGTCGATGGACAGGTCGCCGGATGTTATCTCTTCAAGTCCCGCGATCATGCGCAGCAACGTCGATTTTCCGCAGCCGGAGGGACCGACGAGCACGATGAACTCGCCATCCCTGATATCAAGATCGACGCCATGCAGGACGGCGAGGTCGCCATAGGTTTTGCCGACATTCTTCAGCTCGATGGAAGCCATGGGATTATCCTTTCACCGCGCCGGCCGTCAGGCCCTGCACGAGATAACGTTGAATGAGCAGGAAGAAGAGGCAGGCCGGGATGAGAGCCAGGACGCCCGCCGCCATCATCTGCCCGAAATCGACGGAGAATTTCGAAACGAAGGTCAGAAGGCCGACCGGGAAAGTGGCGCTCTGGTTTCCGGAAATCAGCATCAGCGCAAACAGCAGCTCGCTCCACGCGGCGGTGAAGACGAAGCCGAGCGTCGCGGCGATGCCCGGAAGCGTCAGCGGCAGGATGATCTGGCGGAAGGCCGTAAACCGGCTTGCCCCGTCAATCATCGCCGCTTCTTCCAGATCTTTCGGAATGCCGTCAAAGAAGGATTGCATCAGGAAGGTGGCGAAGGGCACGTTAAAGGCGGTATAAACGATGACGAGGCCCGTCAGGCTATTGGTGAGGCCGAGCGGCGAAAGCATCTTGAAGATCGGCGCGACCAGCATGACCAGCGGAAACATCTGGGTGATCAGCATGAGCGCCACGATCCAGTATTTGCCCTTGAAACGGAAACGCGAAAGCGCGTAACCCGAGAGCGAGGAGAGTATCGTGACGGCAATCGCCGTGGAGCCCGCGACGATGACGCTGTTCTTAAAAAACGTCGGGAAAGCACTGTTTTCTATGACGAAACGATAATGATCCCATGTCGCGCGCGATGGCCACATCCTGACACCTTCGCTGTAAAGCAGGTCATTCGGCGTGACGGAAACCTTCAGCAGCCAGAAGAGTGGGAACAGTGCGAAGGCGATGTAGGCGAGGGTCGCGAGACGATGGGCAAGGGTGAGAAAAATCCTTGATGTCATCGGTCAGTCCTTCTCGATCAGGCGCTGGCGCAGCAGCACGATCAGCATGGAATAGGCAAGCAGCAGCACCAGCAGCACCAGCGCAATCGCCGAGGCGTAACCGAAGTCCAGCCGCTTGAAGGCCTGCGTGAAGATGTAGCTAGCAACAATCTGCGTGCGGTCGGCCGGTCCGCCATTGGTCATGACGATGATGAGATCGGCGAAATTGGCGATCCAGACGGTGCGCAGCAGGATGGTGATGGCGATGGTGGGCGCCAGAAACGGCAGGGTGATGGAGGTGAAGCGCTGCAACGGGTTTGCCCCGTCAATTTCCGCAGCCTCGTAGAGATCGCGCGGGATCGCCTGAAGGGCGGCAAGAAGGGTTATGGCGAAGAAGGGAATGCCCCACCAGACATTGGCGATGATCGGCCCCCACATCGCAAGCTGCGGATCGGCGAGGATATTGTTGGGCGCGGATAACAGCCCGAGCGAGACCATCCAATGCGGCAGCGGCCCGATGACCGGATTGAACAGCCACGCCCAGTTGAGACCGGCAAGGAAGGTGGGCACGGCCCATGGCAGGAATACCAGCGCCTGCGCCAGCCCCCTGCCCGCAAAGGGTTTATCGAGCAGCAGCGCCAGAATAAGGCCGAAGAAAAATTGCAGGAAAACCGAAGCGCCGGTCCACCACAGCGTGTTTTTCAGCGCCCGGTAAAAGGCCGCATCCTGCGACAACGTCTCCAGATGTTTCAGGCCAACGAAACCGCCCGAAAACGGATTGAGCAGTTGCACATCACGGAAAGCATAGGAAAGGCCGAGCACCAGCGGCACCAGCATGACGGCGACGATGAGCACCAGCACGGGCGCGCTGTAAAGCCACGGTTCGGCCCAATCGGCAAACCGCCGCATCGCAGGCTTGCCAGCCGGTTTGCGCGCAGCCACCGGCCCGGCGCCATGGGCATAGGACATTATATCGCTCCCTGATCGGACGACGAAACGGACGGGTTTTCCAGCCTCTCGGCTTGCCGATCCGAAAAATTGCAAGAAAAAGGCCTGTCGCAGCGAAGGCCGGCAAGACCCGCCGCACGGGCATTTGCGCCCGCACGGCCGGTCAATGTCGTTACTTCGAGGCGAGGAACTTCTGCTGCGCCTTGGTCATGTAATCAGCCCATTGCTTGGCGAGGTCTTCCGGCGTGATGTCGCCGAGAAGCGCTTCCTGCGAGGTCTTGATCACGAGCGAGTCCTTGAAGAAGGCGAATTCCTCAAGATAGGTCGGCATCGTCGTCGGCACGGCGTTCTTGTCGGCCAACTCGTCGAACCAGCCCTTGAACTGCTCGCTGGCATAGAAAGGGTCCTTCTCCGCCGACTTGTGCACCGGCAGCGCGCCGGTCTTCTTGTTCCACTCGATATTGCCTTCCGGCCCTTCAAGCGTCTCGATCAGCTTCCAGGAAAGGTCCTTGTTTTCCGATTTCGACATCATCGACCAGCCGGCGAAACCAATCGTCGGGAAGGTCTTGCCGTCAGGTCCCTTCGGCATGGTCATGACGCCGAAATCTTCCGGCTTCATACGCTGGGCAATGGCGATAAGGGCATCCGGGTCCTGATCGAGGAAAGCGCAGGTGCCGGAATAGAAGCCGGCAACGATTTCGTTGAAGCCCCAGTTGACGCTGTCCTTCGGCGCCAGTCCGTTCTTGTAGAGATCGATCACATAGGTCAAGCCCTTCACCCAGCCGGGGCTGTCGAAGGTGGAGGTGCCGTCCTTGGTGAAGAACTCGTTCGAACCTGCCATGGAAGCGCCGAACATCACCCAGCCGTTGAGGCCGCCGGGGCCGCCGCGCAGGCAATAGCCATATTTGCCGGGAAGGGCCGCGACCTTCTTCGAGGCATCGGCGAATTCGTCGAGCGTCTTCGGCGGCTCCTTCACGCCTGCCTGTTCCAGCAGCTTCTTGTTGTAGAACATAGCGCGCAGGTAAAAGCCGTAGGGCAGCATATAGGCCGTGTTCTTCACGTCGCGGCCGAGTTCAAGCGTACGGTCGCTGAGGCCCGCGGTGTGTTCCCACTTCGCGAGATAGGGCTCAAGGCTTTCGAGCATGCCGTTATTGGCATAGAGCGACAGCCAGGTATCAGGCATTTCCATCACATCGGGAATATCGCCCGCGGAGACCATGGTGGCGAATTTCTGGAAAGCCTCGCTCCATGGAAGCGAGACGATTTCCACCTTGGTGCCGGGATTGGCCGCTTCGAATTTCGAAACGATGCCTTTCAGCGTTTCGGTGCGTTCCGGGCTAGTGATGACTTCCACCAGCTTCAAGGTCGTGTCCGCCAGCGCCGTTCCGGTCATCAGGGCGGTGAAGATTGCTGCTGTTACCAGTTTTTTCATGTCGTTCTCCCCTTTTTTGTCGTCAGTTTAAAAATGCGTCAGGCGGCGGTAGCCGCCTTGATCGCGGGTTCGAGATCGTTCCAGAGCGCTTCCGTGCCCTCCAGCCCGACATGCAGACGCACGGACCGCGCGCTGATGCCGAAAGTGTGGGCGGAGTTTGGCTGCGCCTTCTGTTCAAGCACCACTTCGCCGGGGACGATGAGGCTTTCATGCCCGCCCCAGGAAACACCCAGTTTGAAAAGCTTCAGCCGATCGGCAAAAGCGCGCACATCCACGCCTTCCTTGAAGATGAAGGAAAACAGGCCCGACGTGCCGTTGAGACCCGGCGGCAGGCGGTTCGCCAGCCCCGGATGGCAGACGGTTTCCACGACGTCGAGCGCGTGAAGACGCGTTGCGATATCCAAAGCCGAGGCCTGATGCGCCTTCATGCGCAGCGGCAGGGTGCGAAGCCCGCGAATGAGCAGCCAGGCATCAAAAGGCGACATCTTGCCGCCGAGATAGGGATAGGCTTCCGCCCGAATGCGGTCGATCATGGCCTTCGAACCGGCAACCACGCCGGAGACCACGTCGCTGTGGCCGCCGAGATATTTCGATGCCGAATGCACGACGAGATCGACGCCCAGCGAAATCGGCTGCTGGAAGACCGGGCTTGCCCAGGAATTATCGATGACGGTCACGGCGCCATGCCGCTTACCGATGGCGGCGAGCGCGCCGACATCATGGGCTTCCATCACCCAGCTCGTTGGGCTTTCCATGTAGAACAGCTTTGCGCCCGGCATCGCCTTTTCAACCGCCGCCTCATCGCGACCATCGACATAGGTCACCTCGATATTCATGCGCTTCATGAAGGTGCCGAACAGCCGAAAAGCATCGGGATAAACGTGGCGCACCGCGACGATCCGGTCACCGGGCGACACGAAGGAAAGCACGGTGGATGAGATCGCCGACATGCCGCTTGCAAAACCCAGCGCGTCTTCCGCCCCTTCCAATTTTGCCAGCATCTCTTCGAACAGTCGAACGGTAGGGTTCAGTCCGCGCGTATAGACCGGCCGCACCTTCTCGCCGCGATAGGTGGAGACCATTTCGTCGTAGCTGGAGAAAGTGAACAGCGACGTCTGCACGATGGGCGGCACGACGGCCTCGAAGGCGTGGGCTTCGTCATGGGCGACGATCAGGGAGGCGGGATCGAAGAGATCGTTGCCATGGTTCATTTCGACATGTCCTTGATATCTTCCTCGACGACAGCGAGGATTTTCAGTGTTTCTTCCCGCGCCGTTTCCGCGTCTCCTGCGGCGATCGCGTTGAACAGGGTGCGATGAAAGGGAAAGGAGCGGCTGGCGAAATCCGGCCGGTCAAAGGGTTTCGACCAGAAGCGTTCAAAACCCTCGCGCATCTGCTCCAATAGCTGCTTGAACAGCGAATTATGCGTGGCGTCATAGATAGAGAGGTGAAAGGCGAGGTCCGCCTTGCCAGAGGTTCCCTCGGCCAGATGCACCCGCTCCATCTCATCGAGCCGCGCTTCCATGGTGGCGATATCCTCGGGCGTGCGACGGCGCGCGGCGGCCATGGAGGCCTCGACCTCGATGCCGCGCCGTACCTCCAGCGTCATCAGCAGCGCATCGCGCAGGCTTTCGGCATCGATGGAAATCGGCATATGCACGGTGGCAGCGGAAATCGGCTTCAGCAGATAATTGCCGCTGCCCTTGCGGCTATCGATAACGCCGAGCGCCTGAAACTTGCGAATGACTTCACGGATTGTGGACCGCCCCACACCCAGCGCCGCCATTAGTTCCCGCTCGGCCGGCAGCCGGTCTCCCGCCTTCAGCCCCGCCCGCTCCACATAGTCGGAAAGCGCGGCCTCGACCTGACGCACGCGGTCGCTCGGCGGAATCGGCTGCATGAGTTCCCGGCTGGACCTGTCCAAGACGCATCCTCTAAATTGGTCTGACATCTTACCATTTCAAACGGGACGTCGATTGTCAACCGGCAAGCGGCCGTGCGTGCACACCATTCGGTTGGAGTCCCGAAAGAGTACCGGCGCGACCGCTCGATACGGAAAAAGGTTGAGACGGGAGATGGCTGAAGTGAAGAGGTTAAAGCGCCGAATCACGGCGACTGACGGCCACCCGCTAAATCGCCGTCGCGCGGGCCACTCCCCGCGCCAAAGCATCGGCATGCTCGTTGCCGACAGTGCCGGAATGCCCTTTGCACCATTCTATAACCACATGGGGATGCAGCTCCAGCAGGCTGTCGAGCTGCTGCCAGATGTCCCTGTCGTGGATCGGCCTTCGACGGGTGCGCTGATTGGGCGTGATCCGCTTCCAGCCGTTGTTGCGCCAGATCGCCCTGTATCGGCGGCAGCCTTCGATAACATGAACGGCATCCGTCCAGAGCGTGACAGCCCGTGTTGGCGCCTCGGCGGCGATCCAGGATAGTGCGTTGAGAACGGCGAGGACCTCGAACGTATTGTTCGATGTGCCGACAGTCCTGCCTGAAGCGGAATGGACTTGGTGGCCCGCTTCATGAACCACGAACGCCCATCCTCCGGAGCTGGAAGCATCGTCGAAGGAGCCGTCGGTGAAGATGTGAAGCGCATCGGACATGAGGAGGCTTTGTAGCACCAATATGGAAATCGCTAAAGGAAGAGTTCCAGGGCCATGGCATAAACACAAAAGCAGAGAGGGCGGCACAAGCCACCCTCCCCGAACTCACAGCGCTATGGTCGAACTTACTGGCCGAGCACAGCCGCCGTTATCGTCTCTATATTGTGGTTGATCATGTCGATATAGGTTGCAGCCGGGCCGTCGGCAGTCGAAAGCGCGTCGGAATAGAGCGTGCCGCCAACCTTCAGGCCGGTTTCGCTGGCAATCTGGTCGATCAGCCGCTTGTCGGTGATGTTTTCGACGAAGATCGCCGAGGCCTTGTCGTGCTTCACCTGATCCACCAGCTTGGCGACATCGGCGGCTGAGGCTTCGGATTCCGTCGATACGCCTTCAGGCGCGAGGAAATTCAGGCCATAGGCATGCTCGAAATAACCGAAGGCGTCATGCGAGGTGATGATGACGCGCTTTTCCGGCGGGATGGCGGCGATATCGGTCTTCACCTTCTCGTTCAGAGCGGCAAGCTTGGCGATATAGGCGTCCGAATTGGCGGTGTAGGTGGCGCAACCGGCCTTGTCGACCTCGCAAAAGGCGCCGGCAATGTTCTTTACGTAAATTTCGGCGTTCTTGATCGACTGCCAGGCATGCGGGTCGAACTCGCCGTGATGGTGATGTCCCTCATGGCCGTGGTCGTGATCATGGGCCTCTGCGGTCTCATGGCTGTGGCCGGCTTCCTCTGCCTTGTGGTCGTGACCTTCCTCTTCCTTGGCCTCCGGATGGGCGTGACCGGCCGGCTCTTCGGAAAGCTTGAGCGGCTCCACACCCTTGGTCAGCTCTACCACCGGCGCCTTGGTGCCGCTGGTGTCGATCAACCGCTTCAGGAAGCCTTCGAATTCCAGACCGTTGACCAGCACCACATCCGCCTTGCTGACGGCGACGGCATCGGCCGGGCGGGGTTCATAGACATGGGCGTCGCCATCCGGCCCGACGAGCGTGGTGATTTCGACGCGGTCGCCGCCGACGTTTTTCGCGAAATCGGCGATGATCGAGAAACTGGCAACGACCTTGAGTTCGGCGGCGGAGGCCTGCGCCATCAGAACCGGGGAGAGGGAAAGAAGGCTGGCGCAGGTGGCCAGACGGAAGGTTTTGAACATGAAGGTTCTCCTTTTTCGAACGCTGTTTTCAGGCCGTCCTGTGACGGCCGGAACCGAGAAGATCGCTGAGCACGCCGCGCGTGCCGATGAGGGTGGAGAGCGCATAGATGACGCCCGCGGAAAGGATGATCGCCGGGCCGGATGGCAGCGACGCGTGATAGGACAAAAGCAGACCGGCAAAGCAGGACACCATGCCGATGCCGATGGAAATGAAGCACATGGGTGCGACACGGTTGGACCAGAAACGGCTGGCGGCTGCGGGCAGCATCATCAGCCCGACCGAAAGCAGCGTTCCGAGCGCCTGAAAGCCGCCGACCAGATTGAGCACGACGATGGCAAGGAAGAGGAAATGCACCGGGCTGCCCCAGTTGCTGACCGAGCGCAGGAACAGGGGATCGAGGCATTCCGCCAGCAGCGCCCGCCAGAAAGTGATCATCACCACCAACGTCACGATGCAGATGCCGCCGATCAGGCCGAGCGCCTCATTGTTCAGCGCCAGCACCGTGCCGAAAAGCACATGCATGAGATCGACGCTGGAACCGCGCCACGAGACGAGCAGCACGCCGAGCGCCAGCGAGATGAGATAAAAGGCGGCAAGCGACGCATCTTCCTTTTGGATCGTGAAGCGTGACACAGCACCGGCACCCAGCGCGACCAGGAGGCCGACGGCCAGCCCGCCGATGGTCATGGGCAGGATTTCCAGCCCGTAGAACAGAAACCCGACCGCCGCTCCCGGCAGGATGGCGTGGGACATGGCGTCGCCCGTCAGGCTCATGCGGCGCAGCATCAGAAACACACCGACGGGGCCGCAGCTGATGGCAAGGATCAGTGCACCGGCAAGCGCGCGCTGCATGAAGACATATTGGACGAAGGGTTGGATGAAGATATCAGCCATGGACATTCGAATTCGCGTGGGAGTGGGCATGGGAATGGGCGGATGCCGCCTGCGGACTTGCCCCGACGATCTGCGGCGAAGGCGCCTCGGCCGGCTCGCACCAGGGAGCATTTTCCTCCCACGCCTCGTGGAAATGCCGCGCCTGCCGGATGTTCTCCGCCTTCAGAACTTCTGCTGTAGGACCAAGGCCGACAAGCTTTCGGGCAAGGAACAGGGTCTCTGGAAAATGCTGCCGCACGAGCTGGAAGTCATGAAGGACGGCCAGAACCGTGCGTCCCTCCACCACCCATGATTTGATGAGGACCATAAGGTCGGAAACAGTGCGCTCGTCGACGGCATTGAAGGGCTCGTCAAGCAGGATCAGCTGCGCATCCTGCAACATGGCGCGGGCAAACAGGGCGCGCTGCATCTGCCCGCCGGAAAGCGAGTCGATATTGCGCTTTTCAAAACCGGAAAGCCCGACCGCCTCCATCACGCGGCCCATCGCCGCCCGGTCTTCGGGACGGTGGCGACCAAGCAAGCCGCGTTTCGGCCAGAGACCAAGCGCCACCAGATCCCGCACCTGCGCCGGGAAAGAGCGGTCGAGTTCCGATTGCTGCGGCAGATAAGCGACGGACGTATCTGGGCTTACCCGGCATTCGCCGCCGAGCGGCTTCAAAATGCCGGCAATGCCTTTCATCAGCGTCGATTTTCCCGAGCCATTGGCGCCGACCACCGCAGTGAGCGAGCCTTTGGCGATATCGCCATTCAGATGATGCACGGCCGCGCGGCCGGCATATCCAAGCGTCAGGTTTTTGAAGGCGAGGCACGGATCGCTCATCGATCCCTCCGGGGCAGGATGTCATTCGATGGCCTTTGATATGTAATGTTATTACATTCGTCAAACGAATATGTAATGAAATAACATTAACTATCGGAAAGATACGTTGCGCTTCGCATAAGCCGCAGCTCCGCATTGCGGGGACGCTTTTTTCTGTCGCCCGTTGACAGGCGGCCAGCATGTAATGTTATTACGTTACAAAACAAGGACGGGGCAGCACTGAACCCGTCATTTCCAGATCGTGCGCGTGGCCGCCATGAGGTCCACGCGAGCTTTGCCAAAGAACGAGGTCCATATGTCGCAAAAACTTCCCGTCACCGTGCTTTCCGGCTTTCTCGGCGCCGGCAAGACGACGCTTCTCAACCATATTCTCGCCAATCGCGATGGTCTGCGCGTGGCGTTGATCGTCAACGACATGAGCGAAATCAATATCGACGCCGCACTGGTGCGCGATGGCGGCGCCAATCTCTCCCGCACGGAGGAGCAATTGGTGGAAATGACCAATGGCTGCATCTGTTGCACGCTGCGCGACGACCTCTTGACGGAGGTGCGGGCGCTGGCCGAACAGGGCCGTTTCGATTACCTGCTGATCGAATCCACCGGCATCGCCGAGCCGCTTCCGGTCGCCGCAACCTTCGATTTTCGCGATGAAAACGGCCGCAGCCTTTCCGATGTCGCGCGTCTCGACACCATGGTGACGGTGGTGGATGCCGCCAATCTTCTCAACGATTACGGCTCCTCCGATTTTCTGGCCGACCGGGGCGAAACGGCCGGCGATGGCGACAACCGCACCATCGTCGACCTTCTGGTGGAGCAGATCGAATTTGCCGATGTCGTCGTTCTCAACAAGATCGGGACTGCCACACCGGAACAGCGAGACGCCGCCCGAAAGATCATTGTCGGGCTGAACCCGGATGCGAAATTGATTGAAGCCGATTTCGGCAAAGTAGCGCTGAAGGAGGTTCTGGGCACGGGACGTTTCGATTTCGCCAGGGCCGAAGAACACCCCCTGTGGTTCAAGGAATTGCACGGCTTCAAGGACCACATTCCCGAAACCGAGGAATATGGCATCCGCTCCTTCGTTTACCGCGCCCAAAAACCCTTCGACCCCGTGATGTTCCAGCGTTTCATCGACCGCGCCTGGCCAGGCGTGGTGCGCGCCAAGGGCTTTTTTTGGCTGGCGACGCGTCCGCGTTATGTCGGCGAGATCAGCCAGGCCGGCGCGTTGGTGCGCACCGGCAAGATGGGCCTGTGGTGGTCCGCCGTGCCGAAGGAGCAATGGCCCCGCGAAAAGCAGTTCCTCGATATGATGAAGCCCTATCTCGATCCGGTCTTCGGCGACCGGCGACAGGAAATCGTCTTCATCGGCTCCGACCCGATGAACGAGGAGCGCATCCGCGCGCAGCTCGACGCCTGCCTGATCGATACCGAGGCATTCACGCCGGATGCATGGCGGCACCTGCCCGATCCTTTCGCAAGTTGGGACCGGCAGGCGGCTTGATTGTCTACACCGCCCGCATTTCGGCCGAGCGGTTGCGTCTTTCGCCTTCTCCCCGCCGGGGAGAAGGTCGCGGCAGCGGGATGAGGGGGCGAGGGTAGCGATATGCGGTAAGCTTGCCCCCTCATCTGACCCTTCGGGCCATCTTCTCCCCGGCGGGGAGAAGAAACGGGAGGCATCCTCTCGCGAAAATAAGCAATTGAAAAATTATAAAAAATTCAGCGTCACCAGCGCCAGAACGAGATAACGCCCGACCTTGGCGATGGTGACCAGCAGCAGGAAGACCGGCAGCGGTTCCTTCATGATGCCGGCGGCGACCGTCAGCGGATCGCCAATCAGCGGCGCCCAGCTGATGAGCAGGGACCATTTGCCATAACGACGATACCAGTTCTGGGCGCGCTCCAGCGCCACCTCCCCGACCGGAAACCAGCGTTCATGCCGAAAACGCTCGATACCGCGGCCGAGCAGCCAGTTCGCAAAGGAGCCGGCGACATTGCCGGCGCTGGCCACGGCGACCAGCAGCCAGACGGGCTGTGATTTCAAAACGATGAGGCCGGCCAGTGCGGCCTCCGACTGCATGGGCAGAATGGTCGCCGCGATAAACGCCGTCAGGAACAAACCCGCATATACCGCCAGATCGGTCATTGCCCGCCCTTCATCATCCGCGAATCCCGTCGCTGCCCCTGAAGTGGCGGATGAGGGCGTCGGCGGTCAAGCGCATCTTGAGCCTGAAAACAGGTTCTCAAGCCGAATTCGCAGCGATGGCGCGCACGATATCGTCATGATCCACCGCGAGAAGCGGCTTGTGGATGGATAGTTGCCGGCTTGTACCGGAAGCCGCCAGGATGACGATCACCGTTTCGCGCGGCGGGCAATCCGGCAGGGCGCAGGAAAGCTCGCTGACGGTGATAATGTCTTCGGGGTGGAGATGCAGCAGAGCGCGGGACCATTGCTTCAGAAGACGGGCCTGCGAGACGATTGCCGAGCCGCTGCGCGCAAGCGGATTGTTCATGCCCTCCCCTTTCGCCCCGCCTGCGAGGCCAATGTCTCGAAGAGAGCGCGGATCGGCTGCTGCGGCATGTCCATGCCGATCAGCACGATGCGCGTGGAACGATTGCCATCCGGCCAGCGCTCCATGCGGGTCAATGGATAAAGCCGGTGCTGCACCGCATGGGCGACAACCGGCCGCTCCGGGTCATCCGTTGCACCGAAAATTCCCTTGAGCCGCAGCAGGCCGGAATGCACATTGCTGGTGACGAGCTCCAGAAAGGTGACGATCGCCTGCGGATCGAAAGCGCCGTCAAAGGTGAGATTGAAAGCCTCGACCCCGACGCCATGGCGGTTGATGTCGTGCTGGTGGGCGGCATGAAGGCTCAGCCTGTCGGCCGCAATCCACCCCGGCGCATCCTCCGGCTTGCCGCGCAGCGAATAATCCGAGGCTGCAAACAATGACATCAGATCGAAGTCGGCGGCATTACGGTCATGAAACGAGGCCGCAGGATTGAGATCGGCGAGGCTTTCGCGGTCCACGGCCGCAGCATTGGCAAGATCGGTTTTCGTCAGAACGATATGATCGGCGAAGGCAAGCTGTTTCCAGCCTTCGATAAAGTTGTCGAGCATCGCCGGGCCGGAGACAACGTCGAAAGCCGTGACCACGCCTGAAAGGTGGAAATGCCGGGCCACGATGTGATCGCGCAGGCCAAGCGCCGGCGTGCCGCCGGCGATCAGGCTGTTGATGATCGGCGCGGGATCGGCAAGGCCGGTGGTTTCGATGACGACCCGCGATACTTGCGGCATCATCCCTTCCAGAAAGGCCTGATGCAGCTCGTAAAGCGAAGTGCGGATATCGCTGGTGGCCGTACAGCAGATGCAGCCCGTCGTCGTTCTGAAATATCGCTCGGAACCCGTTCGCACCAGACCGTGATCAATGGGCACCGAGCCGAATTCATTGACGATGACCGCGGCATCGTGCATGGCCGGCTCAGTCAGAAGCGCGTTCAGCAACGTCGTCTTGCCCGCGCCCAGAAAACCGGTCAGCAGGGTAACCGGCACCGTGCGGACAGGTGGCGCGACGGCCGAATCGTCCCTGGAATCGACCGCCTTTTTCCGCTTCATCCCGAACACATCCGCACCTTCGATATTCATAAATTCACCGCACCATAGTACGTAATGTAATAACATATCAATGCCGATTATTGGATTTCCGGCGGGAGCTGATCCCGCGCCTGTATGCTCCTGAGGGTCGGGCGCATAAAAAAAACCATGGAACGAAGGAAATGGAATAATAAATCCGTTTCCTTCACTTTCGTTTTAATCGTTCCACGTTCTCTTGCATTTTCGTTAGAGTTCGCTTTTAATCAGTAATGCTAATACAGAGAAGATCGCCCGCAGCCGGATCGAGGAGGAACCACTGCAATAAGGGGCTGTATCTTTTACTGTTTTCATAATGGGAGGAATGACCTTGAAAAAACTCAGCTACCGCCTCGCCGCGGCATCCGCGCTTTCGTTTTTTGTCACATCGAATGCATATGCAGTAACGGACATTCAGTGGTGGCACGCCATGACCGGCGCCAATAACGAGGTCGTGGATACGCTTGCCAAAGAATTCAACGATAGCCAGAAAGAATACAAGATCACGCCCGTCTTCAAGGGCACCTATCCGGAAACCCTGAATGCCGGCATTGCGGCGTTCCGCGCCAAGCAGCCGCCGGCGATCATTCAGGTCTTCGACGCCGGTTCGGGCGTGATGATGGGTGCTGCCGGCGCCATCAAGCCGGTGGCCGACGTGCTGAAGGAAGGCGGCTACACCTTCAACAAGGCCGACTATCTGGCCGGCATCATGGCCTATTATTCCAAGCCTGACGGCACCATGCTGTCCTTCCCTTACAATTCATCCTCGCCGATCCTCTATTACAACAAGGATGTCTTCCAGAAGGCCGGCCTCGACGCCGCCAACCCGCCGAAGACCTGGCCGGAAGTTTTCGAAGCCGCCAAGAAGATCAAGACCAGCGGTGCGGCGCAGTGCGGTTTCACCTCCACATGGCTCACCTGGATTCAGACCGAAAACTTCGCCGCCTGGAACAACGTCTCCTATGGCAGCAATGAAAACGGCCTTGGCGGCACGGATGTGAAGCTTGCGGTCAATGCGCCGCTGTTCGTCGAGCATTTCCAGGCGATTGCCGATCTCGCCAAGGATGGCACCTTCCGTTATGGCGGCCGCACCTCGGAAGCCAAGCAGCTGTTCATGTCCGGTGAATGCGGCATCCTGACCGAATCCTCCGGCGGCCTTGGCGATATCGTCAAGACCGGCATGAATTACGGCATCGGTCAGCTGCCCTATTATGAGGGCCATGGTCCGCAGAACACCATTCCCGGCGGCGCCAGCCTCTGGGTCTTCGGCGGCAAGAGCGATGCCGAATATAAGGGTGTGGCCGAGTTCTTCCACTTCCTCTCCCAGACCAAGATTCAGGCGCGCCTGCATCAGGTCTCCGGCTATATGCCCGTGACCATCGCGGCCTATGAGGAAACCAAGAAATCCGGCTTCTATGACAAGAACCCCGCCCGTGAAACGCCGTTGCTGCAGATGATGGGCAAGCCGCCGACAGAAAACTCCAAGGGCGTGCGTCTCGTAAACCTGCCGCAGGTGCGCGACATCATGAATGAGGAATTCGAGGCGATGCTGGCCGGCAAGCAGGACGCGAAAGCGGCACTCGACAAGATTGTAGAGCGCGGCGATGCGGCCATCAAACAGGCTGCCGGCAACTAAACGATCCCCTGGCCCGCCCGCATCCTCAAGAGGGTGCGGGCGGCATTCCCATCTCATCAGGAGATCGCCGTGCAAAGCGTCGTATTCCCCAACAAGATCCTGCCCTATCTGCTGGTCGCGCCGCAGATCATCCTCACGGTGATCTTTTTCTTCTGGCCGGCAAGCCAGGCGCTCTACCAGTCGACCATGCGCGAGGATGCCTTCGGGCTGAGCAGCAATTTCGTCGGGCTGGCCAATTTTTCCGCCGTGCTGTCGGATGAAAGCTATCTGAACTCGCTGCAGGTCACCGTCATCTTCAGCATCCTGACCGCGCTCGTCTCCATGGGGCTGGCGCTGCTTCTGGCGACGGCGGCGGACCGCGTGGTGCGCGGCAAGGGTTTTTACCGCACCATGATGATCATGCCCTATGCCGTCGCCCCTGCGGTGGCCGGCATGTTGTGGCTCTTCATGTTCAACCCGGCCATGGGCACCTTCTCCTACATCCTGCGCCGCAACGGCATCATGTGGGATCCGCTGCTCAATGGCGACCAGGCCATGCTGCTCGTCGTCGCGGCGGCTGCGTGGAAGCAGATCAGTTATAATTTCCTGTTTTTTGTCGCAGGCTTGCAGGCAATTCCTAAATCATTGCTGGAAGCAGCCTCCATCGATGGCGCGCGCGGTTCGCGGCGCTTCTGGACCATCGTTTTCCCGCTGCTTGCGCCGACCACCTTCTTCCTTCTGGTCGTCAACACGGTCTACGCCTTCTTCGATACGTTCGGCATCATCCATGCCGTCACCGGCGGCGGCCCCGCCAAGGCGACCGAAACATTGGTCTACAAGGTCTATAATGATGGCTTCGTGAACCTCAATCTCGGCTCTTCCGCCGCGCAATCCGTGATCCTGATGGTGATCGTCATCGCGCTCACCGCCTTCCAGTTCCGCTTCGTCGAGAAGCGCGTGCATTACGGCTGAGGATTTCACAATGATTGAAAATCGCCCGGTCGCCCGCGTGATCGCCCATCTGATGCTGGTACTCGGCATCATCATCGTGGCCTTCCCGATCTATTACACCTTCGTCGCCTCCTCCATGACGTCGACGGATATCATCCGCCCGCCCATGTCGCTTTTGCCCGGCGACCATCTTGGCGCCAATTACACCGAGGCCATGGTCGGCGGTGTCGAAAGAGTGGTCGGCGTCAGCCTCGAGCGGCTGCTGTTCAACAGCTTCGTCGTGGCGCTCGCCATCGCCATCGGCAAGATCGTCATTTCGTTCCTGTCGGCCTTCGCCATCGTCTTCTTCCGCTTTCCCTTCCGCATGGGCTTCTTCTGGATGATCTTCATCACGCTCATGCTGCCGGTGGAAGTGCGTATCCTGCCCACCTACAAGGTCATCGTCGATCTTGGGCTGATCGACACCTATGCGGGACTGACGCTGCCGCTGATGGCATCTGCGACGGCAACCTTCCTGTTCCGGCAGTTCTTCCTGACCATTCCCGGCGAACTGGTCGAGGCGGCGCGCATCGACAATGCAGGGCCGTTCCGTTTCATGCGGGACATCCTGCTGCCGCTGTCGAGAACCAATATCGCCGCTCTGTTCGTGATCCTGTTCATCTATGGCTGGACCCAGTATCTCTGGCCGCTGCTCGTGACCAACGACGCCAAGATGAACACGATCATCATCGGCTTGAAGCGCATGGTGGATTTCACCGACGCCTCGACGCCCTGGAATTATGTGATGGTGACGGCGATCCTCGCCATCATCCCCCCGATTATCGTTGTGGTGCTGATGCAGCGCTGGTTCGTCAAAGGTTTGGTGGAGACCGAAAAGTAATGGCAAAAATTGCGCTGAAAGACGTCCGCAAGGTTTATGGCGGCAATGTCGAGGCCATCAAGGGCGTGTCGATGGACATCGCCGACGGCGAAATGATCGTGCTCGTCGGCCCCTCCGGCTGTGGAAAATCCACCCTGCTGCGCATGATCGCCGGTCTGGAAGGTATTTCCGGCGGCCAGATCGTCATCGGCGACCGGGTCGTCAACGATCTCGAGCCCTCCGACCGTGATATCGCCATGGTGTTCCAGAACTATGCGCTTTATCCGCATATGACGGTGCGCCAGAACCTTGCCTATGGCCTGAAGAACCGCAACACGCCGAAGGAAGAAATCGAGCGGCGCATCACCGAGGCGGCCAAGGCCCTGGAGATCGAGCAGTTCCTGGAGCGCAAGCCGCGCCAGCTTTCCGGCGGCCAGCGCCAGCGTGTGGCCATGGGCCGCGCCATCGTGCGCAAACCGGCAGCCTTCCTGTTCGACGAGCCGCTCTCCAACCTCGATGCCAAGCTGCGCGTGCAGATGCGTGTCGAAATCCGCCGCCTGCAGCGCTCGCTCGCCACCACCAGCGTTTATGTCACCCACGACCAGATGGAGGCCATGACGCTGGCCGACCGGCTGGTGGTGCTGAATGCCGGCCGCATCGAGCAGATGGGCACGCCGATCGAGCTTTACGAAAAGCCGGCGACCACCTTCGTCGCCACCTTCATCGGCTCGCCTTCCATGAACCTGCTGAGCCATGGTGCGACATCGGCAAACGGCTCTTCCGGCTGGTCGGTGCAGGCAACCGCAGCACTGCCGCAGGGCGTCGCCACGCTCGGCATCCGCCCCGAAGACATCACCCTTGCAGATGAAGCCCCCGCAGACGCCGCCTTCACCGGCACCGTGCAGGTGGACGCCGTGGAACTGGTGGGGGCGGAAAGCTATGTGCATGGCTCCTTCGCCGACGGCACAACAATCGTTTTCCGCGTCCATGGCCGCTCGCAGCTGCGCATCGGCGAAACGCTGAAAATCGCCGCCCAGGCGAAGGATTTTCACCTGTTCGACGCGTCGGGTAAACGGATTTAGGCTTCATCGCAGAAACGGGACACCCGCCACTCGGCGGGTGCTCACACTATAGCTAGAATATCCGCCAGCTCCCTACCACACCAGTTCCACCTGCGGCCGACCATTGGAGGTTTTCTCCACGGTGCGGCCGGATGTATCAACATTGCAGTGGACGCGCTGGCGAAAGGCGGAAAAGCTTTCGAAAGTCACCACATCCACCGGATCGTCGAGATGCAGGGTCAGCCGGTAGCGTTCGGGATCGCCGCCGAGCGCCTGCACGCCCAGCACCGAAGCCACGAAGGGTTGGCCGAGGTAAAAACCTTCCACCCTTGAACCCAGAAGATAGGGGTTGAAGGCGGGGCGGTTGCCGGCCGATGCGTGGAGGGTGTTCCAGTCGCGGAAGCCATATTGCGCGGCGATGAGTTCCAGCGCTTTCGAATGGGTGATTGCCTGCCCCTGATCCTGAAGGGCGGCGCGCAGGCGTTTTGCCTGTTCTTTCAGCCCCTCAAGTGCGGGGAGCGGTTTGGACACGTTCATAACGGTTCTCCAACATGCGCATGCCGAATGTTCCGAAGGGGTCCGCGTTACCATCGACGACATGCAAAACATGGGGATGACCGTTATCAAGGATAAGAGCTTCACCAGGGGCGCAAACGCCTGCGGACGGCCGGGGCTCTTTGCCCGTGGCCGTCCGTATAACTCAGAAAGCGCCGCCCGTCAAAGGCCGCGCTGAAGCGCGTCCCGAGATCAGAAGCGATAGGTGATACCCGCGCCGATCAGCCATGGATCGAGCTTGGCCTTGCCGCTGATCGGTGTGCCGCCGAGTTCCGCAGTCCAGTCGGTCTTGAGGAAAATCTTCTTCACGTCGAAGTTCACGCCCCAATGTTCGTCCAGCATATAGTCGAAACCGACCTGCACGGCTGCACCGACCTTGTTCTTGACATCGAGATTGCTGAAACCGGGCTTTTCCGTCTGGTTATAGAACAGCGAATAGTTCACGCCCGCGCCGATATAGGGCTTGAAAGCACCGAAATCGGTGAAGTGATATTGCAGCGTCAATGTCGGCGGCAGCAGCCACGTCTTGCCGACCGGCGTGCCAGCCAGCACACCCTCGCCATTGATCTTGGCATAGGTGGTGCCGAGGATAAGCTCCGCGGCGAAGTTTTCGGTGAAGAAATAGCTGATGTCGAGTTCCGGGATCACGGTGTCCGAATAGGACAGGCCCGCTCCCGGCACACCGTCGACGCTGCCACTATCATGGGTGATGACGCCGAGGCCGCGCACGCGCAGCATCCACGGGCTTGCCGCTGCAATCGCCTCTTCGGCGGTGGGGGCCGGCGCTGCCTGGGCCAGATCGGCAGCCATCGCATTGGCGGATACCAGCATGGCCGCGACACCGACTGCGACACTGGCAAGCAAGGCGGTTTTTTTGTTTCCGTTCGTCATTCCATCTCTCCTATAGCGCACCGCAGCCGGGCAAGTCCCCGGAACCGGCTGATGACGGCGGGCTTTCGCGAATCTTCGCCTGCCGCAACCGCTTGGGGCTACTATGACGAAGGGAGAGGCGGGCCGATTGAGATGGATCAAACCGGGACGCCGATCATGGATCGGAACGATTGACCGGCAAGGATTGTGACAATTACGCAACAATTGCCGTCCAGCAATCGTGGAGCTCGTGCACAACGCGCCCGGCAGATGCCGGAAAAATACGAAAAAGGCCTGCAAATGCAGGCCTCCTTCCAGTGTATCACGTCTATCACGCGGCCTGGGGCGCCAGGGTTGCGGAGCCCGGCTTGCGCAGAAGCAGAACCGAGACGGCCGCGATCATGCACATCAGACCGGCAATCTGCAGCGCGGGCATATAGGTATCGAAGTCGCTTTTGAAGAAACCCGCGCCAAAGGCGGCGGTGGCGGCTCCCAGCTGGTGGCCCGCAAACACCCAGCCGAAAACGAGACCGGCCTTTTCGCGGCCGAAATTCTCGGCAGCGAGCTTCACCGTCGGCGGCACGGTCGCCACCCAGTCCAGCCCATAAAAGACGGCAAAGACCGAAAGCTCCACGAAGCTGAACCCTGAGAATGAGAGATAAAGTAGGGACAGCCCGCGCAGACCGTAGAACCAGAACAGCAGGAAGCGATTGTCGAACCGGTCGGAAAGCCAGCCTGCGAAGATCGTGCCGAAGAAATCGAAAATGCCGATCACCGCCAACGTGCCTGCCGCCGTCACCGCAGCCATGCCGAAATCGCCGCAGATCGAAATCCAGTGTGTCTGGATGAGACCGTTGGTCGAAAGCCCGCAGACAAAGAAGGTGCCGAAAAGCACCCAGAACACCGGGTTGCCCGATACGCTCTTCAGGGTCACCAGCGGCGATACCAGTGTGGCGAGAAGATTGTGATCCTGCTTGACCGGCTTCGCCACCGCCGTCTCGCCATAGGCCGGCAGGCCGACATCGGCAGGATGGTCACGCATCAAAAGCAGGACGAGAACCATGGCGGTGGCGATTACCGCAACGGACAGGGTCAAGGCGGTTCGCCAGCCATAGGCTTCCGTCAGCGCCGCCAGCAGCGGCAGGAAAACCAGCTGACCGGTGGCGTTGCTCGCCGTCATGAGGCCGATCACCAGTCCGCGACGCTTGGAAAACCAGCGTGTCGCCACGGTGGCGCCCAATACCAGTGCGGTCATGCCGGTACCGACGCCGATCACCACGCCCCAGAGCAGCAGCAATTGCCACACCTCGGTCATGAAGAAGGAGGCGACAATGCCGCCCATGATCAGGGCAAGCGCGGTGGAAACCACCTGCCGGACACCAAAATGATTCATGAAGGCGGCGGCAAAAGGCCCGAGCTGGCCAAAAAGCACCAGCCTGACGGCCATTGCGGAGGAAATATCGGCGATATCCCAGCCGAATTCCTGATGCAGCGGCTGGATCATCACCCCCGCGGACCCCATCGCACCGGCGGTCGCCAGCATCGTCAGGAAGGTGGTTGCAGCAACGAGCCAGCCATAATGCAGATTTCTGCCGGCCATCCAGCTGGCGAGGCCTGTGGAGAGCATGTTCAAATTCCCTTTCCAGCGGCCGCGGCCGATATTTTGCGGGTATATACCCTGTATTGCGGGCAGATACCCGCTTATGTCCCCAAAAATCACAGGGCTGCGAGCAGTTCCTGCAATTGCGCTGTCTTCTCGGGCCCAAGCCGGGCCTCGATTTCATCCTGCACCCCATCCCAGAGCGGCGCGCCCGCTTTCAGGATCGCGTGGCCTTCCTTCGTCACGGTCAGCATCGCTTCCCGCTGATCCTCGCCGTGACCGATGGCCACCAGACCCCTGCGAGCCAGCACCTTCGCGTTGCGGCCGACGGTGGAACGATCCAGCTCCACTCGCGCGGCCAGATCGGTCAACGAAACCGGCGCCGTGCGGTTGATGTTCCGCAACAGGCTGAACTGACCGATATTCACGCCAAGCGGCGCCAGGGCCTCGTCATAATAAGACGAAACCTTGCGGGATGCTTTGCGCAACAGGATGCAATGGCAACTATCGTTTGGCATTTGTCTCGGGTATATACCCGTAAATTTCTACGCGCAAGAGGCATGGAGCGCGATGAGGCGATAAAACGGCCGGCAGGTCACCGCGCAGGAGGGAGTCAAAAGCGCAGTCGGAAAAAGCCATAAACGGCCAGAACCGCGCAGATAAAGGCTCCGACCAGATAAGGCATATGCAGTGCCGCAATTCGGCCGACCCCCGGCTCGGCAAAACTGACCAGTATGCCGGCGGCAAACGCGCCAAACGACATCGCCCCCCAACCGAAAAACCGATAGACGGAATTGACGCGCCCAAGCAGCTCATCCGGAATAAGCCTTTGCCTATAGCTGACGGTAACCACGTTCCACAACATGCCCGCTGCGGCCTCGAAAAACAGACCGGCCGCCACTAGCGGTACGGACGCCGACAGGCCGAGCACCAGATTGAACAGTGCAAATGCGCAAAGCGCCAGAAAGAGGCTTACTCTCGCCCCCAGCTGGCGGGCAAGCCATGGAGAGATCAGCCCGCCAAGAACGCCGCCCGCTGCGCCGCATGTCAACAGCACGCCATAGGCGGTCGCGGACAGATTGAGCACCTCCTGCGCATAGAGAACGAGGATCGTCATTCCCCCGGCAAATACGGCGTTGATTGCTCCCAGCATGATGGCCAGCCGAAGGATCATGGTATTGCGCCGCATCCAGCCAAGTCCTTCCTGCAATGCGGGCCAGAAAGAAACGGGGCTGGAGGGCCTACGCGGCGGCAGCACGATGAGCCAGATCAACGCCGCCGAAACCCCATAAAAACCGGCATCGAGACCGAAGGGAATGGCGATGCCCGCCGCAATCAACAAGCCGGCCAGCGGTGGGCCTATGAACTGGCCAGTGACCTGTTCGGCGCTCCACATCTGGCCATTGGCATGTTCAAGATCACCCGGCGCGACAAGCGAAGGCAGGATCGTCTGAGCCGCATTGTCCCGAACGACTTCGGCGCAGCCGAACAGGAAGGCTATTACCGCCAGCGAAAAAATCGCCGTCGAACCAGATCGCGTCGGCAATGGCGGGTTTATGGTAGCGGAGATCATTGCGACGGCGCATACCATCAGCGCCAGCCGCACCATGTCCGCCCTCACCATCAGCAGACGCCGGTCGCTTCGATCCGTCCAGACACCGACCGGCAGTGCAAAAAGCAGCCAGGGCAGCCGTTGCGCCACCGCGATCATGGAAATCAGCAGCGGATCGCTGGTCAGCAAGGTGCCCAGCCATGGTATCGCCACCATCGAAATACCATCGGCAAGATTGGATACGGCGCTCGCGGAGAATAGCAGGCGGTAGTCGCGATTGGTTCGGAGTAGAGCTGCCTGCATGCCTGATCCCCTGCTGCTGAAATCACGCCGGAGCAGACATAAACTGTCGCAATGGCCAAAGAGGCAATTGCGACCCTATCGCCGCCGAACCGGTATCGCATCCGATTCCGCAGCCTCGCATGAAAGAATATTTTGCAGCAATACAATTTCGCTGGATCGGCTCCGGCCACCCGGCCGGAGCACGAAATCAACGGTTGACGGTCTCAGGCAGAGAGCCTGCGCCCGCTTGCCACCAGCAGGCCGGCAGCGCCTTCAAGCCAGCCGGCTTTCAGTTCCAGCGCCAGGAAACGGCTGCGCTCGAACGGGCCGGGCATGATGAGGTGCTGGGCCTTGTCGGCGAAAAAGCCGAAGCGCTCGTAATAGGGCGCATCGCCAACCAGAAGAACGGCGCCGTGGCCACGCTTGGTGGCTTCGGCAATGGCAGCGCGCATCAGCGCCGAGCCGATGCCCTTGCCTTCATGGGCGGCATCGACGGCCAGCGGGCCGAGCAGCAGCGCTTCGACGGCGCGGCCTTCGCGCGAGATGCCGGCCTCGACGTTCCACAGGCGCACCGTGCCGATGACATGGCCGTCCTCATCGCGGGCGACGAGCGCCAGGCCTTCGGCCGGAATGCGACCCGCGCGCAGCTTTTCGGAAGACTTGCGGCGGCGACCGGCGCCCATGGCGCGGTCCAGAAGGTTCTCACGGGCGACGACATCGCCCGGATTTTCCTGATCGACATGAAATGTCTGCGGCGTGAAAAATGCCCGTACCGAATTCAAAAGAGCGGCCATCCTTGGCCTCCCGTCACACTACCGCCCACACGCGGCCCTTGATGAAAAATTGGTGGAGCCGTTCCGGCCCGCCGACACGCTTTCCTCGGCTGGAAGAGGTGCAGCAAGCAGGGATTTGCGCATCAGCACAATCGGCAAAGCCGGAACGGAAGCTTGGTCGAGACGCCGCCCTGCTCAGCGGACGGCGCTCGGATCAGATGACGTAGGCCTTCAACGGCTCGAAACCGTTGAACGCGACCGCCGAATAGGTGGTCGTGTAAGCGCCCGTGCCTTCGATCAGAACTTCGTCACCGATGGTCAGCGAGACCGGCAGCGGGTACATGTTCTTTTCATACAGCACGTCGGCGCTGTCGCAGGTCGGGCCGGCCAGAACGCAGGGCTCCATCTCGTCCTGATCGCGCTCAGTGCGGATCGGGTAACGGATAGCCTCGTCCATCGTTTCGGCGAGACCGCCGAATTTGCCGATGTCGAGGAACACCCAGCGGTGGTTGTCATTGTCGGACTTGCGCGACACGAGAACGACTTCCGCCTTGATGACGCCGGCATTGCCGACCATGCCGCGGCCCGGCTCGATGATCGTCTTCGGGATCTGGTTGCCGAAGTGCTTGCGCAGCGCCGTGTCGATCGCCTGGCCGTATTCTTCGGCAGCCGGAACGTCGCGCAGGTACTTGGTCGGGAAACCACCGCCCATGTTGACCATCTGCAGGTGGATGCCCTGCTTGGCGAGCGAAGCGAAGACGCGCTTGGCATCGGCCAGCGCCGCATCCCATGCGTCGAGGTTCATCATCTGCGAACCGACATGGAAGGATACGCCGTAGGACTCGAGGCCGAGCTGATGTGCATAGACCAGAACGTCGACAGCCATCTGCGGAACGCAGCCGAACTTGCGCGACAGCGGCCATTCGGCGCCTTCGCCATCCGTCAGCACGCGGCAGAAGACGCGCGCGCCGGGAGCAGCACGGGCGACCTTCTCGACTTCCTCATGGCTGTCCACGGCGAAGAGATCGATGCCGAGCGCGTGGGCGCGAGCAACATCGCGTTCCTTCTTGATGGTGTTGCCGAAGGAGATACGGTCAGCCGTCGCACCGGCATCGAGCGCCATCTGGATTTCAGCCACGGAGGCGCAATCGAAGTTGGAGCCGAGCGAAGCGAGCAGCTTCAGGATTTCGGGAGCCGGGTTTGCCTTGACGGCGTAATAAATGGCGCTGTTCGGCAGGGAATGCCGGAAAGCGTTGAAATTGTCGCGCACGACGTCGAGATCAACCACGAGGCAAGGGCCTTCGGGACGTCGGGTCTTGATGAAGTCGAGAATGCGTGCAGTCGTCATCGATGTATTCCCTGTTAAACCGGCTCCGGAAAAATCCGGAGGACAAAGGACGCTCGAGATATGCATTCGAATCAGCCGGTGGAGGCGCAGAATCGATAGCATACGCTCAAGGCGCGAATGTGAACGATGCCCTGCCAGAGCATCATTCGGCTTTGTCTGCCATGGATTGGAGGGAATGACCCGACCGCACTTCAGGCAATGATGGTGTGCCTCTTTAGTACCCCGGCTGATGGAAAGCCGGCAGAGAACCAGAAAGGCCCGCACCGTCGTTGCTTCGTATGTCCTCGCATTTTCCGGTTGGCCGGAATAGCGACTGGAGGGGTTAGTTCCAGGTACCTTACCTAAATCCTCACCACATCGAGGAATCGGCGGACACACATGGGCACGTGCGACTTTGGGCAGCACGGGAGATAAGAATATTCGCAGTCATAATCAAGAGGATTTTTTCACCAAAGAGCGGATTTTTTCGGCAGTGAATTAAGGGTTGAACAGTCCGCCCTCGCCGTTCAATTATATGGAACGAACTGGAGGATTTTCATGGACACGCTCACCCGCATCCGCGCCTTTATCGATGTCGTCGAAGCGGAGGGTTTTTCTGCCGCGGCGCGCAAGACGGGGCGTTCCAAGGCACTTCTGTCTAAATATGTCAGGGAACTGGAGGACGATCTCGGCGCGCTGCTCCTCAACCGCACCACCCGGCAGTTCTCTCTGACGGAAGCCGGGCACACCTATTACCGCACCGCTTCCGACATTCTGAAGGAGATCGATAACCTTGCCGATCTGGTGCGCGAAAAGAATGCCGATCTGAAGGGCAAGCTCAGGATTTCCGTTCCCCGCACCTTCATCGATGCCGATGTCGGCCAGAGCCTGATCGATTTCGCCAAGGAAAATCCGGAACTGTCGCTGGAAATCGTCGCGGAAGACCGATTCGTCGACCTGATCGAGGAGGGTTTCGATCTTGCGGTTCGGATAACCCGGCTGGAGGATTCCGGTCTCATCGCCCGCAAGCTTTCCGATTTCCGGGTCTATGCGGTGGCGACGGCGGATTTCGTGGCACAACACGGGCCGCTCGACGGGCCGCAGGATTTCTCCCGCGTTCCCTTCATCATCGACACCAATACGCGGTTTCACAATACGGTACGGTACCTGGAGCCGGATGGCGGTTCGAACTCCGTCACCATCAGCGGACCGATCGAGGTCAACAGCCCGCAGGCCACGCTGCGCGCCGCCCGCGCCGGGCTGGGCATTGCGCTCGTGCCCGATTTCATCGCCAGACCCTATATCCAGTCCGGCGAGCTGGTGACGCTCTTCGACGATTATATTTCCAAGGATAGGGGTATCTATGCGGTCTATCCGCATCGCCGTTACCTGCCGGCCAAGGTGCGCAGCTTCGTGGATTATCTCTCGGCCTGGTTCAGGAAGAACGGGTGAAGGCCCGGGCGGCATTCGCCGAGCGTCCTTCCGTCATGCCGGACTTGATCCGGCATCCAGCCACGGCGCGTCTGCGCCGTGAAAGGACTCTCCCGCGATCAAGGACTTGATCGCCCTGGACCCCGGATCAAGTCCGGGGTGACGGAGTGGGGATGCAGCCGTCTCGCCAAATCCAAACCTCGACAAAACTTTTAGCAGCATCGACGCCCGCGTTTCAGCGGGCGTCGCATGGCAGAAGCCAGCGCGTCAGAACGGCGAATCCGGGAAGTAGAACTGCTCGGCATTGTCCTTGGTGATGAGCGTCGCATCGAGGATATATTCACCCGCAACCGGCACCTGATCATAGAAATGCCCGGCCGTCAGCTGCATGGCGGTTGCCACCATTGCCGGCGGGTAGAGTACGTCGACCGGCACCAGCTTGTCGCCATCCATGACCTTCTTGATCATGTCCTTGGAACCGGCGCCCGCAACGATATACTGGATATCGGTGCGTTTCGCCTGCTGGATGGCCTCCAGCACGCCGATAGCCATGTCGTCATCCTGACACCAGACCACGTCGATCTTCTTGTATTTGGTCAGATAGTCCTGCATCACGCGGAAGGCGTCATCGCGGTTCCAGTTGCCGTACTGGCGGTCGAGAACCTTGACGCTGGAACCGGCGATACCCTTGTCGAAACCATCCTGACGCTGCTGGTCGATCGGGATCGGCAGACCGCGAATGACCACGACTTCGGCGTCAGGCGTCGTCTTCTTGATGTATTCGCCGGCCACCTGGCCAAGTGCGGGGTTGTTGCCGGCAACATAGAGATCGCGGATCGAATTGTCGTTGACGCTCGGCGCGCGGTCGACCAGCGCGACGAAGGTGCCCTTGTCCTTGATCTCCTTGATGGCGTTGACCAGCGGATCTGGATCGGATGGCAGCACGACCAGCGCATCGAGCCCCTGCACGGCAAGGTCCTGCAGCGCATTAGCCTGATTCGCGGCGTCCGGCGACGTCTTGACGATGACGTTGAGCCCCGGATGCTCTTGCATCAGCAGCTTCGCCACACGCTCGGCATGGTAGACGACGCCCGCCGTCCAGCCATGGTCGGCCGCTGGAATGGATACGCCGATGGTGACCTTCTTGTCCTGCGCATGCGCTGAAGCGGCGAGCACCGTGGCCAGCGCGGCAAAGGCCACGCCGATGAATTTACTACGCATAGTCTCTTTCCTCCCAAGACCGGGGCGTTCCTCCTTCGACCGCGCCTGCCCCACATGGCGCGGCGTGATACGTCACCTGCGGCTGAGCGAACGCTGCACCAGCATGGCGATGATGATGATGGCCCCCTGAATGGCGCCGATCAGATATTCGCTGACGAAGTTCGACAGGATCATGATGTTGCCGACGATCTCCAGAATGAAGGCGCCGCAGATCGTCCCCCAGATGCGCCCTACCCCTCCGCGCAGCGCCGTGCCGCCGACAACGACGGCGGTGATGGCCTGCAACTCCCACAACATGCCTGTCGTGGCCGAAGTGGAAGCGAGGCGCGGCACGTAAAGCAGCACCGCAACGGCGACACACAGCCCCTGAACCACATAAGCGATGGTGCGCACCCGCGCGACCGAGATGCCGGAATAACGCGCCACATCCTCGCTCGACCCTACTGCGGTCAGATGCCGCCCGTAACGGGTGCGGTAAAGCACGAAGGCGGCTATCGCAGCGGTGACGAAGATAACGATGACCGGCACCGGCACGCCCAGAACATTGCCGAAATAGACCGGACGATAAAGCGTCTGGATTTCCGGGTTGCGCAGCGTGATCGCCCCGCCCTGCGACAGCCATGTGGTCAAGCCGCGATAAATGCCCATGGTGCCGAGCGTGGCGATGAAGGGTTCGATACGGCCGATGGTGGTGATGAGGCCGTTGGTCAGCCCGCAGGCAGCCCCGATGGCGAGCGCCAGCGCCATGGCGGTAAGCAGCATTAAAAGCGGACTGGCGATGGCGCCGCTATTCATGAACAGGATCATCAGGCTGGCGACGAAAGCCACCATTGCGCCCACCGAAAGATCGAGCCCGCCCGATGTGATGACGTAAGTTGCGCCGAGCGCAATGATGGCGATGAAGGCGCTGCGGGTGATGACGTTCAGGAGATTGTCGATGCCGATGAAATTGGGATTGGCGATGGTTCCGAGAACCAGCAGCAGGGCCAGCGCCACGAAAGGCGCGACGGCGCGCAGATCCCAGTCCTTCGAGGTCTTCGGCATTTTGCCGTTGTCAAATGCGGCCTCAGTCATGTTTCCCCTCAGTCTCTTTTGTCAGGCCATGTTTCCCGGCACACGGACGCTCAGGCGGGTTCCTGCGTATGAACGCCAGTCGCCAGCGCCACGATGTCGTTTTCAGTCATGCGCTCACCCGTCACCTCACCGACGATCCGGCCCGACCGCATCACCAGAATGCGGTCGCAGATGCCGATCAGCTCCGGCATTTCCGAAGAAACGACGATGATCGAGCGCCCCTCATCCGCAAGCCTGGCGATGAAGCGGTAAATTTGCTCCTTGGTGCCGATATCGATACCGCGCGTCGGTTCGTCGATGATGACGATGGACGGATCGATGAGCATCATCTTGGCCAGCAGCAGCTTCTGCTGGTTGCCGCCGGAAAGCTGGCCCGCCAGCAGATCCTTGCGGCCGGTGCGGATGTCGAAATCCCGGACCGCATCATCGAGCGCCGCCGTTTCCCGGCGGGTATCGATCTGAAACAGCCGGCTGAATTTCTTGAGCGAAGCAAGCGTGAGATTGACACGCAAATCCTTGGCGAGCAGCAGGCCCTTGCCCTTGCGGTCCTCGCTCAGGTAAACGATTCCGGCCTTCAGGCTGTCTTCCGCCGTTGCGAAATGCACCGGCCTGCCGTGATGACGCACCGTTCCCCGACCGGCGCGCAGGCCGAGTATCCCCTCCATAAGCTCCGTTCTGCCCGCGCCAACCAGACCGGCAAAACCGAGGATTTCGCCCCTGCCCAGGCTGAAATCGGCATCCTGAGCATAGGCGGGAACGGTAAAATGCTCCACCTGCAGAACCGGCTCGTGCTCGCCGCCGGCGGCGCGGTCCGGATAAAGCTTGGCGACATCGCGCCCCACCATCAGCCGCGCCATATCGGCAGGCTCCAGCGCCGATGCCGGATGGGAGGCGACCAGCCTGCCGTCTCGCAGAACCGTCACCCGGTCGGCGATCTCCTTCACCTCCGGCAGACGATGCGAAATATAAAGCACGGCCACGCCTTTCGCCCGGATGTCCCTGATGACATTCAGCAGCGCATCCGTTTCGATGGGCGTAAGGCTCGCCGTCGGTTCATCGAAAATCACCACACGATGCGGCACCAGCAGAACGCGGGCGATCTGCACCAGCTGCCGCTGGGCAATCGACAGGCTGCCGACAATGGCGTCCGGATCGATCGTACCGCCGAGATCGGCGATTGCCTGGCGTGCGCCGGCGCGCATGGCGCGGTCGTCCATCATGGCACCCCGGCGCATTTCGCGACCGAGATAAATGTTCTGCGCCACCGTCAAATCCGGGGCCAGCAATATTTCCTGATGCACGAGAACGATGCCGCGATGTTCGGCATCCACCGGACCGCTCAGCGTAACGGCTTCGCCATCGATGCGGATTTCGCCGCCCGACGGCTTTTCATTGCCGGCCAGCAGCTTCATCAGCGTCGACTTGCCGGCGCCGTTCTCGCCAATGATCGCGTGGACCTCACCGGCGCGCACCGCAATCTCGATGTCCTTGAGAACCTGTACCGGCCCGAAAGACTTGGACAGCCCAACCGTCCGGATAAGGGCGTGGTCTGGAGATTCGTCAGCAAAAGCCATGTGCCGTCACCGGTATCCGGTGTGAACGGACGGCGTTTGCCCCTTGATTTTATCTGAAACGACCATCTGCGAACTCCTCCCAAAGCTCGAGGAAGAAGCTAGCGTCCGTTTTGAGGTACGTAAAGCAAATTTCGCTGGTGTTTTAGAATACACTCAAATTTGACCACAGGAACCCAAGCCAGAGGGTCACGAAAGTCCCGTCATGACGCGGAGGAGCGCTGGAACCCCTTCATCAGACGGTGCACGGCTTCAGCGCCCTCCTTGGCCAGATCGAAACGCTTGCCGAACAGCAGCCAGTCGGAGCACATGCCTTTCAGCAGCCAGTAGAGCGCGTCGAGCGCAGAGTCCGCCGTCCAGTTGTCGTTGAATGCGCCTTCCGCCTGCGCCCGCGCGAAAGCGCCCTCGAGCCGATCCTTGTGATACCGGTCCAGTTCCTCCTGCGCGTGCAGCACCGGGGCGAACTCATCGGAGTAATTGGTGCGCAGGCTGATGGTCATGATGCGCTGGCGTTGCTCATCTTTTGAAAGAAGCGTCAGCCATTTGCAGGCCGCTTCCTCGATCTTGGCCAGCAGAGCCAGGCCCCTGACGTCGGGGTCGCCGAAATCAAGCAGATCCGATTCCGGCAGGGACACCGATTGATAGAGGCCGATAAAGAGATCGCTCTTGCTGGAAAAATGCCAGTAGATCGCCCCGCGCGTAACGCCGGCCGCAGCCGCCACCTCATCCAGAGAGCTGTTGGCCACGCCCTTCTTGAAGAACACCCGCTCGGCAGCGGCAAGGATCGCCTGACGGGTCTCTTCTGCCTCGGCCTTGGTTCGGCGCATGCTGATGTCTCCTTCCAGTCGCGGCACGGCGCTTTCGCACCGTGCCTTGTTTGCGGTGCCGGGCTGTCAGTCAGATGAACGCATTCACGTGACTTTTCGCCCAGCCGTCACACCCGTTTTATTCCGCCGGCGATACGGCGTCAGCAGCAATCTCATTCTCCTTCTTCCGATCCCCGAAAATCTTCATGACGAAGACGAAGAAGACGGGAACGAAGAAGATCGCGAGGATCGTCGCCGAGATCATGCCGCCGAGAACCCCGGTGCCGATAGCGTTCTGGCTCGCCGCGCTGGCGCCCGACGCAATCGCCATCGGCAGCACGCCGAGCGAGAAGGCGAGCGACGTCATCAGGATCGGCCGGAAGCGCAGATGCGCCGCCTCCACCGTCGCATCATAGGTGGATTTTCCTTCCGCCCGCAAATCCTTGGCGAATTCGATGATCAGGATCGCATTCTTGGCGGACAGGCCAATAATCGCGACGAGGCCTACGAGGAAGTAGACGTCGTTCGGCATGCCGCGCAGCATCACCGCCGCCACCGAGCCGATGACGCCGAGCGGCACCACCAGCATGACGGAGAGCGGAATGGACCAGCTTTCGTAAAGCGCTGCCAGCAGCAGGAAGACGAACAGAACGCTGAGCCCGATCAATGCCGGCGCCTGCGACCCGGACTGGATTTCCTGCAGCGACTGGCCGGTCCATTCGAAACCGAAGCCGCTCGGCAACTCACCCGCTAAGCGCTCCATTTCGGCAATGGCGTCACCAGACGAATAACCGGGCGCGGACTGGCCGCCGATACGGACCGCCGGATAGCCGTTGTAACCGACCACCTGCGAGGGACCGCGCACCCATTCCACCGTTGCGAATGAGCTCACCGGCACCATGCCGCCATTGGCATTGCGGACGTTGAGGTTCAAAAGATCCTCCGTCTTCATGCGCTGGCCCTGTTCCGCCTGCACCGTCACGCGCTGCATGCGGCCGGCATTGGGGAAGTCGTTGACGTAGGACGAACCCATATTGGCCGAGATGGTGGCGTTGATGTCGCTGAAGGTGACGCCGAACGTATTGGCCTTCTCACGGTCGATGATGAGATTGACCTGCGCCGCATCCGGCATGCCTTCGATGCGAAGACCGGCAAGGATGGGGCTCTGACGGGCGGCAGCCATCAGTTGCGCACCGGCAGCGCTGAGAGCCGCCTGTCCCGCGCCCGAGCGATCCTGGAGGCGGAAGGTGAAGCCGCTGGAATTGCCGAGACCCTGGATCGGCGGCGGCGACAGCGCAAACGACATGGCGTCCGGAAGACCCCACAGCTTGGCGTTGACGCGCGCCGATATGGCGGCGGCGGAATCGTTCGGTCCGCGTTCGCTCCAGTCCTTCAGGGTGGCGAAGGCGAGACCCGCATTCTGGCCGGAGCCGGAGAAGGAGAACCCCGAAACCGCAATCACACGATCCACTGCCGGCTCTTCCATGAAGATCTTTTCGATCTGCTGGATGGATTGCAGGGTGCGGTCGCTGCTGGCTTCCGCCGGCGCCTGAATATCGACGATCAGGTAGCCCTGATCTTCGTTCGGAAGGAAAGAGCTCGGCAGTTGCATATACGCCCAGCCGAGGCCCACCAGCAAAGCCGCGTAAATGACCATGAAGCGACCGGAACGCTTGATGATGCTGCCGACGGACGAGGAATATTTGTGCGAGGCCTTGTCGAAGCCGCGGTTGAACCAGCCGAAGAAGCCCTTCTTCTCATGGTGCCCGGCCTTGATGGGCTTCAGGAACGACGCGCAGAGCGCCGGCGTGAGCGACAAAGCAAGGAAGCCCGAAAACAGGATCGACACCACCATTGTCAGGCTGAACTGCTGGTAGATGATGCCGACGGCGCCGGGGAAGAAGGCCATGGGCACGAACACGGCGGTCAGCACCAGCGTGATGCCGATGATCGCGCCGGAAATCTGGCCCATCGCCTTGCGGGTGGCCTCCTTGGGCGACAGATGCTCTTCCGCCATGATGCGCTCGACATTCTCGACAACGACAATCGCGTCATCCACCAGAATGCCGATGGCGAGAACCATGGCGAACATGGTCAGAACGTTGATCGAGAAACCCGAGACATACATGATGGCGCAGGTGCCGAGCAGCGCCACGGGCACCACCAGTGTCGGGATGATGGTGTAGCGGATATTCTGCAGGAAGACGAACATCACCACGAAGACGAGGATGATCGCCTCGATCAGCGTGTGAATGACCTTTTCGATCGAAATCTTGACGAAGGGGCTGGTGTCATAGGGAATTTCATATTCCAGACCCGGCGGGAAATATCGCGACAGCTCTTCCATGGTGGCGCGAACGCCCTCGGAGGTCTCCAACGCATTGCCGGTGGGCGAAAGCTGCACGCCGATGGCGGCGCTCGGCTTGCCGTTCAGGCGGCTCGAGAAGTTATAGCTTTCGCCGCCCACTTCCACCCGCGCGACATCGCGCAGCCGTACGGACGAGCCGTCCGGATTGGCGCGCAGCACGATGGAGCCGAATTCTTCCGGCGAGGTGAGCTGGCCCTGCACGTTGACGGTTGCGGAAATCTGCTGGCCGATGGGATTTGGTGATGCGCCGATGCGGCCGGCAGCAACCTGCGAATTCTGCGCCTGAATGGCGCCGATGACGTCGTTGGAGGTCAGGCTGAGGCCCAGCATCTTGTCCGGGTCCATCCAGATACGCATGGAGCGCTGGGTGGCGAAGAGCTGCGCGCTGCCGACACCGGGAACGCGGCGCAATTCGCCGAGCACGTTACGGCTGAGATAATCGCCGAGACCGATGGCGTCCGTGTTGCCGTCGACGGAGGTGAGCGCCACCATCATCAGGAACGACGTGCCCGCCTGCTCCACGCGCAGGCCCTGCTGCGTCACCGCCTGCGGCAGGCGGGGTTCGACGCGCGCAATGCGGTTCTGAACCTCCACCTGGGCTTCACCGATGTTGGAGCCCGGCGCAAAGGTGACGTTGATGGAAATGCGGCCCGAGGATTCCGACGTCGATTCGAAATAGATCAGGCCTGGAACGCCGTTAAGCTCTTCTTCGATGGGACGCGTGACGCTCTGGTAAATATCCTCTGGCGACGCGCCCGGATAGGTCGTCGAAACGGAGATCTGCGGCGGGGCGACATTGGGATATTGCGCAATCGGCAGCATGGGAATGGCGAGCAGGCCCGCCAGCATGATGAAGATGGCGACGACCCAGGCAAAAATGGGCCGATCGATGAAAAAACGTGCCATGAAATCGGTCCTTATTGCTTCGCAGCCGGAGCCGCGCTCTCGCTGTCAGCGGCGGTTGCGATATCGGCCTCATCGGACCACGGTTCCGGCTTCACTTTCGCGCCCGGAGCGGTCTTCTGGAAACCTTCGGCCACGACGCGGTCGCCATCCTTCAGGCCCTCGGAAATCACCCAGCGATCGCCGATGGAACGGCCGACGCTGACGCGACGCTGCTCGACCGTGTCTTCGGCATTGACGACAAGCACGCTCGCCTGCCCGCCGGCATCGCGCTGAACCGCCTGCTGCGGCACGGCGAAGGCCGCTTTCTGGATACCCTGCTGGATCTGCACACGGACATACATGCCCGGCAGCAAATCGCCGTTCGGGTTGGGGAATTCACCGCGCAGCGTCACCTGACCGGTGGTTTCATCCACCGCCGCTTCGGAAAACAGCAGGCGGCCGGGCAGCGGGTAACGGCTGCCGTCATCGAACAGCAGGTTGACTTCGGCTTCGTTCGGGCCGGTCATCAGCTTGCCGTCCTGCAGGGCCTTGCGCAGGCGGATAAGATCGGCTGCCGGCTGGGTGAAGTCGGCATAGATCGGATCGAGCTGCTGGATCGTCGCCAGATTTTCCGAGCCGGTGGCGCTGACGAGGGCGCCTTCGGTAATGCGCGCGCGACCGATGCGGCCGCTGATCGGGGCTTTGACATCGGCATATTGCAGATTGAGCTTCGCTTCCGCGACACCGGCTTCGGCCACGGCCACCTCGGCATCGGCCTGCGCCAGCTGGGCGATGGCGTTGTCGAATTCCTGCTGCGAACCGACATTGGAACGGCGCAGCTGCTGCTGCCTGTCGGCCGTCTGCCGCGCCTGAAGCTGCGCGGCCTGCGCCCGGCGCAACGTGCCCTCGGCGCTGTCGACGCGCACCTGAAACGGCGCGGGATCGATCCGGTAGAGAACATCGCCCTCCTTCACCAGCGAGCCCTGTTCGAACACCCGCTCCACGATGATGCCGGAGACACGCGGGCGCACTTCGGCAAGCCGCGTCGGCGCAATGCGTCCCGGCAATTCGTTGGTGATGGGCAGTTCTTCCTGGCTCACCGTCACGACCTTCACCGCACCGGGCGGCGGCGCGCCGGGCGCAGACGCCTGCTCATCGCTACATCCGACAAGAACGATGCCCGTCAACAACACCGCCGCGATCTGCCCCAATCTCTTCGCCATACTGCGCTCCGAATACATAAAAAATGTCACATTTACATACATACTAAGACGTATGTAAAATTTCAGCAATGAAATTGTTGCAGTGCAAAAGCCGCCTCACGCGCTTGTGAAGGCGCGTGAGACGACTTGCGGAGAGCGCCGTAGTTCGGAAATGGGGGACTAACTGGCGTTCGCGGCAGGACATATCGCGACGAGCCGGAGGCGACAGCCGGACGAATGAAGCTTTCCGCTGTTGCCGTCACGTCCGAACCACCGCTGCGCGGTTTAGATTCCGGGGATAACATTCTCTCGACGTCACCCTCGGCCCTATCCCGAGGATCTGCAACCGATTGATTTTATTCGACGTGATTAGATCTTCGGCGCGGGGCCGAGGATGACGTCGGGGCTGAGGGAATGCTCCACGACGCCCTCACTACCCCCCTTTAGGACAGACGCTTCAGTGAGGAAGCTTCCGCCTGCGGGCCGGGTTTCGTCGTGTCGTTATTGTCGGCGGATCTGTTGCGCAGCGCCGCATAATAGGCGTTCTTCTGCTCGTACATATTCATATCGGCACGGCGCACCAGCGATTCCATCGTCTCTCCGGCCTCGCTGGTCGCCACGCCCAGTGACAGGCTGAGCGGCGCGCTGGAATAGAACTGGTTGTTGATCTTCAGCAGCTCATAAACGGTTTCGACCATGGCGGCGGCCACCTGCCTGTCGGCGCCGGGAAGAAGGATGGCGAATTCGTCGCCACCGATGCGCGCCGCATGGTTCGGCGCGGTCACCACGCCGTTCAGCACCTCGCCCACACGCCGCAACAATGCGTCGCCGGCATCGTGTCCCAGCCTGTCATTGGCGTCCTTCAGGCCGTTGAGATCGATGACGATGGCCGAGACCGGCCTGAGCGCACTGCGCTCCAGCCGGTTCAGCTCGTCCGAATAGAAGGCGCGGTTGTGCAGCTTGGTCAGCACATCGTGCTTGCCGAGATATTCGAGATAGGCTTCCGCCTTCTTGCGCGCGGTAATGTCCGTCAACGCCACCTGCACCAGCGACCAGTCGCGCTCATGGCCGGGGAAGACTGAAAAATGCAGGAGCACATGCCGCTCCGAACCGTCAAGCGCGTAATTCACCACCTCGCGATGGTGGGTGAGATTGCCGTTCCAAAGCTCCATCAGCTGTTCCCGGAACGGCTTTTCCATCTCGCCACGGAAAATATCGCCGAGTCGCTGCAACAGAACCTGCCGGTCCGGCGCGCAGAACAGGTCGAGCGTGGCACGGTTGACGTCGATGACGCGGATTTCGCTCATGCATTGCCGCACGAATTCGGGATGCACATCCATGAACACGCGGAAATCGATGATACCGCGCTCCCTGACCTCCTCGATCAGCCGCCGCACCCGGCTGAAATCCTCCACCCACAGGGAAACGGGCGAATGTTTGAACATGCCTTCGGCGTAACGGCGGTTGAGAAGCTCCTTGCGGCGCGCCTCCTCCCGCTCCGTCACATCCTCGGTGGTCAAAAGCAGCCGCCCGAGGGTTTCTTCATGGCCGGGTATGACCGCGCCGCGCAACTGGATATCCAGCCGCTTGCCGCCGATTGAATAATTGACCGCGTTGCTGATGAATTCCGTCTTGCCCGCCCAGAGCTCGGAAAGCTCGTTCACATGGCTCTCCAGCATATCGTCACGAAAAATCCGGTGGAGATTGTCGACGAGATGCGCCTGATCGCGGGCCTCGAACAGTTCCAGCGTCCTGGCGTTGACCTTGATCACGCGGATTTTCTGCGAGCAGGCCGCCACCCTCGATAAATCTTCCAGAAGAAACGCCCGGATATCCTCGACGCCCTGCGATCGCCAGATATCGAACTGGCTTTTCACCTCGCTGAAATCCTCGATCCACATCGCCACGGGGGCAAGATTGAAGACATTGGTATCGATTATCTCATTCATACGGGAGGTCTTCTCAAGGATAGCAGGCGAATGCCGAAACGGTGCGGAACGGCGATAGCCGTCCGCATAACCGAATTTATTAGTGATATTCGATTTAACGCAAGCATTTATCGCGCAAACCGCCGGATTGCGCGATAATTCACGGGTTTTGCTGATATGATGCCCGTTACCAGAGCTTCACGTGCCGGTTCACATCCTTGTAGAGCAGGTAACGGAAGCGGCCCGGCCCACCCGCATAGCAGGCCTGCGGGCAATAGGCGCGCAGCCACATGAAGTCGCCCGCCTGCACTTCCACCCAGTCCTCGTTCAGCCGGTAGACGGCCTTGCCTTCCAGCACATAAAGGCCGTGTTCCATCACATGGGTTTCCATGAAGGGAATGGTCGCGCCCGGCTCGAAGGTGACGATGTTGAGATGCATGTCGTAACGCACGTCTTCCGGATCGATGAAGCGGGTCGTCGCCCATTTGCCGTCCGTATCCGGCATGGCCGACAAAGCGTGCTCATCCTCATGCGTGAAGATAGCCGGCGGCGGCTCCAGCCCGTCGACCGCCTGAAACGCCTTGCGGACCCAGTGGAACTTGACGGGCGCCTTGCCCGAATTGCGAAGCTGCCAGCGGGAACCGGCCGGCAGGAAGGCGAAGGAGCCCTCTCGCAAGGCATGCGGCACGCCCTCGAATTCCACGGTCATTTCGCCGTCGACAACGAAGATCGCCGCTTGCGCCCTTGCGTCCGGCTCCGGCCGCTCACTGCCGCCGCCCGGCTGCACCTCGACGATATATTGCGCGAAGGTTTCGGAAAAACCGGTCATCGGCCGGGCGATGATCCAGGCCCGGGTGCCGGTCCAGTGCGGCAGCACGCTCGTCACTATATCGGACATGACGGTTTTGGGGATGACCGCATAGGCGGTCTTGAACACCGCCTTGCTCGACAGAAGTTCCGTCTGTCCCGGCAGACCACCCATATCCGAATAATATCTCTTCATTTCAGCCATTCCATTCTGCAACGCATTCGGCGCGGATTCTTAGGCCCGCGCCGGCGTTTAATCAAATGGTTATTGGCAAGCAGAGACTGGCCCGAAGGATGTCACGCCTTCTTACGCATCGTGGCGTAGACGATATTGTGGTTCTCCCCGAAGAACACATCCGCCTCGATGCTTGCAGGATCGGCGCTGGCGTTGACGATCCGCCACATATCCGCCTTGGAGCGCAACAGCAGCGCCCAGTTCATGAAGGTTTCCATGTAACCGTCGACGACGATGTCCTCCGAGAAATTGGCGAAGAGGAACATGCCGCCGGGCTTCAGCATTTCCATGCAGCGCCGCGTGAGTTTGATCGCCACGCGGTCGTTCAGATAGTCGTAGAGACCGGCCGCGTAGATCAGATCGAAAGTGCCGAGTTCCTGCGTGCGCAGGACGATATCGCGCACGGAACCGTCGATCGCCTCGATGCAGCTGCCGTTGAAATCGCGGGCGACGGAACCGACGCTCAAGGGGTCCTGATCGAGCGCCACCCAGCGCTTGATCTTGCCCTCTTTCAGCGCCACGGAGGAATCCGCCTCACGCAGATGGCCGGAAGCGATGGTGAGGATTTCCGTCTCACTACCGTGCCGGGCCGCAGCCTCATCGACGAATCGCGTCAGCAAATCGCGCCGCTCGCGCACGGCGACCGAGGAGCTGGCATCCTTCGTGTAATCATAAAGGGCCGCACCGAGCGGCGTGGCTTTATTTACCAGTTCGGCAACACTGTCGTGGCCATAAATGAAATCGAGCAGCTGCGCATCGCCCGAATAACCCCGCGGCTTTTCGAAAGACCAGCGCGTGAACGGGTCCTCCAGAAAATGGACCGAAACAGGGTGATTCTGCACCAGCGGAATCAGTTCAGCCCACACGCTGGAGTGGAGCTTCTCACGCAGACCATGCAGTGCGCCCGCCGTTCTATGTATTATCTCACGTGCTGAAATACGATTGTCGAACTGCTGCTGTGCCAATTCAAGAATGAGCGCAATCTCTGCTTTCGCAACGGCGAACTGCTCATCGAATGTTTCCGTTCTGCGTGCAAAAATCTCTTTTGCGACAGTATCCGGGGTAATCAGACTTGCCCCGTCAAGATTTTTCTTCTTTACCCGTACCACTTCAGCCTCCAGTATTAACACATTGTTAACTATACGTTTCTGGGAGACGGAAGGCCACTCGCTTTCGATTTTTGAGCGGTGTAGGGATACATTAGTAAATTAGCGTATTTTTTTGGTCACACTCGTGAGGACGGGAGAAAGCAGATACGCGATTTAGTGAAACTTAATGTTGCGAACGTATGATGCGTTCTTCCTTTCCATGTTCTCCGCACGCATCGGCAGAGATCGACGGGAACCCGCACTGGGTGCGACAGCACACGGAAAAGTGGAATAAGCAGTTACTTAATAAAGTATACGCAACACTATGGGAAAGTGCATGAAGCACACATTGGGAGAGGTGAGTGGACAGCAAGACTATCGGCGGCCGGACTCCCGGTTTTCTGATGAACTCCTTGCCCTTTACCAGCAGGAAGGTGAGCGCAGCCGCCGCGGTTCTATCCGGCGGGGCCTGTGGACCGCTGTCTTCATCTATCTGCTGTTTGCCGCAACCGACATTATTCTGATACCCGACGTCGCTTTTTACACCATTATCGCACGCCTGATTGTTGTGCTGTCATCCCTGCTGACACTGGAGATTCAGCTAAGCAAGGGCGTCAGCACCACGGCGCTCGATCTCACCTGCGCCACCGCTCTCGTCATGGGCTATATCGGCTGGCTGCTGCCGTCGCTGTTGACCGACAATACCGAAAACATGTCCTATTACATGGTTTTCGGCGCGATCTTCATGATGGGCGCCAATCTGTTTTTCACCTTCCGCTTCCATCTGTCGCTGGTGTCTTCAGGCATTATTCTCGTCACCTATTTTCTGGCGGCAACGCAGTTTCCCGAAGACAGCTTCTACAAGTTCGCCTTCGGCACATTCTACATATCGTGTTTCGTCTTCACATCTTACGTAAACTGGAACCTGAACCGCGAGCGCTACCACGTCTTCGTCAACGGGCTGGAGGCGAAGGCCCAGCAGAAGGCGGCTGACGAACGTGGCCAGGCGCTGCTGCGGCTTTCCAATACCGATTCCCTGACGGGCCTGCAGAACCGCCGCGCCATCGACCACCATCTGCGCCTGCTGTGGGACAACTGGATCAGGAAGGAAGAAGGCTTTGCCGTTTTCCTGATCGATGTCGACTTCTTCAAAAAATACAACGACCGTTACGGCCACCAGGAAGGCGACAAATGCCTGGTGACGGTGGGCAACGCCCTGCAGGATGCGATCACCGAACACGGCGCTTCCATTGGCCGCTATGGCGGTGAGGAATTCATCGTGCTGGCGCCGTTCAAATCCAAGCAGCAGGTGGGTGAGCTTGCCGAGACGATCCGCCACACCGTTGAAGACCTGTCGCTTGCGCATGACCAGCGCCGGGATGGCACCTTCATCGTCACCGTCAGCATCGGTGCGTCCTTCACCCGTCCCAACGCGGACGGCAAGCTGGAAAAGATCATCAACGAGGCCGACCGCGCGCTCTATATCGCCAAGGGCAATGGCCGCAACTGCATGAAGCTGTTCGACCCGGACGATCCGCAGACCAGCGACGAGACGGAAAACATTGCCGCCCTGCTGAAAATCGCTGTCGCTGAAGATCTCGTTTCCCTCGTCTATCAGCCTATTCTCAACGTTTCGACCAATGAGACCGCAGGGGTCGAAGCGCTGATGCGGCTTCGCCTGCTGGATGGCAATCCAGTCGCACCCGGTATTTTCATTCCGATTGCCGAACGCACCGGCACGATCATGGAACTGGGCCTGTGGACCATCAAGACCGTCTGCAAGCAGATACTGGCCGATGACAAGGTGGCGGTCGTCAGTGTCAACGTGTCGCCGATGCAATTGAAAAATCCGGGTTTCGCCACCTCGGTGGCCGCCATTCTCGTGGAGGCGGGAATTGCCGGCAACAGGCTTGCCTTCGAAATCACAGAAGGCGTCGACATGGAAATGCATTCGGACGTGCTGCGTTGTCTGAACGACCTGAAAACGCTCGGCATCAATATCTGGCTGGATGATTTCGGAACGGGTTTTGCCGGCCTTTCCTGGCTGCGCATGACGGATTTCGATACCGTCAAGATCGACCGCTCCTTCCTGCACGACAGCAAGACCCCGCGGGGCCGGGCGATGCTGCAGGACATGATCCGCCTCATCCGCAACCGCGGCCACAGGATCCTGATCGAAGGCGTCGAGACCGAGGAACAGCTGAGGCTCGTGCGTCAGATGGAAATCGACTACGCGCAGGGTTATTATATCGGTCGTCCCATCGGGGCCGAAAGGCTGGGCGCAACGGCAGCGCCCTATCCGCGCCCGAATATGCTGCTGCGACCCGCCTGAACACGGGATGACGGCGGAACACCGCCGTCAGCCGCAGGCCGCTTTAATGATAAGCAGGCGGGTTGACTGAGAATTTTACGGCAAGCTCCGAGAAGGCCGCCCGCGTGACGGGATCGACAGGAGCCCCTTCCCTTTCCCGCCTTGCCGCCACCGCCCACTCCCGGTCACCCGGCGCCATCACCTTGCAATCTTCCCGCACGGGAGATCCGCGCAGGACCTCGAGATAACGTTTCATGCCCTCGTCGAACACCTCGCGCTCCAGGAAGGCTTCCGGCTTCAGCGCCAGAACGAAAGCCCCAAGCCCGCGCGGCGTGGAAAAATCCGGCCCGCCCATGGGAGCGATATCGAAGCTGAGTTTCATGCCCGTGAGAACAGCGCTGAAAATCTCGACCATTCCCGCAAGTGCGGCCCCCTTGAAACCGAACTCGCCGCCGACCGGGGCAAGCATTTCAACGGCATGGGGATCGCGGGTATCGACGCCGTCGCCGTCAGAGGCAACACCTTGCGGCAATTGCTGGCCGAGGCTCCGGTAAAGCAGGACACGGTTATAGGGCACCGCGCTGGTGGCCATATCCAGCAGCCAGGGCATATCGTCCGATGCCGGCACACCGATGGCGATGGGATTGGTGCCGTGGAAACGCATGGCGCCATCGTGCAGGCGCACGAAACTGTCGGAGTTGCAGAAGGTGAGGCCGATATAGCCCTGCCGCGCCGCTTCCAGCGCATAAGCGCCGGCCGGGCCGAAATGCGATGAGTTGCGGATCGCCACCGCGCCAATGCCGAATTTTTCCGCGAGCGTCATGGCGCTGTCCATGGCCGCATAGGTGGCGCGGGCGCCATGGGCGTGGTCGGCGTCGATCGTCTCCACCGCGCCGAAGCCCGAAACGCGGCGGATCTGCGGCCGCCGATTGAGACGCCCGCCTTCGAGCGCGGTGATATAATGCGCGAGCAAGCGCACACCGTGGCTGTCCACACCAAGCCTTGTGCCATGCATCATGGCGCGGGTCGCCGCATCGGCCGTTTCGTCATCGGTGCCAGCGGCCAGAAAAACGGTGCGGCAAAACCGCTCCAGCTCACCCAGGCTCGCCAGAACGGTGGCTTTTTCATTGCTGTGCGCCATGAGGGAATCCTCCCAATTCCAGAATCCATGCCGCACAAGCTATTCACGGGGCGCGTTTTTGCAATCGAATATCGCGCGCCCCGAAGGCTCAATCAGTCTTCCGCTCCCATGGCATCGTAAGAAGAGCGTTCGCCGGCGATAATCGCACGTTTGCCGACATGGTTGGCAGGCCCGACAATGCCTTCCTGTTCCATGCGCTCGACCAGCGAAGCGGCACGGTTATAACCGACAGACAGGCGGCGCTGGATATAGGATGTGGAGCACTTCTTGTCGCGCATCACCACCTTGACGGCCTTTTCATAGAGATCGTCGCTGTCGTCCTCACCCATGGCGGTCTTGTCGAAAACAGCGGCTTCCTCTTCCGCCTCTTCGTCGGTTTCGTCGGCGTCTTCGGTAACGGTGCCGAGATATTCCGGACGTCCCTGCGTCTTCAGATGCGCGACCACCTTTTCCACTTCCTCATCCGAAACGAAGGGACCGTGGACGCGGGCGATGCGGCCGCCGCCCATCATGTGCAGCATATCGCCCTGGCCGAGCAGATGTTCCGCGCCCTGTTCACCAAGGATGGTGCGGCTGTCGATCTTCGAGGTCACCTGGAAGGAGATACGGGTCGGGAAGTTCGCCTTGATCGTACCGGTGATGACATCTACCGACGGGCGCTGGGTTGCCATGATGAGATGGATGCCGGCCGCACGCGCCATCTGCGCCAGACGCTGGATCGCACCTTCGATTTCCTTGCCGGCCACCATCATCAGGTCGGCCATTTCGTCGACGATGACGACGATATAAGGCATGGCCGTGAGGTCCATTTCCTCCTGCTCGTAGACCGCCTCGCCGGTGGCGCGGTCAAAACCACTCTGCACGTTGCAGAACACCGTCTCGCCCTTGGCGCGGGCAGCAGCGGCCCTTGCATTGTAGCCGTCGATATTGCGCACGCCGAGACGCGACATCTTGCGATAACGGTCTTCCATTTCGCGCACGGCCCACTTCAACGCCATGACCGCCTTTTTCGGATCGGTAACCACAGGCGTCAACAGATGCGGAATACCGTCATAAACGGACAGCTCGAGCATCTTGGGATCGACCATGATGAGACGGCACTCTTCCGGCTTCAGACGATAGAGCAGCGAAAGGATCATGGTGTTGATGGCAACCGACTTGCCGGAGCCGGTGGTGCCGGCGACCAGAAGGTGCGGCATCTTCGCCAGTTCGGCGATGACAGGTTCGCCGCCGATGGTCTTTCCGAGGCAAAGCGCAAGCTTCTGGCGGGTTTCAGCGTAATCGGTCGCTTCGATCAACTCGCGCAGATAAACCGTCTCACGCACCGGATTCGGCAGTTCTATGCCGATGACATTGCGGCCGGGCACGACGGCGACGCGGGCCGAGAGCGCCGACATGGAGCGGGCGATATCGTCCGAGAGACCGATGACGCGCGAGGACTTGACGCCGGGGGCGGGTTCGAACTCATACAGCGTGACGACGGGGCCCGGACGGACATCGATGATCTCGCCCTTGATGCCGAAATCCTCCAGCACGCTTTCGAGAAGCCCGGCGCTCTGCTCCAGCGCTTCCGGCGTCATGGTCGTGGTCTGCTGGACGCGGGCCTCCTGCAGAAGATCGATGGAGGGGTACTCATATTCCCCTTCGGCAAAAACCGGAGCTTCGCGGAACATCGGCTGCGAGGCCTGGATGGGCGCGCGCGGCGTGAAGCGCGGCTCGGCCGCAACTCTCTCAACCGGCTGAACCTGCTCCACAGGTCTCGGCGTTTCGACAACCATCGGCGCTTCCGCGACGGGCAGCGGCGCGACTTCCTGTTCTACCGCCGGAAGGGCGGCAGGAACGACGGACTGGCGCACGCCGATCTCGCGGTAAAGCCGGATTGCGGAACCGCCCGGCACGGTGACGACCGGAGGTTCGGACGAAAGCACGATCGCAGCCGCTGCCGGCGACAAGACGGCTGCCGGCGCGACTATCGCTGGCGCCGTGACGACCGAATTTGCAAGAACGGCGCGCGTGGACGCAGAAACGCCCTCGCCGGCACCGCCCGGCAGATCGAGCGTCATCACTTCCCAGAAAAGCTCATCCGGCAGATGGGCGGCGAAAGCCGGAATGGCGGCCTGAGCGGCCTCGACAGCAGGCGCGACGGATTGCGGGTGAACCGACGGGGATGCCTGCGGCACAGGCGCTTCCACGGCTACGGAGATACCCTCCTGAACCGGCATCTGCGCAGCGGCAGCCGCCTCCTCCGCCTGCTTGCGGGCAAGCTCCAGCCGCAATTTGTAAGTCAGCGCCCTGGCGCCCCGGGCCTCCGGCGGCTGCGGCAGAAACGGCATGCGCGGCGGCGGCACGCGCTGCTCCGCCGGTTTCACGACCGGTTGGGAGACAGGAGCAACCTTCTGCTGCGCAGCCGCCGCTTCCTGCTCCACCGTTTCAGGCAGCGCTACAGCCGGCATTTCCTCTTCCGGAATATTGGGTGTCTCGACCGGCATGCGCCGGGCAAAGGCGCTTTCCGGCGTGCGGGTGAAACGCACATTCGGGCCGAGCACGAAAGCATTCTGCCAGCCGGGCATCTCGGCGCGGCCTTCAATGGCATCGGCTGCGCTGACATCGGCATTCGGCCGGGATGCCGCGCCCGCCTTCATTCCCGCCGTCTGCTGACCGGCAACCGACTGGCCGCCGGCATGACGAGCCTTCTCGCTCCCCTCCCCTACGCTATTGGACGAATTCTGGAATCTGGATCGGGAGAAACTCATGGCAGCGTGCACACTCATCATAAACGTACATATTTCGGTCTCCCTGAAATAGAAAATAAAGGTTAATTACCCCTTTCCAAACGGGGCCGCCGCGGCAGATTTTCGCTCCGCCCACAGGCGCAACGGGACACACACGGCCGAAACGCCGGTGTCCCAACCACCTAATTTCATTGCGTTAAATCAATTTTCCGGAACATCGCCGCCGGCAGGACCGCAGCACGAGAAAAGCGCATTGCCGCCAGAAAGCATATTGTTTCCGCAAAGGCCCACGCAACGTAAAATCATTGCTGTAAAGCCCGCGAATTAACGTGGACACTGCCGAGGTTGCAGTCTTAAGATCGGCCGCCGCGGACCAAGTGGAAAGGCCCGCCCAGCCCTCGTTTCCGGAGTGAATCATGTCGCCTGTCCACCTGTCCCGTCGCTCGCTTCTCAAGACGTCACTCCTTCTTGCCGCAACCACGGGTTTGGCGGGCATCGCCGCCGCGCAACAGGCGGCACCCGGCGGAAGGCTGATCGTCGCGGCCGATTCGGAGCCGAAGAACCTCAACCCGGCGATCGTCGCCTCAAACGGCGTGTTTTATATTGCCAGCAAGATCGTCGAGCCGCTGGCCGAGGCCTCCTTCGATGGCAAGGACGGGCTCATGCCGCGGCTTGCGACCGAATGGCAGGGATCGGATGACGGTCTCAGCGCCACTTTCAAGCTGCGCGAAGGCGTGTCCTGGCATGACGGCAAGCCGTTCACCTCGGCGGATGTCGCCTTTTCGGCGCTCTCCATCTGGAAACCGCTGCAGAATCTCGGACGGCTGGTCTTCGCCAATCTCGAGAAGGTGGACACGCCGGATGAACACACGGCGATCTTCCGCTTCTCCAAGCCGACACCCTTCCAGCTCATCCGCAACGCGCTGCCGGTCGTTACCAGCGTCGTGCCGAAACATCTTTATGAAGGCACCGATATCGCTACCAACCCGGCCAATACCAAGCCGGTCGGCACCGGGCCTTTCGTCTTTGCCGAATACAAGCCCGGTGAATATTACCGCCTGACCCGCAATCCCAATTACTGGGGCAAGGACGAACCGCAGCTCGAAGAGATCATCTACCGCGTCCTGCCGGACCGGGCGGGTGCGGCCTCCGCGCTCGAAGCAGAGGAAATTCAGCTCGCCGCCTTTTCGGCCGTGCCTCTGGCCGATCTCGACCGCATCTCGAAGGTGCCTGGCATCAAGGTCATTGCCGATGGTTACGAGGCGCTGACCTATCAGCTGGTGGTCGAAGTCAACCATCGCCGCAAGGAACTGGCCGATCTCAAGGTCAGAAAGGCCATCGCCCACGCCATCGACAAAAAATTCGTCATCGACAAGGTCTTCCTTGGTTACGCCACGGCATCCACAGGCCCGGTGCCGAAGAACGCCCCTGAATTCTACACCGACAATGTCGAGACCTATGATTTCGATGTGGCCAAGGCCAATGCCCTGCTGGACGAGGCGGGTTATGCGCGCGGCCCGAACGGAACACGTTTCTCGCTGAAACTTCTGCCGGCGCCCTATTTCAACGAAACGAGGCAGTTCGGCTCCTATCTTCGTCAGGCGTTGCAGGAAATCGGCATCGATGCCGAGTTGGTCAACAATGATTCAGCCGCTCACCAGAAGGCCGTCTACACCGATCATGCCTTCGACCTCGCCATCGCGCCGCCGGTCTTCCGCGGCGACCCGGCAATTTCCACCACCATTCTCGTGCGTTCCGGCATTCCGGCGGGCGTCGGCTTCTCCAACCAGGGCGGTTACGAGAACAAGACGCTGGACGAATTGATCGACAAGGCGGCGATAACGGTCGATACCGCCGCGCGCACGGCGCTTTACAAGGATTTCCAGAAGCAGGTCGCCGCCGATCTGCCGCTGATCAACGTTGCCGAATGGGGCTTCATCACGGTGGCGCGCGATACCGTCAAACATGTCGCCAGCAATCCCCGCTGGGCCGTTTCCAACTGGGCGGATACGGCGGTCGATACGTAAGGACGCATCGTGAAGCGTGCAGTAACATTGCTGAAGCGAAGAGCAGTCAGCGCCATTCCGGTGCTGCTGATCGTTCTCATCTTCACTTTCGTCCTGCTTGAAAATGCATCCGGAGACGCGGTGGACGCCTATCTCGTCTCCATTGGCGGCGGCGATGCCGGGCTCAGGGATGTGTTGCGCGAACAATACGGCCTGAACGGTTCGGTATTTGCCCGTTTCTGGCTCTATGCCAGCTCGGTGCTGCGGCTCGATCTCGGCTGGTCCCTTGCCTTCGACCGACCGGTGCTGGGGTTGATCCTCGAGCGGCTGCCGAACACGCTTCTCCTGATGGGCAGCGCCACCGCATTCGCCTTCATCCTCGGCACCGGGCTTGGCATCGTGGCCGGCGCACGTCCCGGGGGGCTGACGGATCGCGTGCTTTCAACGCTTTCGCTGGCACTTTACGCCACGCCCGGCTTCTGGCTCGGCCTTGTGCTGGCCATCGTCTTTGCCGTTCAACTCAAATGGCTGCCCACCTCAGGCATCGAAACCATCGCCTCGGGCAAGCAGGGATTTGCACGGGCGCTCGATATTGCCCGCCATCTCGTGCTGCCGGTCGCCAGCCTCGGCCTCATTTATCTCGCGCTGTTCCTGCGCGTCATGCGCACTGCCATGGCGGCGGTCTGGCCGCTGGATTTCGTGCTTTTTGCGCAATCCAAGGGGCTTTCCAAACGGCGGATCGTGCTGCGCCATGTCGCGCGCAACGCCGCTCTTCCGCTTGTCACCGTGCTGGGCCTGCAGGCTGCAACCATGCTGGGCGGCAGCGTGGTGATCGAAAGCGTCTTCGCCATTCCCGGTTTCGGCCGGCTGGCGCAGGAGGCGGTCAGCGGCCGCGACACGCCGCTTTTGATGGGCATTATTCTGACAAGCGCCGTCTTCGTCATTCTCGTCAATCTCGCCGTCGATATTGTCTATGCCGTTCTCGATCCGCGCATCGGCAGCGGGGAGAGACAGGCATGAGTTTCGCTCTCCGGCTGCTGCGCAGTTTCGAAGGCGCCACGGGCACCATCATTCTGGTGCTGCTTGCCGTGGCGGCGCTTGCCGCCCCCCTCCTCTTTCCGGGCGACCCGCTGGCCATTGTCGGCGAACCGCTGATCGCGCCCTTTACGGATGCCACCCTGCCGCTGGGCACCGACCGGCTGGGCCGCAATGTGCTGGCCGAGCTTGCCCATGGCGCGCAGGCCTCCCTGCTCGTCGGCATGGGCGCCGCCGCCGCCGCGCTGGTGATCGGCACCGTCATCGGCACCATCGCCGGTTTTGCGGGCGGCCTCGTGGACGAAGCATTGATGCGCGTCACCGACGCTTTCCAGATCGTGCCGAATTTCCTGCTCGCGCTTGCCTTCGTCAGCACCATCGGACCTTCCATGCCCATCGTCATTCTCGCCATTGCGCTCGGCGCATGGGCGGATCCCGCGCGGCTGATGCGGGCGCAGGTGTTGAGCATCCGCGAGCGCGACTACGTGCAATCCGCCCGCGCCATCGGCATGCATCCGCTGGAGATCGCCTTCCGGCAAATCCTGCCCAACGCTCTGCCGCCCGTTCTGGCGTTGGCCGCCATCATTGTCGCGGCAGCCATTCTTACCGAAGCGGCGCTGTCCTTTCTCGGGCTTGGCGATCCCAATATCGTCACCTGGGGTTCTATGATCGCCGAAGGACGCAACGTCCTGCGCTCGGCCGCGTTTTTGTCCGTCATCCCCGGCATCGGCCTTCTGGTCACGGTTCTCGGCGTTTATCTTCTCGGCGAAGGCATCAACAGGGCGATGGCGACGAGGAGGCTAGCGCCATGAGCGGAAATGCGCTGTGCCGGATCGACGATCTCAGCGTTTTTTATGCGGCAGGCGATGCGCCGGCCTTGCAGAATGTCTCGCTGACGATCCGGCAGGGGCAAAGGCTGGCGATCATCGGCGAAAGCGGTTCGGGAAAATCCACGCTCGGCAGAGCCATTGCCGGGCTTCTTCCCGGCAATGCGCGGGTTTCCGGCGATATTTCCTGGAGCCGCGATAACGGCCTGTTTCACGCCAGGCCACAGCCGGGGCGCGATATCGGCACGATCTTTCAGGATACCGGCGCGACACTCAACCCGGTTCTCACAATCGGCGAACAGGTGGCGGAAGGCGCCGTGCGGCATCTCGGCCTGTCATGGAGGCAAGCGCGCGATCTTGCCCGCGACCTTCTGGACCGGGTGCGGCTGCCGCACCCTTCCCATCTGCTCACCGCCTATCCGCACCAGCTTTCCGGCGGCCAAAGGCAGCGCGTGGCGATTGCCGCCGCCATTGCCGCCAGTCCTTCGATCCTGGTTGCCGACGAGGCCACGAGCGCGCTCGATACGGGCAGTCAGGCCGCAATCGCCACGCTGCTGGACGATCTGGTGCGGCAGGAAAACAAGACGCTGGTCTTCATCACCCATGATATCGGCCTCGCCTCCAGCCTTGCCGACGAGATCGCGGTTCTGCGCGCGGGGCTGCTGGTGGAACACGGCCCGACGCGGCGGGTGCTTTCCGCACCCAGCCATGACTATACGCGTGCGCTGCTTGCCGATTATCTCGATCTTTCCACGCCACCGTTCATCAGCGAGGCCGCGTCATGAACGAAGCCCTTCTGAGCGTCGACGGACTATCGAAAACCTATCGCACCGGCGCAAGAACGGTGGCGGCGCTTTCCGACATCTCCTTTTCGCTTCAGCCCGGCGAGACCCTGGGACTTGCCGGTCCCTCCGGCTGCGGGAAATCGACGCTGGCGCGCATTCTGATGCGGCTGATCCCGGCCGATGAAGGCACGATCCATTTCAAAGGCCTTGACTGGCTGGCGCTTGACGGCGGCAAGCTTCGCGCCGCCCGCCGGCATATGCAGATGGTGTTTCAGGACACGCATGGCGCCTTCAATCCGCGCGCCAGCGTCGAGGATGCCATCAGCGAACCGTTGCGCATCCATCGCATGGTCAACAGACGCGAGCGTGCGGCGGAAATACGCCGCCTTCTCGAGCGCGTCGGCCTGCCAGCCAGCTATGCCGGCCGCTCGGTCTTCAAGCTTTCCGGCGGCCAAAGGCAGCGTGTCGCGATTGCACGGGCGATTGCACTCAAACCGTCGCTTCTCATTCTGGACGAAGCCGTCTCCGCGCTCGATGTTTCGGTTCGCCGGCAAATCCTCGAACTGCTGGTGGAAATACAGCGGGAGACGGCCGTGTCCTGTATTTTCGTTTCCCATGATCTCGCAGTCATCCGCGCCGTCTGCCACCGCGTCGCCATCATGGAAGCGGGGCGGATCGTTGAAATCGGCAGGACGGGAAATATCGTCTCGGCGCCGCAATCCTCGACCGCCAGAACCCTGATCGACGCCGCACCGCGCCTGACCATTGCCACGTAAGGAAAAGACATGCCCGTTCCGGATTATGCATTGCTGCTCGACCCACCCGCTTTTCCCGCGGAGCGTTACGCCATTCTGGCTGATCGATTGGCAGCCTTGATGGGCACGGGCAACGACGTCCTTCTCATACAAGCGGAAGCCGTGCTGGCGCTTGAGGCGGCGGCGACAAGCCTTGCCCGACCGGGTCTTAGAGCGCTCAACATCGTTACCAGCCCCTATGGCGCATGGTTCGGCGGCTGGCTCGCGAGAGGCGGTGCGACGGTGCGCAACCTGACCGCCAGCCCGGCAAAGCCGGTCACGCTGGAGGAGGTGGAACGGGCGCTGAACGAGGGTCCGGGCTTCGATCTTCTCGCTATCGTCCATGCGGAATCGGCAAGCGGCATTCTCAACCCCCTGCCCGCCATTGCCGCGCTCGCTCGGCAAAGGGGCATCGTGACCCTTGTCGATGCCGTCGCCTCCATCGGCGGCCATGCCTTCGAGGTCGACCGGCTGGGTCTCGATATCGCCGTCATCGGCCCGCAAAAGGCGCTGGCCGGCCCGGCGGGGGTTTCCGCCATTTCCGTCAGCGAAAAAGCGTGGGAACTTCTTTCGCATGGTGAGGCGCCGGAAAACTCCATGCTCTCGCTTCTGGACCAGAAAAAACTCTGGCTCGATGCCGGCCGGGGCGCGCTGCCCGGAACGCCTGCTCCACTGGAATTCTACGCGCTGGAGGCCGCCCTCGACCGGATAGAGACGGAAGGTCTGGCATCCGCCAACGAACGTCACGAAAGGGCGGCGGCCGCCACCCGGAATGGCATCAGGGCGCTCGGTATCCCGACCTGGGTGGAGGAGACACACGCCTCCGCCCTCGTTTCCACGGCGATCCTGCCGGATACCGTGGAAGCAAAGGCGTTCCTCGCTGCTGCATCCCAAAAGCACGGCGCAGATATTTCCGCCGGTGTCGGCCCCGGCGCGGAACGGCTGATAAGGCTCAATCACACCGGTCGGAGGGCGCATCCGGAGGCGGTGAAAGCCAATATCGCGGCCTTCTCCAGCGCCCTGAAGAGCCTCGGCCATGCCGCAGATGCCGATTCCGCACTGGAAGCGACTGAAAAGGTCTATTCTGACACCCCTGCCAACGGCGTCTAACGCCGTTAATAAACGTTCGTTGCGCCAAATCCGGCAGCGTTGGAATGTCAGTCACGACATTGTTGTTAAAAATGGTAGACAAATTCTTCGACCAATCTTGACGAAATCATGGCAACGCGCGAAACTTAACGCTACGTTAACTCGCGTGAAGAAGGGAAATGGCCATGGTAGCAGGGTTCAACATGCTCTCCTTTGACCTCTTTGGCATCGGCCGAAGGATGCCCGTCGTCAATGAGCGGGTGGAGACCGAGTTTCAGGACAAAACACCGCGCAGACCCGATGACGAGTCGCACGATGACGACCGCGATCAGGAATATGAACTGTTCTTCTGGTCGCTTTATCCGGTGATCTGAGCCATTCACAGCGGCTTGCGGGTATGAACCTTGCCAAGCACCGCCGGTTCATTCAATGATTGCCGCATGCGCCGGCCCGAAAAGAACTCTGCGAACAGAGACTTGCAACTGTTGCGCCGCCTTCTGCGGGCCAAGGATCATATGGACGCGGCGCCCCATGAGGCTTGGCCTGTTTCACGCCTTGCAAGCGTCAGCGGTGCCTCGCAGGCGCACTTCGCGAGATCGTTTCGCGATGCTTTCGGCATACCCCCTCACCGCTATCTGCTGACCCGCCGCGTGGAGCGCGCCGTGGCGCTGTTGCGTGACACGGACCTTCCGATCATCGACATCGCGCTGCAAACCGGCTGGAACAGCATCGGCACGTTCGGCCGTGTTTTCCGCGACGTGACGGGGGAAAACCCGAGTGAATTGCGGCGCAGGATGCGGCTTTTGCCTGCCGAGCTTGAGCAGGTTCCCCATTGCTTCGTCAGCGCCGCGCATCGTCCCCATCTCACAATCGCAGTTTCGGAGAAGCGCCGGCGAACGGAAAGCGGTAGGCACGGTGAGTGAAAGGGAGATAGCTCATGAAAAATGGTGTTCAACTTGTCGGCCTTTATGTTCATGACCAGGACGAAGCGCTGCAATTTTATGTCGAAAAAGTCGGATTTCGTCTGCATACGGACGCACGCAACGGCGATTATCGCTGGTTGACCGTGCAGCACCCGGACCAGCCGGATTTCCAGCTGGGCCTGTTTCGGCCGCAGGCCCCGACCGTTGATGAAGCGACGGCACAGGATCTGAATGAAGCCGTGGCCAAAGGCGCCATGCCGCCGCTGGTTCTGGTGGTCGAGGATTGCCAGAAAGCCTTTGACGCCATGCACAAACGCGGCGTCGAATTCACCCAGGAACCGATCGCCCGCTACGGCTCGGTGGATGCGAGCTTCCGCGATCCTTCCGGCAATGGCTGGAAGCTCGTTCAGGCCCGCTGAAGCGCCGATGTGTCACATTCCATCATGGATGTTTTTTCTTGGGGGCGACTTTGATCTTGCGAAACTGGATAAGGCAGGGCCATCGGTGGCTGGGCATTCTGCTGACCGTCACCATTCTGGCGAACTTCGCTTCGATGGCCTTCGGCCCGACGCCACCGGTGATCGTCTTTGCTCCGCTGGTGCCGTTGACTTTGCTTGTTCTCAGCGGGCTTTACATGTTCTTCCTGCCATATCTGGGAAAGCCGCCAGCCCCATCGGGGAAGTAAGCAGGTAAGCAATGAGGCTATCGCGCCCTTCGGCCGCCCGCACGGTTCACGCGGTTGCGAAGCACGGTATCCAAAATGTTTCGGCCCCGGGTTTTACCCCGGGGCCGATTAAAACGCGGTCGGCAAAAACTGCCTTGTCTTAGTGGTTGTCGCGCGGCAGGCCCTTGGTCTGGGCGATGCGCTGATACTTCACGGCCGGTTCCAGAACCGCGCCGGTTTCCATCTGGCTGACGATACCGCGCTGGATTTCCTGCCATGGCGTCTGGTGATCGGGGAACTTGTAACCGCCCTCGGCGGAAAGCGCCTCGTAACGCTTGGCCAGTTCCTCGCCGGAAATCAGGATATCCGCCTTACCGCGGCCCACGTCGATGCGGACGCGGTCGCCCGTCTGCAGGATGGCGAGACCGCCGCCGGCCGCCGCTTCGGGCGAAGCGTTGAGGATGGACGGGCTGCCCGACGTGCCGGACTGACGACCATCGCCGATGCAGGGCAGCGAATTGACGCCTTCCTTCAGAAGATAATCGGGCGCGCGCATGTTAACCACTTCCGCCGCACCCGGGTAACCGATGGGACCGGCGCCGCGCATGAAGAGGATAGTGTTGGCGTCGATCTTCAGCGACGGATCGTCGATGCGGTGATGGTAGTCCTCCGGACCGTCAAACACCACGGCGCGGCCTTCGAAGGCTTCCGGGTCGTTCGGGTTGGAGAGGTAACGGTTGCGGAACTCTTCCGAGATCACGCTCGTCTTCATGATGGCGGAGGAGAACAGGTTGCCGCGCAGGACGCGGAAGCCGGCACGTTCCTTGAGCGGCTGCTCATAGGGACGGATGACCTTCTCGTCTTCGATGATCGCGCCACGGCAGTTTTCGCCGATGGTCTTGCCGTTGACGGTCATGGCGTCTTCCATGATCAGTCCCTGGTTCATCAGCTGATTGACGACAGCGGGAACACCGCCGGCATGGTAATAATCCTCGCCGAGATATTCGCCTGCCGGCTGCAGGTTGACGAGCAGCGGCACATCTTCGCCATAGGTCTGCCAGTCATCCACCGTCAGCTCGACGCCGACATGGCGGGCAAGGCCATTCAGATGGATCGGCGCATTGGTGGAGCCGCCGATGGCCGAGTTGACGCGGATGGCGTTGATGAAGGCATCCTTGGTCATGATATCGGAAGGCTTCAGGTCTTCCTTCACCATTTCGACGATGCGCAGGCCGGTAAGGTAGGAGACTTCCTGACGGTCGCGGTAAGGCGCCGGGATGGCGGCGGAGCCCGGAAGCTGCATGCCGAGCGCTTCGGCCAGCGAGTTCATGGTCGTCGCCGTGCCCATGGTGTTGCAATAGCCGGTGGAGGGAGCCGACGAGGCGACGAGCTTGACGAAGCCCTGATAATCGATCTCGCCCTTCGCCAGCAATTCGCGCGCCTTCCACACGATGGTGCCGGAACCGGTGCGCTCGCCACGGAACCAGCCGTTCAGCATGGGACCGACGGAAAGGGCGATGGCCGGAATGTTGACGGTGGCCGCCGCCATAAGACAGGCAGGCGTGGTCTTGTCGCAGCCGATGGTCAGGACGACGCCATCGAGCGGATAGCCGTAAAGCACTTCCACGAGGCCGAGATAGGCAAGGTTACGATCGAGACCGGCGGTCGGGCGCTTGCCGGTTTCCTGGATCGGATGCACCGGGAATTCGATGGCGATGCCGCCCGCTTCACGGATGCCTTCGCGCAGGCGGTTCGCCAGTTCCAGATGGTGGCGGTTGCAGGGCGAAAGGTCCGAACCGGTCTGCGCAATGCCGATGATCGGGCGGTCGGACTGAAGCTCGGCCTGGCTGAGACCGAAGTTCATGTAACGCTCGAGATAAAGCGCGGTCATATCCGCGTTAGCGGGATTGTCGAACCACGCGCGCGAGCGAAGCTTGCCTCCCTTGCCCTGGGTTGCGGGAAGATTGTCGGATGTAGTCATGATGCGGGTCTCCAGCCGGAAGTGGCCAACGGTAAAATATTACGAAATGCGCCAAGCTTATGTTGTGCGCAAGGAAAATGGAATCAGCTTTCGGAGATCACGCATAACCGACAGAGCAGCCCCAGACGAGTGATTTGGGGCTGTTCTTCGGCTTTAGCCGAATATTTTTCGGCATTTACGATGATACCGGCGTCGCGCAACGGCCTCTTCCTCCCTGCCTTACCGGAATGCGTCTGGCCCGATGGCCCGGCACTCCGCCTCAGTCTGATATCTTTATTTATATTACTATTAGATGCCGTCATTGACTGTCAAGCCACATCGCGGGCCATTTTCGGCGTGTTCAAACAGGGAAAGAGTATAATTTATTTCCACCCAAACCATTGATTTATTGTATTTTATGACAAAATTTAGTCTCAGTTCGTGAAAGCCAAATTGTGAAAAGGCTAAAAAACCACTTTTCAAGAGTATTACTATATGCTCATAGTGTCGCCGTCACGCTGACATCATCTCTGGGAGGATAAGATGAGAAAAGCTCTTGCGGCATTCACTGTCGCCGTTTCCGCATGCCTTGCATCCAGTGTTTCCGCACAATCGCTTACCGTCGGCTTCTCGCAGATCGGCTCGGAATCCGGATGGCGCGCGGCTGAAACCACCGTCACCAAACAGCAGGCCGAAAAGCGCGGCGTCACGCTGAAATTCGCCGACGCGCAGCAGAAGCAGGAAAACCAGATCAAGGCCGTTCGCGGCTTCATCGCGCAGGGCGTCGACGCGATCCTGATCGCTCCGGTCGTCGCAACCGGCTGGGACGCCGTGCTGAAGGAAGCCAAGGAAGAAAAAATCCCTGTCATCCTGCTCGACCGCCAGATCGAGGCGTCGGACGATCTTTACCTCACCGCCGTAACCTCCGATCAGGTTCATGAAGGCAAGGTTGCCGGCGACTGGCTGGTCAAGGATGTCGGTTCCAAGGACTGCAAGGTCGTTGAATTGCAGGGCACGACCGGCTCTTCGCCCGCCATCAACCGCAAAAAGGGCTTCGAAGAGGCGATTGCCTCGCACAAGAACATCAAGATCGCGCGCTCGCAGACGGGTGACTTCACCCGCACCAAGGGCAAGGAAGTGATGGAAAGCTTCATCAAGGCCGAAGGCGGCGGCAAGGATATCTGTGCGGTCTACGCTCACAATGACGACATGGCCGTCGGCGCGATCCAGGCGATCAAGGAAGCTGGCCTCAAGCCCGGAACCGACATCAAGGTCGTTTCCATCGATGCCGTGCCTGATATCTTCAAGGCCATGGCGGCCGGCGAAGCCAACGCCACCGTCGAACTGACGCCTGACATGGCCGGCCCTGCCTTCGACGCGCTCGAAGCCTATCTGAAGGACAAGAAGGCCCCGCCGAAGTGGATTCAGACCGAATCCAAGCTCTACACGGCGTCCGATGATCCGATGAAGGTCTACGAGGCGAAGAAGGGCCTGGGGTACTGAGCCATTTCTTCGGAGGAACGGCGCATTGGTTTGCGCCGTTTCTTTCGGTCGTTAAACGAGAGGCGAAAGCCCGATACTGAGTGATTTTATGGAGCGAGCGGGTGCGGCCTGCTTCTTCTCCCCGCCGGGGAGAAGGTCGCGGCAGCGGGATGAGGGGGCAAGGGTCAAGATAAACCGAGGGCTAGCCCCCTCATCCGACCCTTCGGGCCACCTTCTCCCCGGCGGGGAGAAGAAATCTGCGGCACCGACTTGCCCCATACGCAATCACTTTATCAAGACCCATCGCAATGCGGAATCTGCTCAATGTCCGAAACGGCACCACTTCTGGAAGCACGCGCCATCGGCAAATCCTTTTTGGGGATCACGGCGCTTGATGGCGTCGATTTTTCGCTTGGACATGGTGAAATCCATGCCCTGCTGGGCGAAAACGGCGCGGGTAAATCGACGCTGATCAAGATGCTGACCGGGGTTTACCACCGCGACAGCGGTTCGATCTTTCTGGAGGGAAGCGAGATTTCGCCCGCCAATGTGGGCGAGGCGCAGACGCTCGGCATCGGCACGGTCTATCAGGAAGTGAACCTTCTCGAAAACCTGACGGTTGCCGAAAACCTGTTTCTCGGCCGCCAGCCCCGCCGCTTCGGGCTGATCGACCGCGGCACGATGCAGAAGAAATCGCAGGCGCTGCTTGCCCAATACGGGTTGTCCATCGACGTCAACGCGCTGCTTTCCAGCTATTCCGTGGCCATTCGCCAGATCATCGCCATTGCCCGCGCCGTCGACCTTTCCGGCAAGGTGCTGGTGCTGGACGAACCGACCGCCAGCCTTGATGCCCATGAGGTCGAGATGCTGTTCGGCGTCTTGAGAAACCTGCGCGCACGCGGCATCGGCATCGTCATCATCACCCACTTCCTCAACCAGGTCTATGACATAGCCGACCGGGTGACGGTGCTGCGCAACGGCCGCCTCGTCGACACCCGGGATATCGGCAGCCTGCCCCGTTCCGAACTCATTTCGATGATGCTCGGCCGCGAGCTTCAGCACATCACCCATGAACATCAGGCAACCGAAGATACGGTTGCCGAGGGCGAGCCGCCGATCCGTTTCGAAGGTTATGGCAAACGCGGCAGCATCGCCCCCTTCGATCTCGGCATCCGCCCCGGCGAAATCGTCGGCGTCGCCGGGCTGCTCGGTTCTGGCCGGACAGAAACAGCCTTCCTGCTGTTCGGCATCGACCGGCCGGATACCGGAAAGGCTGTCATCGACGGCCAGACGGTGGCGATTTCTTCGCCGGAAGCCGCCATCACCGCCGGTTTCGGTTTCTGTCCGGAAGAGCGCAAAACCGATGGCATCATCGGCGACTTTTCCGTCACCGACAATATCGCGCTGGCGCTTCAGGCCCGGCAGGGTTGGGCCCGACCACTGTCGCGGCGGCAGAAAGCGGAACTGGCCGAAAGCTTCATCAAGTCGCTCGATATACGCCCGGCCGATCCCAACCGGCCGATCAAATTCCTGTCCGGCGGCAACCAGCAGAAGGCCATTCTGGCGCGCTGGCTCGCCACCCACCCCCGGCTGCTGATCCTCGACGAGCCGACACGCGGCATCGATATCGGCGCGCATGCGGAAATCCTGAAAATGATCGAAAAACTCTGCAGCGAGGGCATGTCGCTCGTGGTCATCTCCTCCGAACTGGAAGAGCTTACCGCCGTCGCCCATCGTGTGGTCGTGCTGTCCGACCGCCGCCATGTCAGCGAATTGAAGGGCGGCGAAGTGACCGCCGACAACATCATGCGGGCGATTGCCGATGCGGCAAAAACGGAGGCGGCGTGATGGTGGCTGTGACACGACGCTTCAAAAGGCTTGCTCCCCAGCTTGCCGCACTCTTCATCATTCTGGCAGCGATAACAATCCTTTCGCCGGGTTTCCTGCATGTCTCGTTCCAGAACGGCAGGCTCTATGGCAGTCTGGTGGATATTCTCGTGCGTGCCGCACCGGTCGCGCTTTTGACCATCGGCATGACGCTGGTCATCGCCACCAAGGGCATCGATCTGTCCATCGGCGCCGTCATCGCCATCTGCGGCGCGGTCGCGGCCACGCTCATCAGCAATGGCCATTCCATTCCTTCGGTCATCGTCATCTCGCTTGCAGTGGGCGTCGCCTGTGGCCTGTGGAACGGCGTGCTTGTCGCCCTTCTCGACATACAGCCGATCATCGCCACGCTGATCCTCATGGTGGCGGGGCGCGGCATCGCCCAGCTCATCACCGAAGGCGTCATTCTCACCTTCAACAACGACAGCTTTTCCGCCATCGGTTCCGGCTCGTTCGCGGGCATTCCGCTGCCCGTCATCATCTGGGTGGCGGCGGCGCTCACGATCGGGCTTCTGGTGCGCAAAAGCGCGCTCGGTTTCCTGATCGAGGCGACCGGCATCAATCGTCGCGCGGCAGCGCTTGCCGGCGTGCGGGCGCGCTTCTTGCTGTTCTTCGTCTATGCGGTTTCCGGCCTCTGCGCGGCCATCGCCGGCATGATCGTCACCGCCGATATTCGTGGCGCGGATGCCAACAATGCCGGGCTGTGGCTGGAACTGGACGCCATCCTCGCCGTGGTCATCGGCGGAACCTCGCTGAATGGCGGGCGCTTCTCCATCACCGCCTCGCTGATCGGCGCGCTGATCATCCAGACCATCAATACCGGCATTCTCGTCTCGGGCTTCCCGCCGGAATTCAACCTCATCATCAAGGCCGGCATCATCATGGTGGTGCTGACGCTACAATCGCCGGCGATCATGACGGTGCTTGGCTTCGTGAAAGCGCCGAAGCCACACGCCAAACCGGCGGCCACCAATGGCATGACCAAGGAAGGAACCGCGCGATGATCCACAGCCGCAACCTGCCCTTCCTCACCACGCTGACGATCTTCGTCATCGCCTATCTCCTCTGCGTGCTGCAATATCCGGCGATCTTTTCCACGCGGGTGATCGGCAACCTTCTGACTGACAACGCCTTCCTCGGCATCGCGGCCGTCGGCATGACCTTCGTCATCCTGTCGGGCGGCATCGATCTGTCCATCGGTTCAGTCATCGCCTTTACCAGCGTCTTCGTCGCCGTCATGGTCGGCACCTATAATATCCACCCGCTGCTCGCCTTCGCCATCGTGCTGGTTGTCTCGACGCTGTTTGGCTGCCTGATGGGGGCGATGATCCGCTTCCTGTCGATCCCGCCCTTCGTGGTGACACTGGCGGGCATGTTTCTGGCGCGCGGCGCGGCTTACCTCATTTCCACCCAGTCCGTGCCGATCTCGCATCCCTTCATCGATGCGATACAGGGCTTTTATTATCGCTTTCCCGGCGGCGGCAGGCTGACGGCACTGGCCATGCTGATGCTTCTCGTCTTTGCCGCCGGCATGCTGATCGCCAGCCGCACCCGCTTCGGCGCCAATGTCTATGCGCTTGGCGGCAACCCGCAATCGGCCGAGTTGATGGGCGTGCCGATCGGGGCTACGACCATCGGCATCTATGCGCTTTCCGGTTTCCTCTCCGGTCTCGCCGGCATCGTCTATACGCTCTACACCTCGTCAGGTTATTCGCTGGCGACGGTGGGCGTGGAACTCGACGCCATCGCCGCCGTCGTCATTGGCGGCACTCTGCTAACCGGCGGCACGGGGCTTGTGGCAGGAACCTTCATCGGCCTTCTGATACAGGGCTTGATCCAGACCTACATCGTTTTTGACGGGACGCTTTCCTCCTGGTGGACGAAAATCGTCATCGGCGTGCTGCTTTTCGTCTTCATCGTGTTGCAGCGCGCAATCATCTGGTATTCAAACAGGAGACTGGCCGGACCGCATCCGGCATAATTGCCAAGGGAGGCTTGTTTGGGGCTGCTCGAAACGACGATAAGCGGGCGAAAACGCCGGAACAGCCACGCCCATGTGGTCTCCGAACTCGGCAGCGCCATCGTCTCGGGCAGAATTGCGGAAGGCTCCCTGCTGCCCAATGACGCGGAACTCTCCATGCGCTTCGGCGTCTCGCGCACAGTGCTGCGCGAAACCATGAAGACGCTGGCGGCCAAGCGGCTGGTGGAGCCCAAGGCGAAAGTGGGCACCCGCGTTCTCGACCGCTCAAGCTGGAACTTCTTCGATCCGGATGTGCTGGGCTGGCGCTGCGAGGCCGGCATAGACCAGGAATTCGTCACGCATCTGGCGGAGATCCGTCTGGCGCTGGAGCCGGCAGCGGCAGCAGCAGCGGCCCTGCAGGCCTCCAATGACGATATCGTTTCGCTTTACGTCATCGCTGCAAAGTTCGACAATCCGAAACATACGCCGGAAAGCATCGCCAAGGTCGATCTCGAATTCCACCTCGCCGTGGCGCATATGTCCGGCAACCCCTTCATGCGCTCGGCAAGCGGGCTGATCGAAGCAGCACTTGCCATTTCCTTCCAGCTCTCGTCGCCGGCCGCTTCGCCTGGCACCATCGCCGAAATCGCGTCCAATCATCTGCGCATAGTCCACGCCATTGCAGCGCGTGACGCGGATGCGGCGGTGAAAGCCATGCGTCATGTGATCGAGGTCGGTAAAGACCGGACGCAGAAGGCGATCAAGACGGTTTGAGGAGGAGGAGGACCCGCAGGGGATGCGGGTCCGGTTTCTTCGACCAATTATCCCTGCGATGCTTCGACCTGCGGAACCACGCCACGGCGCGACGCCATCAGCGATGCACCGAGAAGGGCGGCAATCGCCACAAAGACGAAAACCATCGTCGCCCCCTGAAGATCGATCAACAGGCCGCCCAGAACCGCACCGCTGGAAATGGCGATCTGGAACGTGGTGAGCAGCAGCGCACCGGCGCTTTCCGCCTCATCGGAAGCGGCCCGCGTGATGAAGCTCTGCACACTGACCGGGAGCGCACCGAAGGCAAAACCCCAGGAGGCGATGGCAAGGCCGGCAATCAGGGGCGACGCACCCGCAACGACGAGAACGGAAGCCGATGCCGCGATGAGAGTCGCGGCAAATGTCACGGCCCATGCCGTATTTTTCTCGGAGAGGAAACCGCCGAAAAGATTGCCGAAAAAGCCGCTGACACCATAAACCAGAAGGACGAGGGAAATCGCCTCGACGCCAAGAAGCGTCACATCTTCCAGGAATGGACGGACATAGGTGAAGCCGGCAAAATGACCCGCAACGATGAACAGCGTCGTCAGAAGGCCGATCCGAACCTGCGGCCGCTGCAACAGCCGGAACATGGTGGAAAGACCCGGTGCGCCAGCCGGCGGCAGCGACGGAACGGTGAGCAATTGCACGAAAAGTGCGATGACACCGAGCGCACCCGCAACCACAAAGGCCGAGCGCCAGCCAAGCGTCGCGCCGATCCATGCGCCCACCGGCGCTGCACAGACGGTGGCAACCGAAACCCCTGTCAGGATAATGGCCATGGCGCGCGGCATCTTCTCAAGCGGCACCAGCCTCAGCGCCAGCGCCGCCGACATGGCCCAGAAGCCGCCAAGGCCGATGCCAAGCAGGACGCGCGAGGCGAACAGCATGAAAAGACCGTTGGCGAAGGCGGCCAGCGTGCTGGAAATGATCAGCAGTGTGGTCAGCCCAAGCAATGTCCAGCGGCGGTCGATGCTGCGTGTGCCGATGACGACGCCGGGGCCGGCGACCGCCGCGACCAGCGCCGTAACGGTGATGGATTGACCGGCAATGCCGGAGCTGACGGCGAGATCGGCCGAAAGCGGCGTGAGAAGGCTGACCGGCAGGAACTCCGCCGTCACCAGCCCGAAAACGCCGAGCGAAAGCGAAACCACGGCCGCCCATTTCGCATCCGGCTCTGTCTTGCGCGGCACATATTCAAGCTCGTTTATGGTCCGGTTGTTCATGAAAATCTCCTGATGCGCATTCCCGGAATGCGCCCTGAATCGGAAAGGCAAAGTGGTGAAACCGGTGGGAGTCCGGTTCAACAACCGTAAATCGATGCACATAAGCTATGCGTGACATCCCGGCGTTTCCATGCTAGAAAATCCATATTCCTTAACCAAACATCCGAATTTGCGAGCAAGCCATGAATGATGCCCTGACCGAAATGTTGCGCGGCCTGAGGCTCGATGGTGTCGAATACGGCCGGTGCCGCATGGCCACACCCTGGGCGACGGCTTTTCCCGAACAGGAAGCCGCGCGGTTTCATTTCATCGGCGTCGGTCAGGCGAAATTGCTGAAACCTTCCGGGGAATGGCTGACGCTGACCTGCGGCGACGCCGTGCTTCTGCCGCGAGGGCACGCCCATGTGCTGGGCAGCGGCGAAGATGTGAAGCCCGCCCTTTTCGACCGCTTCGGCAAGAAGGAAGTCTGCCAGGGCATCTTCGACATGGAATGCGCGAGCGCCGGCGGCGATACGGTGGCCTTTACCGCCTCGATGCGTTTCAACATGGACAACCTGCACCCGCTGCTGCAGCTGATGCCGGATGTGATGCTGACCAGCGATCTGGCCAAAAGCGACCCGGCTATCCCCCATCTGCTGGAAGCCATGACGCGCGAGGTGGAACTGAACCGCGTGGGCGCGGGCGGCATTCTGGCACGGCTTGCCGATGTGCTGACCGCGACATTGATCCGCACATGGGTGGAATATGGCTGCGGCGATTCCAGCGGCTGGCTGGCCGCCGTGCGCAATCCCGAACTCGGGCGGGTGCTGGCCGCCATCCACCTCAACCCCGAAAAGGACTGGAGCGTGGAGGAGCTTGCCTCCCTGATGGGCGCATCCCGCTCCAGTTTCGCGGAACGCTTCACCCGCGTGGTGGGCGAAAGCCCGGCCCGTTATGTGGTGCGCGTGCGCATGCATCAGGCGCGGCTGTGGCTGCGCGAAGGCATGCGCGTGACGGTGGCAGCGGAAAAGCTGGGCTACGATTCCGAAGCCTCCTTCAGCCGCGCCTTCAAACGCGTGCTCGGCGCGCCGCCCAGCCAGTTCCGCAGGAAGGACACGGCCGGGCTGGAGGATGCGGCATAGGAATGTGTCTCAGTGGAAATTGCGGGAAATGACCTTTATCCGCTCCACCTCATCTTCATCATCGACTGTAGCCGGCGGGCGTTTCCTAATGGTGCGATGATCCTCCGGCGGCATGCCGTGGTGGAACTCATCGCCGCGCCCATGCGGCAGGGGAAAGGCGCGGTTGCGCTCACCCACACTTGCCAGCGCTTCCGACAAATCGGTCAGCCGGTGGGCGACCAGATGCACCACCTCGCCTTCCCGCTGGATCTTGCCGTAAATGCCTACCATGCCGGCAGACAGCACCACACGCCGGTATTTTTCGAAGGTCTTGACCCAAAGGACAGCATTGGCAATGCCGGTCTCGTCCTCCAGTGTCATGAAGATCACGCCCTTTGCCGAGCCGGGACGCTGGCGCACCAGAACCAGACCCGCCGTTTCCAGCCATGTGCCATCACGCACACGCACCGCCTCCGCGCAGGTAACAATGCGGCGGCGGGAAAGATCGCGCCGCAGGAAGGTCATGGGATGTTCGCGCAGGGTCAGCCCCACATGGCCGTAATCCTGCACAACCTCGCCACCATCCGTCATGGGCCGGAGCGCGACGGAGGGTTCCTGAAGTTCGTCCACGACAGTATTTTCCCGGCTGGCGGCGGCGGCGAAAAGCGGCAGCGGCTCATCCCGCAAAGCCTTGATGGCCCAGAGCGCTTCGCGTCTGGCAAGCGAAAGCGACGGCAAAAAGGCATCGGCTTCGGCCAGACAGACCAAGGCAGCAGCAGGAACGCCCGCCCTTCGCCAGAGATCATCCACCGAGGCAAACGCCCGGTCCTGCCGGCCGGCGACGATATCGGCAGCGTGATTGTTGGAAAGCCCCTTCACCAGGCGCATGCCGAGCCGCACGGCATAACGCTCTTTACCATTGGCATCGCTCTTGCCGGTCGGTTCCAGCATGCAATCGAAGCGGCTGTTATTGACGCAGACCGGGCGCACCTCCACGCCATGATCGCGCGCATCGCGCACGATCTGCGCCGGGGCGTAAAATCCCATGGGCTGCGAATTGAGAAGCGCCGTGCAGAAAATATCGGGATAATGGCACTTCAGCCATGAAGAGGCATAGGCAATCAATGCGAAGGAGGCTGCATGACTTTCGGGAAAACCATAACTGCCGAAACCTTCGAGCTGTTTGAAGATGCGTTCGGCGAAGTCCTGCTCATAACCGCGCTCCACCATGCCATCGATCAGATCCTGTCTGAATTTGGAGATGGTACCGACATTCTTGAAGGTTGCCATGGCACGGCGCAACTGATCCGCCTTGCCGGGTGAAAACCCCGCGCATTCGATGGCGACGCGCATGGCCTGCTCCTGAAACAGCGGAACGCCCAGCGTCTTGCCCAGAACTCTTCGCAATTCTTCCTTCGGATAATGAACCGGCTCCTTTTCCTGCCTTCGGCGAAGGTAGGGATGCACCATATCGCCTTGAATTGGGCCAGGACGAACGATAGCCACCTGAATGACGAGATCGTAGAATTCCTTCGGTTTAAGCCGCGGCAGCATGGACATCTGCGCCCGGCTTTCAATCTGGAAGGTGCCCAGCGTATCGGCCTTCTGGATCATGGCAAAAGTGGCATCGTCCTTGGGCGGCATGGAAGTGAGATCGTATTTCTTGCCGTCCCGTGCCTCCAGCATGTCGAAGCCGCGTTTCATGCAGGAGAGCATGCCGAGCGCCAGACAATCCATTTTCATGAATTTGACGATATCGATATCGTCCTTGTCCCACTCGATGATCTGGCGGTCATCCATGGCAGCGGGCTCGATCGGCACCAGCTCATCCAGCCGGTCATGGGTCAAAACAAAGCCGCCCGGATGCTGGCTGTGGTGACGCGGTGTGCCGACAAGCTGATTGGCAAGTTCAAAGGCAAGTTGCAGGCGGCGGTCCTCCATATTGAGGTTCAACTCTTTCACCTGCTTTTCGCCGACCCCCTCGCTCCACCGCCACACTTGCGAGGAGAGAAGTTTGGTCAAATCTTCCGGTAACCCCAGAACCTTACCGACATCCCGCAGCGCCCCACGCCCGCGATAACGGGTAACAACCGAACAAAGCGCAGCCTTGTCCCGACCATAGGTGTCATAAACCCACTGGATGACCTCCTCACGCCGCTGATGTTCGAAATCCACGTCGATATCAGGCGGTTCGCGCCGTTCTTCCGAGACGAAGCGTTCGAACAGGAGATCAACCTTTACAGGATCGATGGCGGTTATGCCGAGCACGTAGCACACCACCGAATTGGCCGCCGAGCCGCGTCCCTGGCAGAGAATATCCTTCCCGCGCGCAAATTGGACGATGGCGTTCACCGTCAGAAAATAGGGGGCGTATTCCAGCCGGCCTATTAGCCCCAGCTCATGATGCAGCGCCTTTTCCACCTTCTCCGGCAAGCCCTCGGGATAACGCACCGGCACCCTCTCCCAAACCATCTTCTCCAGCGCCTGCTGCGCTGTCAGCCCCGGCAGGCTGCGCTCCTCGGGATATTGATAGACCAGCTCCTCCAGCGAAAATTTGCAGCGCTTCGCGATTTCGAGACTGTGGGCCAGCGCCTCGGGGTAACGGGCAAACAGCCGGTGCATTTCCTCCGGCGGCTTCATATAGCGGTCGGCATGCCGCTCGCGCCGGAAACCAGCCTCGTCGATGGTGCAATTGTGCCGGATGCAGGTGACGACATCCTGCAGCATGCGCCGTTCCGGCACATGAAAAAGCACGTCATTGGTGACAACAGTCGGCACACCAGCCGCTTCGGCCATAGCTGACAGTTCGAAAAGCCGCATCTGGTCGTTGGGGCGTCTTCTGAGGCTAAGCGCCATATAGGCCCGGTCCGCAAAAGCTGTCTTCAGCCGGCGCAGGCGAAGCGCGCATAGATCGTCGGCCAGATCGGCGAGCAGCACGACGATCAGGCCTTCGCCATAGGCAACGAGATCGTCCCAAGCAAGCCGGCATTTTCCCTTGCCGCCCCTTTTCTTGCCGATGGAAAGCAGCCGGCAAAGCCGGCCGTAGGCCGGGCGATCCATGGGATAGGCAAGCACGGAAAGATCATCGTCCAGATCGAGCCGGCAGCCGATGACAAGGCGGATGCCATGATTATTGGCGGCTTCATAAGCGCGGGGAATGCCCGCAAGGCTGTTGCGGTCCACGATACCAAGCGCCTCGATGCCGAGTCTTTTGGCCTGTTCGAAAAGCTCATCGCAGGAGCTTGCGCCGCGCAGGAAGGAAAAATGGGTGGTCACCTGAAGTTCGGCGTAAAGCGGCGTATTCATGCGAAAACCCCGTGGATGAACCAGCCCTGCGAGCCGGTCTCGGCATGTTCGCCGTCGCCGGAGCGGAAAATCCAGAAGCGCTCGCCGCTTTCATTTTCCACCGTGAAATAATCGCGCACGGCAGCCTTTTCCCGGTCGCGTTTCCACCATTCGCCGAACACCCGCTCCGGCCCGTCGGCGCGCCGCACATTGTGGCGCACGCCTTTCCAGAGGAAATAACGCGGCGGATGGTCCGGCAGCAGCGCCAGCGTTTCGATGGGTTCCGGCCTTGTAAAAAGCCTGACCGGACGCGGCCAGTGGCCGGGCCAGCCGAGCCTATCCTCTGGTGCCAGCGCCGCAACGGGGGCAACGGAGCGTTCCGGCACATCGCTTGCCACCGCCGCATAACGATAGACCCGGTGGCCACGATTGAGGATGACATCGACCGTATCGGCGATGTCCGCACGGCCTTCCTCCAGAAGCGAGGATCGGGCCTGCGCGGCGACAAGCGGCTCGGCATGGGTGGCGGTCAGCACCATCATCTCAATGCCAAAGCCGGGATCGATGGTGTCGATACGGTCGGTCAAAAGCCGGACAAGCTGTTTGACATCGCGCACCGGTCTGGACGCGCCGGCCCGTATGGCCTGCAGGCCGCTATCCACCCGGTGCAGCACCAGATCGACCCGGCGTGCGCCGAGGCCGCGCTTTTCCAGCGCGACACAAAGCTCCGCAACCAGTTTTTGCGTATAGCGGGCAATCGTCTCCGCCGCCGCGATCGGCTCGGGAAAGGCGCGACGCACCTCCACCAGTTCGGCCACACGCACCGGTTCGATGGGTTCGCCGATCTCGCTGAGCGCCTGGGAAAGACGGCGCACGAGTTCGGGGCCGAAACGCAGGGTGAGCGGCGCACGCGGTGCTTCGGCAAGCTCGCCGATGCTGCGAAAACCGAGCACCTTCAACTCGGAAACGATCCGCTCTTCCAGCCTCAACGCGGCAAGTGGCAAGCCGCTGATCGCCACCCGCTGCCCGCCCAGCGGCACGATGCTGATCGCCTGACGGCCAAAACGCGCCAGCGCATGGGCCGCGCCCCAGCTATCGGCAATGGCGGCGCGGGCGGCAAAGCCTGCGGCATGCAGGCGGTTGACCATGCCGCTCAGCATCAGCGTCTCATTGCCGTGCAGATGGTCCGCACCCGCCGTGTCCAGCACCAGCCCGTCCGGTTGGTCGGCGGCGACGATGGGTGCATAGATGCGCAGGAAATGAAAGGCCAGCTGCTGCAGGGCGCGGGCATCTCCATCCGCATCCAGATCTTCCACGAGAAGACCCGGCACCAGCGCCTGCGCCTTGCTGACCGGCGTGCCGTGCCGGATGCCCGCCGCCTTTGCCGCCTTGTCGAGCGCCAGCACCAGCCGGCGGCTGCCCTGGCGGCCAATCATGACCAGCGGCTTTTCAACCGGCGGCGCGTCCTTGCCCGAAAGACGCCGGAAACGATCCGTCGGCCATGTCGGCAGGTAGAGCGAGACGACCCTTTGCATCACAGGCTTCCACTTCAAATTCGGCACTTTCGCCGCCGCGACATCGCAAAAGTTCCAGAAACCAGCGCGGCCTGCCCACCCCCGGTACCGGCAAGGGGGATGAGGGTCGGACGGAGATGCGCCAGCGGGTCATCGCTGCCGTCGGCTCGCCGAACAGCGCCGCATCGGTCGCACGCCGGAAACGACGAATGGCGATGCCGGTAACACCGGAGTTTTCCGCCGCCAGTTGCAGCCGCCGCGAGGCGTTCATCGGCAGCTTCGCCAGCTCGCCCATCACCGCGCCGAAACCGTTGCAGCGTAAGCCCTCCTCGAAACAGTCGAGCACACCTTTTTCATCGCGGCATTCAACGATGATGACCCGGTTCTGCGACAGGCCGGCCTGCGTCAGCCCCGGCATGAACAGATCCCGGCGGGTGACACACCATAAAACCTTGCCGGAAAGCCGTGCCGCCACACCGGCCGCAAAAAGGGCGGCCGCCGCGCCATCGGCAGCGCCATTGCCGCCGCCGCTCACCTCATGCAGGCAACCGAGCTTCAGCCCGCCTCCCGGCAGGCGATGGTCGATGGCATCCACGCCGAAAGGCAAGGTCTCGTGCAGGCGCGGAGCGCCGTTATCGATCCTTTCCAGCCTTTCACGCAGCTCTTCGACAACGAGCAACTGATCCGCGCGCTTTTGCATGGCATGACAGGTTTCAATTCCGGTTATTCATCTTTATTGTTCCTGTTTTGTTCCTATTTCAGCAAAGAGTCAAGCAATAGGCTGCCGGTCTTCAACAGTTTGCACGGGAAGAGAGGATTCTGGCCTTGCGGCCCTCTGCCCTGCCGTTAAAACGGAATTGTTCGCTCGCCGCCTGTTTTACCCTGACAGCCGCCGGCAAGGGACATTATGGTTTGGAGGAAACCGCCGATGATCGCCAGCATTCTGATTGCCGTGGTTGCGGCCATCCATATTTACATCGTCATTCTGGAAATGCTGCTGTGGGAAAAACCAGCCGGCCGCAAGGCCTTCGGTCTTTCCGCGGATTTTGCCCGGCAGACGAAAGTACTGGCCGCCAATCAGGGACTATATAACGGTTTTCTCGCAGCGGGGCTGATCTATGGGCTGATGCAGGGCGATGAAGGGCTGAGCTTCAAGGTTTTCTTCCTGACCTGCGTTCTGGTGGCCGGTATTTTCGGCGCCATCACCGCCAATATGAAGATTCTGTTCATTCAGGCATTGCCGGCATTGTTCGCGCTCGGCTTCCTCTGGATCGGAGCATGAACCGATGAGCGCATGGAACGATCACAGCGCAAAAGACGCCCTCAACCGGATTTTCATGGCGGCAGTGGCAAGCGCCGATCCGGCAAAGGTGCTGCAACACCACCTTCCCTCCCCGCCCAAAGGCCGCTGCGTGGTGGTGGGCGCCGGCAAGGCTTCCGCCGCCATGGCTGCCGCGCTCGAAGCGGCATGGCCGCATGTCGATCTTTCCGGTGTGTTGGTGACGCGTTACGGTCATGCCGTCCCGACTGCGCACATCGAGATCATCGAGGCTTCCCATCCCGTGCCGGACGATAAAAGCGCGGAAGCGGCAAAACGCATTCTCGCAGCCGTTGAAGGCCTGACTACCGACGACATGGTCATCGCGCTGATTTCCGGCGGCGGTTCGGCGCTGATGGTGGCACCGGCAGAAGGCATGACGCTTGCCGACAAGATGGCCGTCAATCGTGCCCTTTTGGCCAGCGGCGCGACGATTTCCGAAATGAACGCCGTGCGCAAACATCTCTCCCGCATCAAGGGCGGGCGGCTGGCGCTGGCTGCCAAACCGGCCAAGGTCGTTTCGCTGCTGATTTCCGATGTGCCGGGCGACGACCCCTCCGAAATCGCCTCCGGCCCGACGGTCGCCGATCCGAGCGATATTGAAACCGTGCGGGAAATTGTCTCCCGTTATGCGCTCGATCTTCCCGAAAACGTGCGCAAAGTGCTGGAAAAAGGCGAGGAAACCCCGAAGGCCGGCGATATCGACGAGGATATCCGGCTCATCGCGGCTCCTTCGCTCGCCTTGCAGGCGGCAGCGGATGAGGCCGTGAAACTCGGCCTTACGCCGCTCATCCTCGGAGATTCGCTGGAAGGCGAATCCAGGGATGTCGGCGCTGTCATGGCCGGCATCGCGCTTTCCGCCAGTCGCAAGGGCCTGCCGGTGAAAGGCCCGGCCGTGCTGCTTTCCGGCGGTGAAACCACAGTGACGCTGAACAGGGGCGTTGGCGGCAAGGAACCGGCCGGCAAGGGCGGCCGCAATACGGAATTCCTGCTCAGCCTTGCGCTGACGCTCAAAGGTGCGGACGGTATCTGGGCGATTGCCGGCGATAGCGACGGCATAGACGGCGTGGAGGATGCGGCGGGTGCGGTGGTGACACCGGACACGCTTGCCCGCATGCGCAAAGCCGGTGTCGATCCGCGTCAGTCGCTCGTGGGCCACGACAGCTACACCGCTTTCAAGGCAGCAGGAGACCTTGTCGTGACGGGGCCGACGCTGACGAATGTGAATGATATCCGCGCGATTTTGATCGGGTGATAGCGGAGAAGTTCGCAACGATTACGGGCTTTCCCGCGCGTGGATCGCGGAGGGAAGACGTTTTGACTATGCCCTCGGACAGGAGTAATCTGGCGGGATATCCTTTGGAGCCTCAGCCATGCGACCTGGAGTGCTCATACTTGGCCTGATCATGGCCCTTATTCCGACTTTGGCGGATGCCCACAATTGCAAATGCCGAAATCGCGGCGTCATGTTCCAGCTCGGCCAGACATCCTGCCTGAAGGTCGATGGCAGTTCTTATCTCGCGCGCTGCGAGATGAAGCTCAATGTTTCGTCCTGGACCAAGCTTCAGGACGGTTGCCCCATAACGGAAAGGGTGCAGACGCAATCAACCCGCGTCAATTGATCCTATCGGCAGATGACGCCAAGGGCATCTTCTCCCCGGCATCGGGGAGAAGAAATATGCGGCAACCTTGTCTTACAGCTTCACCCAGCCGCCATTCTTCTTGCCGGACTCGATGCAGGCCGTGACGAAAGCGACACCCTTAACCCCGTCGTCCAAGGTCGGGTAAATCACCGCCTTGTCGAGCGCCGAGCCGGTGCGGCGGGCTTCGATGGCATGCGCAGCCTCGGTGTAGATGGTGGCGAAGGCTTCGAGATAACCTTCCGGATGGCCGGACGGAATGCGGGTGACGCGCGCTGCGGCAGCCCCTGCCCCGGCGCCGCCGCGGGTGATCAACTGCTTGGGTTCGCCAAGCCTCGTGAACCAGAGATAGTTCGGGTCCGCCTGCGTCCACTCTATGCCGGCCTTGTCGCCATAAACACGAACCTTCAGCCCGTTTTCGTGACCGACCGCAACCTGGCTGCACCAGAGCAGCCCCTTGGCCGCCTGCTTGCCGCCCTTTTGCTTGAAGCGCAGCATCACATGCGCATTGTCGTCCAGCCGGCGGCCTTCGACAAAGGTGTGCACATCCGCCGCCAGCTCATCCGCTTCCAGACCGGAAATGAAGCAACCGAGATTATAGGCATGGGTGCCAATATCGCCGGTGGAGCCGCCGACGCCCGATTGCGCCGGATCGGTACGCCAGACGGCCTGTTTCGCGCCGGTCTGTTCCACCGCTTCCGTCAGCCAGTCCTGCGGATATTCCATCTGCACCAGACGGATATTGCCGAGTTCACCGGCCTCCACCAGTTCGCGCGCATGCCGCACCATCGGATAGCCGGTATAATTATGCGTGAGGATGAAGAGGGCATCGGCCTTGTCGGCCACCTGCTTCAGCTTTTTGGCATCTTCCAGATTGGAGGTCAGCGGCTTGTCGCAGATGACATGGATGCCGCGCTCCAGAAACGCCTTGGCGGCCGGATAATGCACATGGTTGGGCGTAACGATCGCCACCGCCTCTATGCCATCCTCGCGCAGCGCTTCCTTTTCGGCCATTTCCTCGAACGAACCGTAGCAACGCTCGGGATCGAGCCCCAGCTCACGGCCGGAGGCGACGGATTTTTCCGGCGTCGAGGACAGGGCCCCCGCCACGAGATCGAAGCGATTGTCGAGTCGCGCGGCCATGCGGTGAACGCCGCCGATAAATGCGCCCGAACCGCCACCCACCATGCCAAGGCGAATCCGCCTGTTCGCCTTGTCGGTTGTCTTTCCTTCAATAGCCATAATATCTCCCCTGAAATGCTCTCAAAGCCCAAGCATACGGCGGTTGGCCGCATCGTCCGTGCCGCTCGATGCGAAATCGTCAAAGGCTTTTTCCGTGACGCGGATGATATGCGCCTTGACGAATTCGGCTCCTTCCCGAGCACCGTCTTCAGGATGCTTCAGCGCGCATTCCCATTCGACCACGGCCCAGCCATCGAAATCATTGGCCGCCATTTTCGAGAAGACGGCACCGAAATCCACCTGCCCGTCGCCCAGCGAACGGAACCGGCCCGCGCGGTTGACCCAGCCCTGATAACCGCCATAAACGCCCTGCCGCCCGGTCGGATTGAACTCCGCATCCTTGACGTGGAACATCTTGATGCGGTCTTTGTAGATGTCGATATTGTCGAGATAATCGAGGCATTGCAGAATGTAATGCGACGGATCGTAGAGCATGTTGGCGCGCTTGTGGTTCTTCACCCGCTCCAGGAACATCTCGAACGTCACGCCATCATGCAGGTCTTCGCCGGGATGGATTTCGTAGCAGACATCCACACCCTGCTCATCGGCATAATCGAGGATCGGCGTCCAGCGTTTCGCCAGCTCGTCGAAGGCTGTTTCAACCAGACCGGCCGGACGCTGCGGCCACGGGTAAACGAAGGGCCAGGCAAGTGCGCCGGAGAAGGTCGCATGCGCCTTGATGCCGAGATTTTTCGACGCTTTCAGCGCCAGCTTCACCTGCTCCACCGCCCATTGCTGGCGGGCCTTCGGATTGCCGCGCACTTCAGGCGCTGCAAAACCATCGAACGCCTCGTCATAGGCCGGGTGAACGGCAACCAGCTGGCCCTGCAAGTGGGTGGAAAGCTCGGTCACCTCGACACCGTTCTGGCGCGCGACCCCGGCAAATTCGTCGCAATAATCCTTCGATTCCGCCGCTTTTTTGAGATCGATCAGCTGTCCGGCCCATGTTGGCACCTGCACGCCGGCATAGCCCTTTTCCGCCGCCCATTTGGTAATGCCGTCCCAGCTGTTGAAAGGTGCGGCATCGCCGGCAAACTGGCCGAGAAAAAGACCCGGCCCCTTGATCGTTCTCATAAAAATCTCCTCCTGCATCGATACAGTTTCGCGGTAATCCGCTTTTTTCCCAAGCGCCAAGCTAACCGCTCGTGATTTTCAAACAAGCCCCAAAAGCGGAGGGACGAGAGAATTTCCGCATTTCGTTGAAAATGCGGAAGGCGCTTAAAGCGCCAGTCCGCTCGCCCTGTCGAAGACGTGCACACGCTCATGGTGCACGGTGGCGGCAAAGGGAGTGTTGACCTTGACCGGCTGCTCGCCATCCACCACCGCCGTCACATGATCGCCCGCCAGTTCGAAGATCACATGGGTCTGTGCGCCCGTCGGCTCCACCAGCAGCGTCCGGCCCGAGAGCGACACATCACCGCCGATGGCCGAGCCGATATGTTCCGGCCTCAAGCCAATCGTCACCGGCTGGCCGCGTTTCACCTTTCGAGAGGCGGCAATGCGGATCGCGGTTCCGTCCTTCAGCCGGGCCGCCGGCTGGTCTCCCTCGCCATCGACCACACATTCGATGAGGTTCATGGCCGGTGAGCCGATGAAGGCGGCGACGAAGAGATTGGCGGGCGTCTTGTAGAGCTCGAGCGGCGTGCCCTGCTGTTCGATGCGACCGTGATTGAGCACCACGACCCGGTCCGCCAGTGTCATCGCCTCGATCTGGTCATGGGTGACATAGATGGAGGTGGTGCCGACCTTCTGATGAAGCGCCTTGATTTCGCTGCGCATCTGCACGCGAAGCTTGGCGTCCAGGTTGGACAGCGGCTCATCGAACAGGAAGACGGCCGGATTGCGCACCACCGCGCGGCCCATGGCGACACGCTGGCGCTGGCCACCGGAGAGTTGCGAGGGCTTGCGGTCGAGAAGCTTGCCAAGATCGAGCATGCGGGCGGCCTCCGCCACGCGCTCCTCGATGACGTTTTTCGGCTGGCCGGCGAGCTTCAGGTTGAAGCCCATATTTTCGGCCACCGTCATATGCGGATAAAGCGCATAGGACTGGAACACCATGGCGATGTTGCGCTCGCGCGGGGTCATGCCGTTGACAACCTTGTCGCCGATGAGGATATCCCCATCGGTGATTTCCTCCAGCCCGGCGATCATGCGCAGAAGCGTGGACTTGCCGCAACCGGAAGGGCCTACCAGCGCGATGAATTCACCATCCGCTATATCAAGCGAGATGCCGTGGATGACATCGAGCGCGGCATAGGACTTGGCGATATTCTTAAGTTCGACGGAAGCCATGTTTTGCTCCTTTCAGGTCACGATTTGACGGCACCGGCCGTCAGGCCCGCGATGATGTGTTTCTGTGCGAGGAAGAAGACGATAACGGTCGGCAGGATCGTCAGCGTGATGAAGGCGAGAACGAGCTGCCATTCGGTGCCGAATTCGCCGCGATAGACCATGATGCCGAGCGGCCAGGGATATTTCGATTCCGAATTCAGCATGATCAGCGGCAGGATGTAGCTGTTCCAGCTGCCAACGAAGGAAACGATGCCGACGGTCGCCACGATCGGCCGCGAAAGCGGCACGGAAATGTGCCAGAAGAAGCGCAAGTATCCACAGCCATCCACGAAGGCCGCCTGAAACAGCTCTTCCGGCAGATTGCGGAAATAGTTGCGGAACAGGAGAATGCTCATGCCGAGCCCGAAGGCCACCTGCGGCAGCACCACACCCCAATAGGTATCGAGCAGGCCAAGATCGCGGATGCGGATAAACAACGGCAGGATGGCGGTGGCCGCCGGGAACATCAGCCCCAGCAGGAAATAATTGAGCAGGAAGGACGAGCCGAAGAACTTCACATGCGCGAAGGTGAAGGCCGCCATGGCCGAAACGGTGAGCGTCAGGAACACCGTTAACAGCGCGATGACCAGCGAATTGAAGATCTGCAGCCAGTAACGTTTGCCGAAGAGGATATCGCCGTAATTGGCCCATTGCCATTCCGCCGGAATGCCGAACGGATTGACGCGCAGGTCTCCCAGCGTCTTGAAGCCGCCGAGTGCGGTGGTGAGCAGCGGGATGAGCACGATGGCCGCAATCAGGCTCAGCGATATATAAAGATAAAGCTTGGTTTGCAGCGGCATGCGGACGGAGGTGGATGTGTCAGTCATGGCGCATGAAAATCCTTTTGTAACCGAAGGCGAGCGTCACGCAGATGACGAAGAGAACGACGCCGACCGCGCTGCCGAGCCCCACCTGCATGCGCATGACGCCGTAGGTGTAGAGGAAGGTGACCATGGTCTGCGTGGAGTTGGACGGCCCGCCGCCGGTGAGCGGCATGATCATGTCGAAAAGCTGCAGCGAGCCGATGACCGCAAAGAAGACGGAAAGGCGAACGGTGGAGCCGAGCATCGGCAAGGTGACGTATCGGAATTTCTGCCAGCCGGAAGCGCCATCGATTTCGGCTGCTTCCAGCACATTCTTGTCGACGGATTGGAGGCCGGCGATGAACAGCATCATGTGAAAGCCGAAATATTTCCAGACGATGACGCCGAGCACGGCATAGATCGCCACATCCTTGTCAGCCAGCACATAGGGATTGGCAAAACCGAAGAAATTGGAAATGGCGGCAAACAGGCCATAATCGCCATCATAAACGAAACGCCAGATCAGACCCGCCGCGACGTCAGCGAGAACGTAAGGCAGAAAGAACACCAGGCGGAAGGCAACGACGCCGGGAATGCGGTGCGCCAGCATCATGGCGAGCCAGATGGCCAGCGGAATCTGTATCAGGATCGAAATGAGGATGATGAGGCCGTTATTGATCAGGGCCTGCGAGAATGCGGCATTGCCGAAAAGCACCTGGAAATTCTTCAGGCCGACAAAATCGGTCGGCGTGCCGTAGCCGTTCCAGCGGTAAAGGCTGTACCACGCCGCCTCGCCCATGGGCAGGATGACGAACAGGGTAAAGAGCAGCAGTGCGGGCGGCAGGAAGACCAGAAGGGTCAGCGCCCGGTCATGCGCGACCGAGCTTTGCTTGCGCTTTGTCTTCGCCGCGCCGCGCGCCGGTATCGACGCAGAAGTCATGGAAATATCCGTCATCTCTATCCGCTTTCATGGAGGCAGATAAGCAGCGCCGCACATTCGCGGCGCCGCCATGGAAACCAGATCAGCGCAGTTCGAATGCGTCCTGAATCTGCTGGGCACCCTCTTCGGCAGTCATCTGGCCGGAAACGATCTCAACCGAGATATCGTTGACGACACGACCGACGGCAGCGCCGAGCGTCTGGTCAAAGAAGTTCTGGTGCCAGGTGGAAGCAGCCAGCTGCTTGGCGGAATCCGCCAGCAGCGGGTTCTTCACCGCACCGGCAGCCCCTGTGGCAACCGGCAGGATCATACCGGCGGTCGCCATTTTCTCTTCGCTTTCCTTGCTGGTAAGGAAGGTGGCGAAATCGATCGCTTCCTTGGACGCGTTTTTCGTGACAGCCCAGCCGTTCAGGCCGCCTAGCGTATCTGTGGCCTTGCCCGCACCGCCCTCAACGACCGGGAAGGCGAAGCGGCCGATATTGTCTGCGGCCAGCCCCTTGCCGTCACCGGCATTCTTGCGCTGGTTGGCTTCCGTATTGTCGAAACCGAGAATAATCGCTGCCTTGCCATCGCCAAAGACGCCCAGTGCCTGTGGCCAGGTTGCACCAAGATACCCCGGCTGGAAGGGTTCGAGCTTGCCGAACTCGGCCAGTTGCTGACCCGCCTTGATAATCGCCGGATCCATAAAGCCTTCGCCTTCACCCTTGCGGGCTGCGTCAAACACGGCCTGGCCGCCATTGCGCATCACGAGATAGCTCCAGTAGAAGTGGATCGGCCATTTCTCACCGCCGCCACCTGCAATCGGCACGATGCCGGCGTCTTTGATCTTCTTCACCGTCGCGCTGAAGTCCGCCCAGGTCTTAATGTCCTCGGCCTTCACACCGGCCTTGGCGAAAAGCTCCTTGTTATAGAAGAAGCTGACGAGGCTGACACGATAAGGTACGGCCCAGACCTTGCCGTCGAAAGACAGGCCGTCAATTGCGGATGCGTTATAGGCCTGGCGCAGCTTGCCGCCATCGGCGTCGAAAACCTCGGTCAGATCCTTCAGCGCACCGGTTTTGGACTGTTCCTCAAGAACGCCGCCGCCCCAGCTATAGAAGAAATCCGGCACGTCGTTGGATTGCAGCAGCGTCGGCAATTTCGCCTTGAAAGCCTCGTTTTCGAGGAACTGCAGCTGAATATCGACATCGGGGTGCTTGGCCTCGTATTCCTTGGCGATCTCCTCCCAGACAGCCACGGATTTTGGGTCCAATTCCACATGCATCCATTTAACGACGGTCGCCGCCGAGGCGCTGGCCGCGCCGAGCATCAGGGCTATGCTTGTCGTTGCGGCAAAGGCGATCCGCCTGCCGCTCAGGCTTGCGCCTGCGTGCCAATAGGTCATGTTCGTGATCCTCCCTGGGGTTCCTCACCATTTATTCCCCAATGCGGATTAATTCACCCCACACCCTGCCCAATGTCAAGGCGGGTTGCTGATTTTTTACCCTGATGGCTTGACACAACCCTCCCGACAGACGTTATTTAATCCGCAATCCGATATAAATGCGTTTTAGATCGAAGCCGATCGCAGCAGGACCCCATGAAGACCGCAGACCCCGAATTAATGCGCGCGATCAACAGGCTGAGCGTGCTGGACAGCATCCGCCGCCATGGGCCGATCTCGCGGGTGGAAATCAGCGAAAGAACTGAGCTTTCCACCACCACCGTCTCGGCGATCACCGCCTCGCTGCTCGATGACGGGCTTATACTCACCCGTCATATCGGCGATATCCGCACCGAAGGCGCACGCGGCAGGCCGCGCGTGATGCTGGAACTGAACCCGGATGCCGCCCGCGTGGTGGGCGCCAAGATCGCCGCAAGCCGCATGGTCTTCGTCGTCACCGATTTCTGCGGCAACGTGCTTTCAACGCTTGCACTACCGATCCGTGTCGACCGCCAGCCCATCGGCGTCATCGCCGATCTGGTGGAGGACGGGGTGCGGCGCTGCGTCGTTGATGCCGGTCTTTCGCTTGAGGATGTGGACATGGTCTGCCTCGGCCTGCCCGGCGTCATCGAACATCGCACCGGGAAAATTCGCAGCAGCCCGATTTTACGCGAAGTGAACGTCAATTTCGCCGAGGAAATGACCGCACGGCTGAATTCGCCGACCATCATCGAAAGCGACGCCCACGCCATCACGCTCGCCCATCACTGGTTCGGCCATGCGCGCGATCTGGAAGACATGGTGCTGATTTCGCTCGAACAGACGCTCGGGCTTGGCGTGCTGCACCAGAACCAGCTTTTTCGCGGCGCTGGCGGTCTCAGCCACAATCTCGGCGACCTCGTCATCGGCCTTGCCAATGAGGGCACGGTGCGGCTGGCGAGCCAGGCGGGCGAAAACGCCATTCTGGGCTCCCGCCCGGCGGATGGGCGCTTTGCCGAGGCGATCCGGCTCGGCCGTGGCATGCAGCATGCCCATGCATTGATTGCGGCGGAAGACCACGACCTCATCGCGGCCGCTTTGCGCGCCGGCGCAGCGCTTGGCCTGACGCTTGCCAATATCGTCACGCTGTTTGCGCCGCCGCGGGTCATCATCACCGGCTCCAGCCTCGAGCTCGGAGAACCCTTCATCGCCAGTATTCGTGACAGCTACAATGCCGCCGTGCCGCCTTCGCTGGCCGGCGTCGCCGAGCTGGTTTTCGACATTGCGAGCGACGAATTATGGGCGCAGGGGGCTGCGGCCGTCGCGCTTTACGAACTTTACGAATCGCCATGGAACACCACGGGACCGGCGCTTTAACCCACGGGTTGAGCACGGGCTTCGGCATTTCTGATTTACGGGAGGAAATCACATGAACAGGGTCGGTATCGGCATCATCGGCTGCGGCAACATCTCCAGCGCCTATCTCAAGGCCATGGCGTCGTTTCCCATTCTCGACATTCGCGGTCTTGCGGATATGAACGAGGAGGCCGCAAAGGCCCGCGCCGATGAATTCGGTCTCCAGGCAAAAAGCATCGACGCGCTTCTCTCCGATCCTTCCGTGGAGATCATCGTCAACCTGACCATTCCCAAAGCGCATGTGGAAGTTGGCCTGCGCGCGCTGGACGCGGGAAAACATGCCTATTCCGAAAAACCGCTCGGCATCAATTTCGCCGAGGGCAAGCGGCTTGCGGATGCGGCAAAGGCAAAGGGCCTTCGCATCGGCTCGGCCCCGGATACTTTCCTCGGCGGCGGGCACCAGACCGCACGCCGGCTGATCGATGAGGGCGTGCTCGGCCAGCCCGTGGGCGGCACGGCCACCTTCATGTGCCCCGGCCACGAGCGCTGGCACCCCAACCCGGCCTTTTATTACGAGGTCGGCGGCGGGCCGATGCTGGATATGGGACCCTATTACATCACCGATCTCGTCAACCTGTTCGGCCCGGTCGCCAAGGTTGCGGGCTTTGCCATCGCGCCGCGCAATGAGCGCCTCATTACCAGCGAGCCGAAGAACGGTGAAAAAATCCCCGTCCACGTCGCCACACATGTGTCCGGCGTGCTGGCTTTTGAGAACGGCGCCGTGGTGCAGGTGGGCATGAGCTTCGATGTGGCAGGCCACAAACATGTGCCGCTGGAACTCTATGGCACCGAAGGTACCCTGATCGTCCCCGATCCAAATCATTTCGGCGGCGAGGTGCAATTGCTGAAAAAGGGCGGCCAGTTCGAGCCGCAGGCGCTATCATCCCCCTATGCGGACGGCAATTATCGTTCGATAGGCGTAGCGGATATGGCCCATGCCATCCGCGAGAACCGCCCGCATCGCGCCAATGGCGATCTTGCCCTGCATGTGCTGGAGGTGATGGAAGCCTTCCAGACCGCATCGGACACCGGCACCGCCGTTTCCATCACCACCAAGGCGGAGCGCCCTGCTCCGCTTGAAACATCGCTGGTCAACGGCCAGCTCGGCAAATAATTCGGAGGAGGAAATAAATGCGCGAAGCACTTATCGTCTGGGGCGGCTGGAGCGGCCACGAGCCGCAGGAATGCGCCACCATCGTCAAGGACATGCTGGAGGAGGACGGTTTCAAGGTCTATGTGGAGCACTCAACCGAGGCCTTCGCCGATCCTTCGGTGCATGATCTGAGCCTCGTGGTGCCCATCGTCACCATGTCGAAGATCGAAAAGGAAGAGATCAAGAACCTGACGGCCGCCGTGGAAAACGGCGTCGGCATTGCCGGTTTTCATGGCGGTGCGGGCGACAGTTTCCGCGAATGCGTCGAATATCAGTTCATGATCGGCGGCCAATGGGTCGCCCATCCCGGCAATATCATCGACTACCATGTCAACATCACCCGCCCCGACGACCCGCTGATGGAGGGGATTTCCGATTTCCCCTATACGTCGGAGCAATATTACATGCATGTCGACCCCTCCAACGAGGTGCTGGCGACGACGAAATTCACCGGCGATCATGCCTGGTGGATCGACGGCGTGGTGATGCCGGTGGTCTGGAAACGCAAATACGGCAAGGGCCGAGTTTTCTATTCGGCGCTCGGCCATCAGGCCAAGGAGTTTTCCGTGCCGCAGATGAAAACCATGTTCCGCCGTGGCGCGAATTGGGCGGCGCGTTGAGGTTGTCGGTAGGAGGCGGCCAAGTACTCTCTCCGTCATGCCGGACTTGATCCGGCATCCAGCAGCCGCGCGTCTGCGCGGCGTCAGGAGTCTTTCACGATCAAGGACTTGATCGCGCTGGACCCCGGATCAAGTCCGGGGTGACGGAGAATGGCTGTGTGAACCGCCCTCTCCTCAACCCCGAACGATTTCTTCCGCCGCCATCGCCACGCTGAGAACATGATCGTCCGTGCCGTGCAGGCCGGAAAGCAGCAGGCCGACCGGCATGCCCGCATCGCCCGTTCCGCAGGGGATCGAAACACCGCAGAGATCGAAAAAATTGCCGATCTGGGTGTTACGCAGGGTCTTCGCATTCATGGCGAAAAAGGCATCGTCACTCTCGAGAAGCGGCGCGACTTTGGCCGCGACATGCGGCAATGTCGGCGATACCAGCAGCTCTTGCCTGCCAATCATGCCGGAAAACGCCGCCGTCATGCGTTCGCGCGCCTCGATGATGGCGATATAGTCCGGCAGGGAAATATTCGCGCCGAGCCCTGCTCTGGCCACCACGCGCGGGTCCATGCGGGCGGCGTCGGCACCTTCCAGCCGGGTCTTGTGCAGGGCGAAGGCCTCTGCCGTCACCAGCGCACCCTTTTCCCTGATAAGATCGAACAGTTCCGAAAAAATCGGGAATGCCTGCCGCCGCACCGAAGCGCCGGCGCGGACGAGACGTTCCACCGCCTGCTCGAAAGCGGCTGCGACGCCATCCTCGATGCCATCGAAAAAGACAGTTTCCGGCACCACCAGAGACAGGCCGGAAAGGGGTGCGCGCGTGAGATCGGCAGCCGCCTTGCCGCGCATGGCGGCATCCACCCAGACGGCATCCTGTACGGTGTGCGTGAGCGGGCCGAGCGAATCAAGGCTTTTCGCCAAGGGATAAACGCCGCGCATCGAATAACGGCCACGACTTGCCTTGTAACCCACCACGCCGTTGAAGGCAGCGGGAATACGCACCGATCCGCCGGTATCTGTGCCGATCGCCACCGGCACCAGACCAGCAGCCACGGCGACACCCGCACCCGACGAAGAGCCGCCCGGCAGGCGGTGACCATCCGTAGAAGCAGGATTGCGGGGCGTACCGTAATGCGGATTGATGCCGAGACCGGAAAACGCGAACTCGCTCATATTGGTACGGCCGATGCAGATCATGCCTGCCTGTTTCAGCGCCGTCACCGCATCCGCGTCGCGAGACGCAGGCTTGTCGTTGGCAAGCACCGTCGATCCCGCCGTGGTCGCCATGCCTTCAAGGTCAAACAGGTCCTTCCACGCCACCGGAATACCATCGAGCACACCACAGGAACGGCCCTCACCAATGCGTTTTGCCGCGGCTTCCGCCTCCGACATCGCACGCGCCGCCGTCAACTCGACAAAAATCGCGCGATCGTCCCCGCCGCCGATCGCATCCAGCGTCTCTTCCACAAGGGCACGCGGATCGAGATGGCCGCTCTGGAGGAGAACGGAAAGCTGCGCGATGTTTTTGCCTTTATGAGCCATGATATCTTCCCTGAAAGCAGCATGTTGCGCACAACATGCCGTTTATCGGCCAGTTGGCAAGGCCAATCGCCGCGCTATCGATGACCGGCATGCCGGATCGGAAAGCATGGCAGCGATCGCAGAATTTTGGAGTTTATCCTTGACGATTCATTTCCAACCTCCGATTTTTTCAACCTGAGGTGCAGGAACGCCATCTCTTATATAAGCTACGACTATAAAAAGACGGATTAATTCTTAATCGCATCTAAACTTTGTTGAATTATTTAGCAGACAGCATTGAAATGCATGCCCTATAAAATTCCATAAAACAATTATAACGCGACATCGCGGGGGACTATCGCGAATGGAAGACACTGCCTATCGCGGGACAGATAGACAGGTTGAACCGGGCCACACGCTTCGCTCGCCAACGCAGCCGGAAACCGGCCGGTTTTCGCGGCGGCGTTCGCTCGCCAGCAAGATAACCCTGATATTCCTCGGCGGCGTGATCTTTTCCTACAGCATCGGTGCGCTTGTCGGCTGGTATATGTTCGTCGCCGCCGCCAGCGAGCAATGGCTCAACCAGGCCCGCGTCAATTCGCAGATCGCCAGCGCCACGCTTCGCAGCATCTACACTTATGTCAGCGTGACCGCCGATGCCGACGGGCAGGTCAACGGCATATTGACCGACAAACCCATCGGCGACGACGAATCCATTCTCGTCACCGGCTTCAACCCCAGCGATGTTCTCGCGCTTATCGGCGCGCAGACCAAGAATGCCGTCTGGCTTTTCCGTTATGACGAGGCAGATTCCGGATTCCGGCAGATCGCGGCGGCTTTCGACAACGCCACCGATGACGATGAAAAGCCGCTCGCCACCGATCCCATCTTTTCCCGGGATGCGGTCGCCGCGCGTTTTTCCACCGGTTTTGCGACCATCGGCGAATCCAGCCACTATATCGGCCTGCTGCCGATCATCAGCACGGAAACGAAGAAACCCATCGGCGCGGTCGCCGTCAGCATCGGCGGCTCGGACGCGCTTTATGGCGCGCAGCGCAAGCTCATCTATAATTCGCTCGCCGCGCTGATCGTGGTTTTGACTGTCACCGGCGTGCTTGTGACCGTCATCGCCCGGCATTTCCTGAAACCGGTCCCGGCGCTGGTGCAGGCGACGCTTCGGATCGCCCGCGAGGAAACGGATGTCGCCACGCCGTTTCAGGAGCGGCGGGACGAGATCGGCGACATGGCCACCGCCATCGAGACGTTGCGCGAGGCGGTTCTGGAACGCGGACGCCTGCGGCAGATTCGCGATATGGCGCAGCAGCTGGAACATATGGCCCATCACGATGCGCTCACCGGACTTCCTAACCGCGTGCTGCTGATGAAGACGCTCGAAAACCGTCTCGAACAGCTTGCCGCGTCAGGCCAGCCGTTCAATGTCATGCTGCTCGATCTGGACCGCTTCAAGGCCGTCAATGACACACTTGGACACGCCGCCGGCGATGCCCTGCTAGTGGCGGTGGCCTCACGGATTTCCGCCGTGCTGGGTGAAAACGACATGGTGAGCCGTCTCGGCGGCGACGAATTCGCGATCATACAATCGGCAAACGGCGACTGCGAGAGCGACGCGGCGATGCTGGCCGCGCGGGTGGTGCATGCCGTCTCGCGCAGTTTCGGTCTCGAAGGCAGCGATATCAGCATCGATACCAGCATCGGCATCGCCTGCGCGCCGGGCCACGGCACATCCGCAACGCAGCTTCTGCAACATGCCGATCTCGGCCTTTACCGGGCGAAATCCATGGGCTGCGGCTATTTCGTCTTTTATGAGCCAGGCATGGACATGGCGGCGCAGCACAAGCATGCGCTGGAAATAGACATGAAATCCGCGCTCGAAAACCAGGAGTTCGAGCTGCACTATCAGCCGGTTGTCAATCTGCAGAGCGGTCGCATCGTCGCTTATGAAGCGCTGGCCCGCTGGCGACACAGCAAGCTTGGTCTCATCGCACCGGACCGCTTCATCGCGCTTGCCGAAGAAAACAACTTCATCAAGCCGTTGGGCGAGTGGGTTCTGGCGCAGGCCTGTAGAGATGCGATGACATGGCCGAAGGATATCAGACTCGCCGTCAATCTATCCGCCGTTCAGCTCAGCAATGACGACATCGTACCGATAGTGGACCGGGCGCTTGAAACATCCGGCTTCCCGGCGGAACGGCTTGAACTGGAAGTGACGGAAACGGTCATGCTGGAGCGCGACAACAGCGCCCGAGCCCTGAAACTGCTGAAGGAAAGGGGCGTTCGCCTCGCGCTTGACGATTTCGGCACCGGTTATGCGGGGCTCAGCACGCTCACCCATGTCGCCTTCGACAAGATCAAGATCGACCGGGAATTCGTCTCCGGCCTGCCGTCCAATCCCATGTGTTCCGCCATCGTCAACACCGTCATCGACATGGCTGAACAGATCGGTCTTAAGGTCACCGCAGAGGGCGTCGAAAACAGGGAGCAGGTCGAAGCGCTCAAGCTTTCCGGCTGCGACGAAGCGCAGGGCTATTATTTTGCCGAGCCCGCGCCGCTTGCCCGCATTCTCAAGAACCGCGCCGTCATCGCTCCAATTGCGAAGGATGAATTCGGCGATATCGGTAGACCGACACAGGAAACCTATTGCCCACCGCAAAAAGCCATTTGAGAAACCGGCCGCCGGCCCAGAGGACATAAAATGCGTCTTTCAGTATTTTGCCTTTTCCTCACATGCCTTGCTCCCATCACGCCTCTCCAGGCTGCCGGCGAAGGCGATACGCTTCAGCAGATCGCCAAAACCGCAAAGATCCGCATCGGCTATCGCGAAGCCGAACCGCCCTTTTCCTATCAATTGCCGAATGGGGAGATCACCGGTTTCTCGACCGATCTTTGTCGGGCGATCAGCGAAGATATTCGCAGGAAACTGAAGCTCGACAGGATCGAACTCGAATACGTCAAGGCGACACCCGCAACCCGCTTTATTCTTGTCCGCGGCGGCCAGATCGACATTGAATGCGCGGCCACGACCAATAATAGCGAACGCCGCAAAATCGTGGATTTCTCCTATCCCAATTTCATGACCGCAACGCAGTTTCTCTCCCGCAAACAGGACAATCTGAAAAGCCTTGCCGATCTTGCCGGGCGGTCCGTCACATCCGCTTCCGGCACGGTCAATATCGAGCAGCTCAATGCCGTGAACCGGGCAAAGAACCTCAATATCTCGGTGATGCCGACGAAAACCAATGAGGAAGCCTTCGAACTCGTGGTTTCCGGCAAGGCCTCCGCCTTTGTCATGGATGGCATATTGCTCGCGGCGCTCGCGGCAACGTCAGAGAATCCGGCCCTCTATGCGCTTTCTGAGGAAACGCTGAGCGCCCCCGAACCCTATGGCCTGGTTTTCCGGCGCAACGACCCCGGTTTCAAGGCGGCGGTCAATGAAAGCCTTCGGCATATTTTCACCGGGCCGGTCATTCATGGCCTTTATGAAAAGTGGTTCACCAAGCCCATTCCCCCAAACGGCATGAACCTGAACCTGCCGATGGCCGCCGCTCTGAAACAGGCATACGAACATCCGAGCGAATACCGGGACTGAGAGCGCAAGCCGTCCACCCGTATCGATTTTCATGAGAATGTTTTGACAGATTATTTGGCTGGAGATGCGCGATGCAGAGATCGACACTATGGCTTATGCTCATTTTTTCAAGTCTTCTTCCCGCCCAGGCGGTGGGCGAGGATGCCCAACCGCCGACACTTGAAACCATTGCCAGAACCGGCACCATCAAGCTCGGTTACGCCGATCGCAATATTCCCTTTTCCTATCTCGGCACCGGGCCGGAGCCTATCGGCTACAGCATCGAGCTATGCCTGAGAGTGGCGGATTCCATCAAGAAAAAGCTCGGCCTGCCGGAACTGAAGATCGAGTTCGTCAAGCGCACACCCAGCAACCGCATCATGCTTCTCAATGACGGTACGATGGACATGGAATGCGTGGCGAGCACGAATACGGAAGAGCGGCGCAAGGCCGTGTGGTTCTCCTACAGCCACTTCATCACCGGCACCCGTTATGTGGCGCTGAAATCGAGCGGCCTGAACACCGTCGCCGATCTCGCCGGGCGAACGGTGGTGGTGACGACGGGAACCATCAACATAACCCAACTCAACGTGCTCAATCGCAAACTGGGGCTGAACGTCGCTGTTCTGCAAAATGACAGCACCGAGGGCAGTTTCGACATGGTGACGGAAAACCGCGCCTCTGCCTTCGTCATGGACGATATACTTCTGCGATCCTTCGTTGCCGAGACCGGCAAGCCGGAAGACTACGTCATCTCCGACGAATATCTTGCCCCGCCGCAGCCCTATGGTTTGATGCTCCGCCACGGCGATACCGGCTTCCGCGACGCCGTCAACGAAGCGCTCGGCCAAATTTATGAGAGCGGCGAAATCGAGAAAATCTACGACAAATGGTTCAACGCGCCGATTCCGCCAAACGGCATCAACCTGAAGCGCCCGCTGCCCGGCGATCTGGCGGAGGCATTTCGAAAACCCGTCGATACGACAGCGGAATAAAAACGCCGCCCGGTATGGGGCGGCGTTTTTCAAGACGTATCTTACGCGGCGCGCAGATCGGCACCCAGGGGAATCTCGACATCGATCTCCAAGATGGAGACATGCTCGTCGCGATCCATCTTCACATGCACGCGATCATTGTCGATCTGCACATGTTTGGCGATGACGCCGAGAATTTCTTCCCTGAGGATGGCGACCAGATCGGAGCCGGAGGATGCCCTTTCGTGGGCGAGCAGCACCTGCAGGCGTTCGCGCGCAAGCGGTGCCGACTTCTGTTTGCGGAAAAGACTGAAGATGCTCATGCAGCCCTCCTTGCGAAGATCTTGGAGAAGATGCCACGCTTCTCGCCCGGAATGACCACCGGAATATCCTCACCGGACAGGCGGCGGGCGGCGTCGAAATAAGCCATGGCCGGTGCGCAGCGGGCATCCGCCAGCGTAACAGGCGCACCAACGTTCGAGGCCCGCAGCACATCCGTGCTTTCGGGAATGATGCCGAGCAGCGGAATGGAAAGGATTTCCAGAACGTCGTCGACCTTCAGCATATCGCCACGCTCGGCGCGGGAAGCGTCGTAACGCGTCAGAAGCAGGTGCTTCTCCATACGCTCGCCGCGTTCTGCTTTCAGCGTCTTGGAATCCAGCAGACCGATGATGCGGTCGCTGTCGCGCACCGAGGAGACTTCCGGATTGGTGACCACGACGGCCACATCCGCATGGCGCATGGCCAGCGTCGCGCCGCGTTCGATGCCGGCGGGGCTGTCGCAGATCACCCAGTCGAAGTGCTTCTTCAGCTCGTTGATGACCCATTCGACACCTTCCGGCGTCAGATTGTCCTTGTCGCGCGTCTGCGAGGCAGGCAGCAGGAACAGCGTCTCGAGGCGCTTGTCGCGGATCAGCGCCTGCGTCAGCTTGGCATCGCCCTGGATGACGTTGACGAGATCGTAAACCACGCGGCGTTCAGCACCCATGACGAGATCGAGGTTGCGCAGGCCGACATCGAAATCGACGACCACGACCTTCTCCTTGTTCTGCGCCAGTGCGGCGCCAAGCGCTGCGGTCGAGGTGGTCTTTCCCACCCCGCCCTTGCCGGAAGTTACAACGACTACCTTCCCCATATGGCTCTCCTGTTCCTGTGTTGTTTCTCTGTTATCAGCCAAGCTTTGCGGCCTTGATCGTATCGTTTTCCAGCCAGAGTTGAACGGGCTGGCCGCGCAGCTTGTCGTCAATGTCCTCGGCCACCTTGTAGACGCCGTCGATGGCCAGAAGCTCCGCTTCGAGCTTGCGGCAGAAGATGCGCGCCGAAACATTGCCGAGCGAACCGGCCATGGCGCGACCGCGCAGGGCGCCGTAAATATGCACCGAACCGCCGGCGATGATTTCCGCTCCCGAGGCGACCGAACCGATGACGGTCACGTCACCCTCGGGAAACATGATCGACTGGCCGGAGCGAACCGGCTCGTTGATGACCAGCGACGGCACGACGGCCCTGACCTCACCGGCAGCACGCGGCTTTTCCTCCGGCAACTCGGCAGCGATGGCGACCGGCTCAACCTCGACATCGGAAGCGGGCTTTCCGCCCTTCAGCGACGGCGGCATGCCCGGCTCGATCATCGAGGGGCGAACGCCCTCGATACCCATGATGCCGACATTGCGCTCCGTCAGCGCCGCCAGCAGCTCCTTCAGCCCCGCCTTATCAAGCGACAGCTCAGACACATCCAGAACCACCGGACGCGACAGGAAGAAGCCCGCCGAACGGGCGGCAAGATCATCGAGCCTTTCCAGCCATTGATCGACCGGAGATTCGGGAGACAGGACGACTGCGAGGAAGGAGCGGCCTTTGATACGGATCGAACGCTGGTCTGTTAGCACTTTGGTCATCTTGGTAAACAAATCGTTGACAATTAGGTACCTCGAATATGGTTAACAAATGGTTAACGCCGCCCCTGAAGCGGCGGATTCGTTAAGAAAATTCCGCCCCGAAAAACCTCATGCGAAACATTCAAAATCCATCATTACCTCTTGATTTAACGCGTTTCCGGCACGTGTGAAAACTCACGATAGCAGCTCATCCTTGCTGCAACCTGACGCCCGGCATCGCGAGATGGGCACGTCATGTCCCCTACCCCAACCCGGCGAGTCGCGGAACACGCGAACGTCCGATTCCGGGACAATATCCGCCTTCGGCCAGATGACCGCATTATGCCTTCAAGGTGGAAAAGCGATTCCGTTATCTCCGCCGATGCTGTAGAGACAGGCGTCCCGACAGCTTCAACGGAAGAATGAGATGCACAGCAAAGTCCCGCCGCAGAACCAGATATTTTCGCAAGACTATGCGGCCTTCCTGTTCGACATGGATGGAACATTGCTCAACTCGATTGCGGTGGTGGAGCGGGTCTGGCGTGAATGGGCCGTGGACAACGGCATAGAGCCGAACGCTTTCCTGCAGCGCATCCATGGCATGCGCGCGTCGGAAGTGGTGCGCCGCGAGGCCGTTCCCGGTCTGGATGTCGCGGAACAGGCGGCGATGCTGCTGCAGAAGGAAATGGACGATGTCGACGGCATCCTCCAGATTCCCGAGGCTGCCGCATTTCTCGAAAAATTGCCGGCCGGCAAATGGGCCATCGTCACCTCCGCCGCCCGCGCGCTCGCCGAACGCCGGCTGGCGGCCGCAGGCCTCACCCCGCCTCCGGTGATGATCTGCGCCGAGGACGTGGTGAACGGCAAGCCTGATCCGGAAGGATATAAAAAGGCGGCAGAAAAGCTCGGCGTCGCGCCTGAAAACTGTGTCGTCTTCGAGGACGCCCCCGCCGGAATTCAGGCCGGGGAAAGCATGGGCGCCACCGTGGTCGTCATCAACGCCACCCACTCCCATCTCATCGAAACGCCGCATCTTTCCATAGGCGGATATGGTGAGCTGGATGTCGTCATCGGCGAGAACGGCGCCCTGAGGCTCGCAGGTGGCAGGGTCTGAAAAGCCGATCTTTCTATCGGCTAACAAGCCATCCCACCCGACGCCATCCTCGGGCCTGTCCCGAGGATCTAACCACCTATCGTAAAACTGACCGGTAGCAGATGCTCGGGACAAGCCCGAGCAAGACGGCGGCAAGGTTTGTGAACTTTACCATCCTCTTAGGCACAAAGACTCGGGCTGGCTGAATGCCACTCCAAGCCGGAATGACGGAAGTGGTAAAAGCCCCGGAATAAGACAACGCCCGACCTGCTGAACCGCCACAAACTCCTCCCCACACTTTTCCACCAGCGGCCAATTGACAGCACCGCATAAATGCGCCCTAATAAAATTGGTAAGACCATCTTACCGCTTGCGCGATTGGGGGAGACTTTCGCGCTGGGAGGATATCATGTTTGTGGCTCTGGAGCCGCGCCGCCTTTACCGGCTGGTCGCGGAACAAATTCGTTTGCTCATCGAAAGCGGGGAACTGACCGAAGGCCAGCGCCTGCCGGCGGAGCGGGACCTTGCCGAACGCTTCGGCGTATCGCGGCCGACCGTCCGCGAAGCGCTTATCGTTCTGGAAGTGGAAGGCCATATCCATATCCGCATGGGTTCGGGGGTCTATGTCAGCGCAGCCGGCAAGCAGGCCAAGGAAAAGCCGCCGGTGCCGGATGCGCATGGGCCATTCGAAATCCTGCAGGCGCGCTGCATCATTGAGAGTGCGATTGCAGAGGAGGCAGCACGGCTTGCCACGCCGGAATGCATCGCCAAGCTCGATGATATCATCGAACGCATGGCCGGCGCGCTCGACAGCTCGCCACAGGCGCTCAATTTCGACCGGGCCTTCCACACCGCGATTGCCGATATCATCGGCAATTCGGCGCTGAACCGCTTTACCGGCCTGATCTATGACGAGCGCAGCCTGTCGCCCTTTTTCGAAAAGCTCGCCAGCTATTTCGAGGGGCCGCATACATGGAACCTTGCCGTTCAGGAACACCGCGCAATCCGCGACGCTATTGCCGCCAACGACCCGGAAGGTGCGCGTGAGGCGATGCGGCAGCACCTGACGCTGTCGCAAAAGAGATTTTCCGAAAGTTTCGGGGAGGAAACGATCGGGGAAGAGTGACCGCGCCGTAACCGGCGACGGGAAAAATGAGAAATCTGGCTTTAATTCGGGAGGAGTTAAAAATGAAAATCAGATTGTCGACTTTGATGGGCGCAACAGCCGCCATCCTGCTTTCCGCGCTCGCGGCGCAGGCGCAGACCACGCTGAAATGGGCGCATGTCTACGAGACATCCGAACCGTTCCACACCGATTCGGTCTGGGCTGCGGAAGAGATCGCCAAGCGCACCGAAGGCCGCTACAAGATCGATGTCTTTCCGGCCTCGCAGCTCGGCAAGGAAGCCGATATCAATCAGGGCCTGAAAATCGGCACCGTCGATATCATCATTTCCGGCTCCAGCTTTGCCGCGCGTGACTTCAAGCCGATCGGCGTCACCTACTTCCCTTACATCTTCCGCGATCCGAGCCATCTGATCGCCTATACCAAGAGCGATATCTTCAAGCGTCTCGCCAAGGGTTACGAAGACAAGACCGGCAACCACATCGCCGCCGTCAGCTATTACGGCACGCGTCACACCACATCGAACAAGCCGATTGCCGCCTGCGCCGACATGGCGGGGCTGAAGATGCGCGTTCCGGACGTTCCGGCCTATCTGGCCATGCCGCGCGCCTGCGGCGCCAACACCACCCCGATTGCCTTTGCGGAAGTCTATCTGGCGCTCCAGAACGGCACGGTCGACGCCCAGGAAAACCCGCTGACCACCATCGAGGCGAAGAAGTTCTTCGAAGTGCAGAAGAACATCGTCCTGACCGGCCATATCGTCGACCACCTCAATACGGTGATTTCGAAGAACCTGTGGTCTCAGCTCTCCGATGAAGACAAGAAAATCTTCACCGAGGTCATGCAGCAGGCAGCCGAGCGCACCACCAAGACCATCGAAAGCCGCGAAAAGAGCCTCGTCGAAGACTTCAAGAAGCGCGGTCTCACCGTCGCCGAGGTCGACAAGGCCGACTTCGAGAAGAACGTCCTCGAAAAAGTAAAGTTCGAGGACTTCGGTTACGACAAGGCCGACTGGGAAGCCATTCGCGCCGTCAAGTGAGCCAAGATCCGGTGCGGCCCCGTTGCCGCACCGCCCTTTCTCTCCAGACGGGATATCTCAATGTCGCAGGAAATCCATACTCAGGTCACGCCTGAGGAACTCGCCCATACGTTCGACGAGGCGCCGCCGGAGGTCGATCTCAAGGTCTATTCATTCGAAGACTGGGTCACGCTCGGCCTCTTCTGGCTGATGACGGGCTGCGTGTTCCTTCAGTTCTTCACCCGCTACGTGCTCAACGACAGCTACGCCTGGACGGAAGAAATCGCCGTCAACTGCCTGATCGGCGTCGTCTTTTTGGGTTCGGTCATGTGCGTGCGCATGTCGCGCCACATTCAGGTGGATGTGCTTTATCACTATGTGCCGCCACAGGTGGCCCGCGCCATGTCGATCCTTGTCGACGTGCTGCGCATCCTCTTCTTCGCCTACACCTCATGGCTGATGTGGCGCTATCTGGAAATCGTCGCCGATGAGGAAATGGTTACCGTGGCGCTGCCGCGTAACATCGTTTTCTACACGGTTCTGGCCGCTTTCGTTCTGATGTTCTTCCGCTCGGTGCAGGTCTTCATCGCCAATATGCAGCGTGGTTATTCCGTTCTGGAACGGCCCGAAGAATTCCAGAGCGCGGGAGATTGATCACATGCTGCTTCTTATCGGCTCCTTTCTTCTGCTGATGCTGATCGGCCTGCCCGTCGCGATCTCGATGGCCTCGGCCTCGCTGCTCTACATCGTGTTTTATAATGTCGCGCCTGATATCATCGCGGCGCAGCGCCTGATCGCGGGTGTGGAAAGCTTTCCGCTCCTCGCCGTCCCCTTCTTCATCCTTGCTGGCAACCTGATGAATACGGCGGGGGTTACGGGACGCATCTATTCCTTCGCCGTCGCACTCGTCGGCTGGATGAAGGGCGGTCTCGCACAGGTCAACATCATTGGCTCGGTGATCTTTTCCGGCATGTCCGGCACAGCACTTGCCGATGCGGCCGGTATCGGCACCATCGAAATCAAGGCCATGAAGGATCACGGTTATCCGGTCGAAGCGGCCGTCGGCGTCACCGCCGCCTCCGCAACGCTCGGCCCGATCTTCCCGCCGTCGCTGCCCTTCGTCATCTATGGCATGATGGCGAATGTCTCCATCGGCGCGCTGTTCATGGCCGGCATCGTTCCGGGCGTCGTGATGACGCTTCTGATGATGATCACGGTTGCGGTCTTCGCCTATATCAAGGGCTGGGGCTCCGATACGCCCTTCAGCCTCAGAACCATCTTCGGCGCATCGATAGAAGTCTTCGTGGTGATGATGGTGCCGCTCGGCATCTATATCCTCACGGCGTTTGGCCTGTCGCTCAACCTGTCGATCCTGATCGTGCTGGTGATATTGCTGGCCTGTGACTGGTATTTCGACTTCTCGGCCGTGATGGCGCTGATGACGCCTGTCATCCTGATCGGCGGCATGACCATGGGCTGGTTCACACCGACGGAAGCCGCCGTTGCGGCCGTCCTCTGGTCGTTGTTCCTCGGGCTTGTCCGTTACCGGACGATGACCTTCAAAACGCTGGCGAAATCGACCTTCGATACGATTGAGACGACCGCTTCGGTGCTCTTCATCGTCGCGGCGGCCTCGGTCTTCGCATGGCTGCTGACGGTCAGCCAGGCGGCGCAGCTTCTCTCGGCGGCGATCCTGACGATCACCGACAGCAAGTGGATTTTCCTCGTGCTGGTCAATCTCCTGATGCTGTTCGTCGGCTGCTTCCTCGATACCATTGCGGCCATCACCATCCTCGTGCCGATCCTGTTGCCGCTGGTGCTGCAGTTCAATATCGACCCGGTGCATTTCGGTCTCATCATCACGCTCAACCTGATGATAGGGCTGTTGCATCCGCCGCTCGGCATGGTGCTGTTCGTGCTCTCGCGCGTGGCGAAACTCTCCGTCGAACGCACGACCATGGCCATTCTACCCTGGCTGGTGCCGTTGTTCGTGGCGCTGCTGCTGATCACCTTCGTTCCGGCCATCACGCTGTGGCTGCCGACCGAAATGGGCCTGATCCGCTAGCGCCAATATCATCGCCCGCGCGGTTTCCCGCGCGGGCTTCTTCCTCCCATACACATATGAGGGCATCGTCATGCAGACACGCGTGGCACGTCTATACGGCCAGAGGGACATTCGCGTCGAAACGCAGGACCTCATCGAGCCAGGGCCTGGCGAAGTGCTGCTCGCCATGGCGGCGGGCGGCATCTGCGGCTCCGATCTGCATTATTATCAGGATGGCGGCTTCGGCCCGGTCCGGGTGCGCGAGCCGATCATCTGCGGGCATGAGGCATCCGGCCATGTGCAGGCGCTGGGAGAGGGTGTCAGCGGGCTTGCCATCGGCCAGCTTGTCGCCGTCAATCCGTCTCAGCCCTGTGGCCACTGCCATTTCTGCCTGAAGGGCCAGCCGATCCATTGCCTCGAAATGCGCTTCATGGGCAGCGCCATGCGCCTGCCGCATGAACAGGGCATGTTCCGCGACCGGCTGGTGGTTCCCGCCAAACAATGCGCGAGATTTTCAGAGGATACCTCACCGGCTGAAGCCGCCTGCACCGAGCCGCTCGCGGTGTGCCTGCATGCCGTGGCCCAGGCCGGCGATCTGGCAGGTGCAAAGGTGCTGGTGACCGGCGCAGGCCCCATCGGCCTGCTGACAATTGCCGCCGCCCGCCACGCCGGAGCAAGCATAATCGTCGCCACCGACCTTACCGATGCCGCACTTGAACGCGCCCCCGCCATGGGTGCCGACCGCACCATCAATGTCGCGAAAGACGCCGAGGCGCTCATCCCCTATCAGGACAATAAGGGTTATTTCGACGTCATTTTCGATTGCTCCGCAGCCGGTCCAGCACTTCGCACCGCCTTTGCCTGCGTGCGCCCGCGCGGCACCATCGTGCAGGTGGGCGTCACCGGCGACATCACCATTCCGCTCAACGCGCTGGTGGGCAAGGAAATCCTCTGGCGCGGCTCACAGCGTTTCCACGACGAATTCGCCATTGCCGCCGGGCTGATCTCCAGCCGCAGGATCGATGTGCGGCCGATCATTTCCCACAGCTTCCCGCTTGGCGAGGCGAAAGCCGCATTCGAACAGGCCGGAGACCGCTCTGCCGCCTGCAAGGTGCAGCTGACATTTTCCGCAGACTGATATTTGAGGATTTAAGATGAGACATACATGGCGCTGGTTCGGCCCGGTCGACAAGGTCACGGTTCAGGATGCGGCTCAGGCGGGCGCGGAAGGCATCGTCAGTGCGCTGCATCACATCGCCACCGGCGATGTCTGGCCGGTGGATGAAATCGCCAAACGGCATGAAGCCATCAAGGCCGGTGGCCTATACTGGGACGTGGTGGAAAGCGTGCCGGTCTCCGAGGATATCAAGACCCAGACCGGTGACTGGAAAACCCATATAACCAACTGGCAGGAAACGCTGCGCCGCCTCTCCGCCTCCGGCATCCGCACCGTCTGCTATAATTTCATGCCGGTGCTGGACTGGACCCGCACCGACCTGCGCTGGGAAACCAGACACGGCGCAAAGGCGATGCGTTTCGATCTCACCGATTTCGCCGCCTTCGACATTCACATCCTGAAACGTCCAGATGCCAAGGCCGATTATCCGGACTGGCTGGCGGAGGAAGCGGCAAAACGCTTCGCCGACATGCCGGACACGAAAATCGCCGCCCTCGGGCGTAATATCGGCGCGGGTCTGCCCGGTTCGGCGGATGGTTATACGCTTGCCCAGCTTCTGGAAAAACTGCGGTCCTATCACGGCATCAACCGCGAAAGGCTGCAACAGAACCTCATCGACTTCCTCTCGGAGGTGACGCCGGTTGCCGAAGAGGTGGGTATCAACATCTGCGCCCATGGCGACGATCCGCCATGGCCGCTGCTCGGCCTGCCGCGTATTCTCTCTACCGAAGCCGACTACGCCCATATGCTCTCAAAGGTCGATAGCCGCGCCAATGGCGTGACGCTCTGCACCGGTTCGCTGGGCGCGCGGGCGGACAATGACCTGCCCTTCATCGCCAGCCGTTTTGCAGATCGCATTCATTTCGTACATCTGCGCAATGTAACGCGCGACACCGACACCGTGCCCTGCTCTTTCTTCGAGGACGAGCATCTGGAAGGCGGAACCGACATGGTCGCCGTCATCGCCGCACTCCTCACCGAAGAAGCGCGCCGCCGGGCGGAGGGCCGTGAAGACCACACCATTCCGATGCGGCCCGATCACGGTCAGGAAATCCTCGACGACCTGACGCGCGGCGCACAACCCGGTTATCCCGCCATCGGCCGGCTGAAGGGGTTGGCTGAGTTGCGTGGCATCGAACGCACGTTATCGCACAGCCGTTTCGGGCTGGCGGGTGGGACGCGCTGAACAATGTTCCCGGCTGCGGGCGTTCCGTCAGCCTGCAGCCAGCCGCGTCCTGAACAGCAGGTAGGAAAAGGTCGCAAGCCCACCGGCGACGACGCCGGCGGCTTTCACGGCGGCGTCCATCAGATGCGGATGGCGGGTGGGCGACAGGAATTGCAACGCCTCGATGCCGAAAGCCGCCGCAATGCCTGCCACGATGATCGCCAGCCAGTAACGCGGATAGGCGAGCACGAAGGCGGCCGAGCAGAAGGCGAAGGCCGCGGCGCGGTCCAGGCCCACCGTCGTCAGCGTGTGCGGACGAAAGCCGATAGGGCAAACTGTAACGATCACAATCAGCAGAAAAACCGACCAGGCTACATATTTCGGGAGTCTATTTGTCATCATGGCGTCACAATAGAGCGCCGTGCGCGTAAACGGAAGCGGGACTTTTTCACGCCTCGCCCAATTAATCACACTTTTCGGTCAGATAGTTGAAAAACCGGCTTTCGCTCAGGCCCCACACGGGCTAAGGCAGAAGGCAACCGGGCAAGGATCGCGGCTGATGGCGTTTTCGCTGTCGCCTTTCGGTGCAACGTCACGGTGTCGGGTGGATTTTCCACACAGGATCAGATTTTCAGGGAAGAGCACAATGAGTTTCAAGCCGCACGGCAAACATCTGGTTGCAGGAGAATGGGTCGCAACGGAAGCTAAATTCCGCAGCGAGCCTGCACATGGCGAAGCTTTCGATTTTTCGGTCGGCACCGTCGATCTGGTGAATGCGGCCTGTGAAGCTGCCGAAGAAGCCTTCTGGAGCTACGGTTACACCACCCGCGAAGAGCGCGCCGCATTCCTCGACACCATCGCCGATGAGATCGAAGCACGCGCCGACGCCATCACCGAAATCGGCTCGTCCGAAACCGGCCTGCCCGCAGGACGTTTGCAGGGCGAACGCGGCCGCACCGTTGGCCAGCTGCGCCTTTTCGCCTCGCATATCCGCAAGGGCGACTATCTCGACCGCCGCCATGACGAGGCGCTGCCGGACCGCCAGCCGCTGCCGCGCCCGGATATCCGCCTGATGCAGCGCCCGATCGGCCCCGTCGCGGTCTTCGGCGCCTCCAACTTCCCGCTCGCCTTCTCCACGGCCGGCGGTGATACCGCTGCCGCTCTGGCAGCCGGCTGCCCGGTCGTCGTCAAAGGCCATTCCGCCCATCCCGGCACCGGCGAAATCGTTGCCGAAGCGGTTCTCGCCGCCGTCAAGAAGCACAATCTGCATCCCGGCGTCTTCTCGCTGATCCAGGGCGGCCGCCGCGATGTCGGCTCCGCGCTCGTGCAGCATCCGCGTATCAAGGCGGTCGGTTTCACCGGTTCGCTCGCCGGCGGCCGCGCGCTGTTCGATCTCTGCGCCCAGCGCCCCGAGCCGATCCCCTTCTTCGGCGAACTGGGGTCAGTCAACCCGATGTTCCTCCTGCCGGAAGCCGTTGCGGCTCGCGGCGAAGCCATTGCCAAGGGCTGGGCCGGTTCGCTCACCATGGGTGCGGGCCAGTTCTGCACCAACCCCGGCATCGCCGTCATCCTCTCCGAGCAGGCGGATGCGGTTGCTGAAACCGCACGTGCGGCCCTTTCGGAAGTCGGCCCTCAGGTCATGCTGACCGACGGCATCGCCGCTGCCTATCGCGACGGCCGTGACCGTATCGCTGCCGGCAACGGCGTGCGCGACGTTCTGACCACCACCTGCAACCTGCGCAATGCAACGCCTTACCTGTTCCGCGTTTCGGGCAAGGACTGGGTTGCCAACCATGCGCTTGCTGAAGAAGTCTTCGGACCGCTTGGCCTTATCGTGACGGTTGATAGCACCGAGGAAATGCTGGAAGTTGCCAAGAGCTTCGAAGGCCAGCTGACGGCAACCATGCATCTCGATGCCGGCGACGCCGAACTTGGTCGCAAGCTGCTGCCGATCCTCGAGCGCAAGGCCGGCCGCGTTCTCGCCAACGGTTTCCCAACCGGCGTGGAAGTCTCCGAAGCCATGGTGCATGGCGGCCCTTACCCGGCATCGACGAACTTCGGCGCAACCTCTGTTGGCACGATGTCGATCCGCCGCTTCATGCGCCCGGTTTCCTACCAGAACATCCCTTCGGATGTTCTGCCTGACGATATCCGCTAAAACTGATCGGGGCAGGCGCAGCGCTGCGCCTGCCCTTTTTATTCGGCTTTACCGCCCTTCGGGAAATACGGCCTGACGCTGAAGCGTCACCCGCCTACCCTTCTCCCACCTCACGGCCCCATCCAGATTTTTCCGCGCCAGTACGTCGGCGTCGGTTGACATGGCCCCCGCACGTAATGCTAATACGCAATCTTGTAACGTAATAACATTACAATCATCCTTCAGAACCTGTACCGGTTCAACTCCGCAAGAGGATGACAACGTCTGGAAGGAACACCATGAGATTTTCCCTTCATCACCATCTCGGCATGAGCGCGCTTGCAACATGCCTTGCCCTCGCCATGCCCCTTGCCCCAGGCATGGCGCTGGCCGAAGAAAGCGGCGACAGCGTCAAGGAATGGCGGCTGTTCGTCGCCGATCACAGCCAGCCCGTGGTGCGCGCAATCAATTTCGAAACCGGCAAGGAACTCGGACGCTACGATCTCAAGGGCTATGCGGCGCTGACCGCCAGCGCCTCCGGCAAGACGGTCTTCGCGACGCAATCGGATGCCGACATGGTGCATGTGATCAAGACCGGCATCGTTTTCTCCGATCATGGCGAACATCGCGATCTGGATGTGGAAGATGCAGCGCTTTTGCCCATCACCTTCAAAGGCAAGCGCCCTTTCCACGTCGTGCCGCATGACGATCATGCCATTCTTTTTTATGACCGTGGCGGCAAGGCAGAGATCATCGATGAGGCTGCCCTGCTGGACGGCAAGGCCAAGGTCCGCACCGTCGATACGACCGCCCCGCATCACGGCGTGGCGGTGACGATGGGGCGTTACGTTCTGGTTTCCGTGCCGAATACCGAGGTCGAAACGAAACCCGATACGCTGCCGCCACGCATCGGGCTGCGTGTTCTCGACAGGGAGGGCAAGCAGGTCGGCGAACAGGCGGCATGCACCGATCTGCATGGCGAGGCGACATCCGCGCGGCTTGTCGCTTTTGGCTGCAAGGAAGGCATTCTCGTTGCCCGCCCCGGCGGCACCGATGGCCCCAAGCTCGAAATGCTGACCTATCCGGAAGATTTCCCGAAAGCCTATACCGGCACGCTTCTTGGCGGCAAATCCATGCAGTTCTTCCTCGGCAATTACGGTGAGGACAAGGTCGTCCTGATCGATCCGGACAGCAAGGACGCCTTCCGTCTGGTGGAACTGCCGACCCGGCGGGTCGATTTCATTCTCGATCCCGCCAATCCGCGCAACGCCTACATCCTGACGGAAGACGGCGACCTGCATGTGCTTGACGTGCTGGAAGGCGCCATCACCCGCAAGGCGAAGGTGACCGAACCCTACAGCAAGGATGGCCATTGGCGCGATCCGCGTCCGCGTCTCGCCGTTGCCGACGGGCAGATCGCAATTTCCGATCCGCGCCATTCGCTGGTGCGCGTGGTGGATGCGGAAAGCCTGACGGAAACCCGCACGCTTGCGGTGGAAGGTCAGCCCTATTCAATCGTTGCCGTTGGCGGCTCCGGCGCTTCGCACTGATACCCAACAAAAGAAACCCCGTGCGCCTGAGGGACACACGGGGTTTCCTGATTTTGATGGGCCGTATTATCAGGCCGACTGCACAGCCTGTATCTTCTCGATGCCGCCGACAATGTCTGAGAAATCCTGCCAGACGCCCTGCGCGCCCTTGCGCCATTCGTCCAGCGCTTCCGGCTGCAGCACCTTGCCGCCCTTCGAAAGCGCAAGCTCGACGGACTTCACTTCGTCCTCGACGATCAGCTGGTTGAAATATTGCGCGCCTTCGCTCGATGCTTCCAAGAGAACCTCCTTCTCTTCGTCGTCCAGCTGGTTCCAGAAAGTCGCACCGTAATAGACGACGCCTGAAGCCCAGATGTGGCCGGTTTCCGTCAGATAGGGCACGACCTCGTAAAGCTTGAAGCCGGCATAAGCGGACTTGGTGAGATCCATGGCATCAGCCACGCCGGTTGCCAGCGCATTATAGGTCTCGGTGATCGGAATACCGACCGGGGTGGTGTCGAAGGCGCTCCAGAGCTTGGTGTGCAGCGGGCTCTGGATAACGCGGATTTTCTTGCCTTCCAACTGCTCCGGTCGGGTAATCGGCTCCTTGGTCAGAAGATGGCGTGCGCCGTAATTGATGAAATCGACGGCGATGAATTGCTGGGCGGCGAGCTTCGTCTTCAGATCAGTGCCAGTCTCGCCCGTCACCACCTTGCGCACATGCTCGGCATCGCGGAACAGGAAGGGCAGATCGAGGATCTGCAATTCCGGTACCCAGCCGGAGAGCGAAGAGACGGTGGAAAGGCTCGCCTGAACCGATCCCAGGCGGATATTTTCCGCCACTTCCTTTTCGCCGCCCAGCGCGCCGCTCTTGACGATATTGAAACGGAAACGGCCGGGCAGCTTCGCCTCCACCAGCTCGCTGATCTTCACCCAGATTTTCGTTTCCGGCTTGTCGTCGGCGAAAAGCGACGCGACGGTGAGGCTGCGGGTTCTGGCATTTGCCGTGCGCACAAAGGCGGGCGCGGCGAGCGTTGCCGCGCCAATGGCGGAGAGTTTGAGGAGATTGCGGCGGTCGATAATAGTCATGAATGAAACCCCGGATTTAGAAGAAAATGGCCCAGGCGCACAGAATGGCGAGGGAAACGAGAAGGGAGACGAGATAGGGAACAACAGCCCGGAAAAGTGCTGTCGCCGGAATGCGGGTGACGCCGCTGACCACAAAGATCAGCATGCCGAGCGGTGGTGTCAGGCCATGGATCATCAGATTGACCACGAGGATGACGCCGAAATGGATGGGATCAATGCCGGCCGCCACGGCAGCGGGCAGCAGGATCGGCCCGAAAAGCAGGATGGCCGCACCAATGTCCAGCACCAGTCCCACCACGAGCAGGATGAGGTTGGAGAGCAGCAGCACCGCGATCTTGCTGCCGCCGAGCAAAGTCACAAAATCCGTGACGAGGCCCGAGACATTATCAACCGCCAGCAGGAAGGCGAAAGGCCCGGCCGTGCCTATCAGAAGACCAATGGCCGCCGCCTCACCGGCCGATTGCCGGAAGGTCGCAAAAATGCGGCCCGCCCCCAACCGGTAACCGAAGCCGAGAAGCAGCGTGTAAAGTGCGGCAAGTGCTGCCGCTTCCGTGGTGGTGACGATGCCGATGCGGATGCCGACCACCACGATGACGCCAAGACCGAAGGCCGGTATGGCGGCGACAGCCGAGCGCCAGCGCTCCGCACCCGTGGCACGCGGCAAGGTATCGACGCTGCGCACGCTGAAATGGATTGCCGCTGCAAGGCAGACCGCCATCAGCCCGCCGGCAAAAAAGCCGCCGACCAGCAGCGAGCCGACCGAGAGATTGGTGGCCGTTGCGAGGATGAGAAACGCGATGGAGGGCGGAATGACATTGTCCAGCACGGAAGTGGCGGCAATGATCGCACCGGCCTGCGCCGGCGGATAGCCATGTTTCACCAGTTCCGGCTGGAAGGTGGAGGCGCCAAAGGCGGCATTGGCGACCGATGAGCCGGATGCGCCGGAAAACAGCACGCTGGTCAAAAGCGTCGTCTGCGCCAGCCCTGCCCGCCGGTGCCCGACCATGGAGGCGGCGAAACGCACCAGCTGGTTGGCCACGCCCGATTCCGTCAGCAGGCTTCCGGCCAGCAGGAAGAAGGGAATGGCGAGCAGCAGGAATTTCGACATGCCGGTCACGGTTGACGAAACGATGGCCGGCTCCGGCAAGGTGCTGCCGAAGGCAATCGCCACATAAGCGGCGGCAAGGAAGGCATGGGCAAGCGGCGCGGCGAGCACCAGCCCCACGGCCGCCGTCAGCGCCAGAAACAGGCTCGGCGGCAGGTTCGTATCGACGAAAACTTCCGGCAGGCCAACATAGGCCACCACTGCGATGGCGAGAGATGCGAGAACGGCAAGCGCCTTGCCTTCACTGACACGCTGAAGCGCCAGATAGAGAAGGATAAGCGCGCCGCCTGCGCCGAGAAAGCCGAAACGCACCCATTCCGGCAGACCAAGCGTCGGAGACGTGCCGCCAAGCATCGCCGCGATCTCCACTCCGCCGAAAGCGAGGATGAGTGCTGCGATAAAGGAGAAGGCATCGGCCAAAACTTCGGTCGCCGCGTGAAATCGTTGCGGAAGGAACCGCACGAAGACATCGAGCCGCATGGCGAGCGCACTTTTGAGACTGAGCGGCGCACCGACAGCGATCATGGCCACATGCAGCCAGATGCCGAAGTCTTCCGCGCCGATGAAGCCTGTATGAAACAGATAACGCAGCGTGACATTGACCAGCACCACCACGAGCAGCGCTGCAAGGATTGCTGCCGCGACCGCGCCGAGCACCGTGTCCAGAACGGCGAGCACCCGCTCGGCCACGCGTTGCGGGCCGATGCGTCTTTGTGCGATTGTCGTTGCCGGACTTTCCGTCATGGGTTTCTTCTCCACTCCCGAAGCCATGCTCAGGAGGCCTTGGCCGAGAGGTCACGGTCGAACAAAGTCGACCATGTGAATTGTTTTGCCGCCGAGACCTCACGCGATACGTCGAGCCGCGGCAGAACCTTTTCGCCGAAGCGGAAAGCCTCTTCCAGCAATGGCATGCCGGAAAGGATGAAGGTATTCACGCCCGCCTTCTTATAGGCCTCCAGCGTGCGGATAACAGTATCCGGCGAACCGACAATCGCGGTTCCCGGTCCCGGCCGCACGAGGCCGATGCCGGCCCAGAGGTTGGGCGCGATTTCAAGATCGCGCAGGTTCTCCGGCTTCTGGCCGCCGTGCATCGCCGTCATCCGCTGCTGGCCGACGGAATCGGTCTTGCCGACGAAACGCTGGTTGGCGGCAATGGCCCGCTCATCCATGCGGCCGTATAGATCGGCCGCAGCGGCCCAGGCCTCTTCATCCGTATCGCGGACAATAACATAGAGACGAATGCCGTATTCCAGTTCGCGACCGAGCTTTTCCGCGCGCGCCTTGACCAGATCGACCTTCGCGCCGATCTGGTCCGAGGTCTCACCCCAGGAAAGATAGGTCTCGACATGTTTGGCCGCAACATCGATGGCCTTGTCCGAGGAACCGCCGAACCACAAAGGCGGCGGCTCGATGCCCTGCCCGACCGGAAGAGCGAGCTTTGCGCCCTCCGTCTGGAAATGCCGGCCCTTGAAATCGACCGTTTCGCCGGCAAAAAGACGGTGCCAGATTTGCAGATATTCATCCGCCATATCGTAGCGCTCATCATGCGGCATGGTCATGCCGTAAGCGCCGAGCATCTTCGCATCGCCCGAGACGACATTTATCAGCAGGCGGCCGCGCGAAAACTCCTGAAGCGTCGCCGCCATCTTGGCGAGCAGCGTCGGCGCGACAAGGCCCGGATGAATGGCGACCAGAAACTTCAGCCGCTCGGTATAGGAAAGCAGCGCGCCCGCCAGAACCCAGACATCATGCGCACCGGTGGCAAACAGCGCACCGGTATAACCCAGCTCGTCATAAGCGAGCGCCAGCTGTTTGTAATAACCGAGATCGACCTTGCGGGACCCTTCCGGCTGCCAGGGATAGGCACCATCGGGTGCGCACATGTACCAGAAAACATTCATCTGCCGCCTCCCGTGCTGGCTGATTGCCCGGTCAGAACCGGTAAAGAGAAATGACCGTGCCTGTAAAGCGTATCGGCCTCCTCCTGCTGTTCGGCAAGGATATTTTCGGCAGCGGCCACGACAGAAAGGTCTCGCGACCTCAGCACCTTGGCCCAGGACTGTGCATCACCCTCGCTGCCCGGTTCGGCGGCGAGAAGGGCAGCGGCTTTGTCGATATCCGCCATCACGGCCCGGCCAACGCGATCCAGTTCGGCCGCAATTGCCTGCCCTGTCTCGCCCGCTATGTTGTGGCGCGCAAGCGTCCAGAATAGCGAACGGTTGGGAATGGTGGAGCCGCAACGGACAAGAAGGCTGATCTCCTCATGGGTCAGAGCCTTTTCCAGCCGCGGCGACATCGTCACCCAGGCATCGACACGGCCTTCCACGAGATCGCGCAGGCTGTCGCTGTCGCCGCTTTCGATACGGGTCACATCCTCAAGGCCAAGCCCCGCCCCTTCCAGGCTGCGCGCCAGAAGATAGGTGTGAAACGATCCATCGATCAGCGATATGCGCTTTCCCGAGAGATCAGCGGCTGAGCGGATCGGGCTGTCGCGCCGCACGAGGATTGCGCCATTTGCGGGCCTCGGTGCGGAAGCAGCGATATAGACCGCTGAAAGCCCGCGCGCATCCGCTTCTATGGGCGGCGTCGAGCCGGTGCCACCGAAATGGATGTCGCCCTTTTCCAGCAGAGCTGCCGTATCGCGGCCTTCACGATAGGCCACGAATTCCGGATCGAATTCTTCAAAGGCGCCGGGCCAGAGCCGGGCAAGACGTAAATGCAGATTGTTGGGATGAACCCCGATTTTCATGTCGACACCTCATTTCGCATTCAATCTACTTTTTTATAGAATGTTTTCGAGAAACGTTTTGGCGATCCTCCGCCGGAAAATGAAAGAGAAATCTACCAATCCTGTAGATTTTAAAAAATGCCGGATAGAGCTGAGATGAGACTCATTAAGCCATTGAAATTTATCACCATACAATCTACTTTTTTGTAGTTTGAAAAATGGGCCTGTAGTCGTGACGAAACCGGTTTCCAGTCTCATCTGCCGCAGCGTGGTGGACGCGAGCGAGCTTTTGAAGCTTGTCGCCAACGCCAATCGTCTGGCCATCGTCTGTTATCTCATGGAAACGGAAGCCTCCGTTTCCGCGCTGGAATATGAACTCGGTATCCAGCAACCCACGCTTTCGCAGCAGCTTGCCGAATTGCGCGACGCCGGTGTGATCGAGGGCTCACGGGAAGGTAAAGCGGTGATCTACCGTGTCACCGATCCGCGCATCGTCCAGCTGGTTTTGACATTGCGCGGTCTTTACACGGACCTCTCCGACGTGACCGGCAAGAAAGGCAGACGGGCACTGCCGCTGGATGAGGCAATGTTCGACTAGCATGATCGACCTTTACACCTGGATCACGCCCAACGGCCTTAAAATCTCGATTGCGCTGGAAGAACTTGGCCTGCCCTATACCAGCCACCCCATCGACATCGAACAAGGCGAGCAATTTGCCGCGGATTACGTCCGCATCAATCCCGGCTCGAAAATCCCTGCGATCGTCGACGATGAAAACGGCACCGTCCTGACGGAATCGAACGCGATCCTGATCTATCTGGCCGAAAAGGCGGGCCGGCTTCTGCCCGCCTCCGCGACCGAGCGACTGGTCGTCACGGAATGGCTGATGTGGCAGGCCGCCAATTTCGGCCCGACACTCGGTTATGCCCATTATTTCCTGACCTATCATGCCGGACAGGCCCCCTTTGCCGAGACGCGTTTCGCGGCGGATGTCGCGCGGCTTTACCGGACATTGAACGACCGCTTGAGCGGGCGGGAGTTCGTGGCCGGCGATTTTTCAATAGCCGATATTGCCATCTGGCCATGGGTCTCGCGTTTCGCGCGCCACAAAATCAATCTCGATGATTTTCCGGCGGTAAAGCGGTGGTATCGCCAGATTGGACAGCAGGAGAGTTTTCAGCGCGGTTATCGCGTCCCCTTCGCAATGTCGGACGTACCGGGACTTTAACAGGCGACGAGATGGCCGGGCGAAACCTCCCGATATTCACGCGGCTTGACGGCATAATCAACGGCGCGGATCGGGCTTTTCAGCTCGTCATTCGCCGCACCGCGCCTTGTGTTGCGGCGATCCGGATCCGGCACCGGCACGGCCGCCATCAGCTTGCGGGTATAGTCATGTTGCGGATTGTCGAAGACAGCAGCACGCGGACCGATTTCGACGATCTCGCCGAGATACATCACCGCAACCCGGTGGCTGACGCGTTCCACCACCGCCATATCATGGCTGATAAACAGAAAGGCAAGGTCGAGGCTCTGTTGCAGGTCCAGCATCAGGTTGATGACCTGCGCCTTGATGGAAACATCCAGCGCCGAAACGCTTTCATCCGCGACAATCACCTTGGGCTGGAGCGCCAGCGCGCGGGCAATGCAGATGCGCTGGCGCTGACCACCGGAAAATTCATGCGGGTAACGCGACGCCATGTCCGGTGAGAGACCAACCTTTTTGAGCATGTCGGCCACCACATCCTTCGCCTCGCGAGCGCTTCCCATGCGGTGTTCCAGAAAAGGTTCGGCGATCGCCGCACCCACCGTCATACGCGGATTGAGCGAGGCGAAAGGGTCCTGAAAGATCATCTGAACCGTCTTGCGCATGTCCCGCATGCCCGTCTTGTCGAGTGCGAGAATGTTTTCGCCGTTGATCACGACCGAACCTGCATCCGGCTCGATCAGCCGCATGATGGCGCGTCCGGTGGTGGATTTGCCGCAGCCGCTTTCGCCCACCAATGACAATGTTTCACCGGCCCTGAGATCGAAAGACACGTTTTCCACCGCATGCACCCGGCCGCTGAGACGCCCCAGAAGACCGGAGTGAATATCGAAGCGCTTGGTCAGCCCCTCCACCTTCAGGACCGGCTGTGCAGCTGCGTCAACGGTATCGGCCGGACGCGCCGGCTCCTGCGTTTCCCCCGTGGTGGTGTTGACGATGGGAAAACGGAGCGGTCTTTCCTCGCCTTTCATCGACCCCAGAACCGGAACGGCGGACAAAAGTGCGCGCGTATAGGGATGTTTGCCGCGATGGAAAATATCGGTCGTGGCACCGACTTCCACCTGCTCGCCGCGATACATGACGACCGTGCGGTCGGCGATTTCGGCCACAACACCCATGTCATGGGTAATGAACAGGACCGACGTGCCCTCCTCTTCCTGCAGCGTCTTGATGAGGTCGAGAATCTGGCCCTGAATCGTCACGTCGAGCGCGGTGGTCGGCTCGTCGGCGATCAGCAATTTCGGCTTTGAAGCAAGAGCCATGGCGATCATCACGCGCTGGCGCATGCCGCCGGAAAAGCGATGCGGATATTCATCGAAGCGCGAGGCGGCGGAGGGTATACGGACCTTTTCCAGCAGGCGGATCGTCTCTGCCCGCGCATCGGCTTTCGACATCGGCTGATGGCACAGCAGAGCCTCGGAAATCTGGTCACCGATGGTGAAGAGCGGATTGAGACTGGTCATCGGCTCCTGGAATATCATGGCCACCTCATTGCCCCGCACCCGCCGCATGGCGTCTTCAGAAAGGGAGAGCAGGTTGCGACCTCCGAGCAGTATTTCACCCTGCACCCTGCTGCTTTCCCGATCCAGCAATCGCATGATGGAAAGCGAGGTAACGCTTTTGCCGGAACCGCTTTCACCGACGATCGCAACAGTCTCGCCCGGCCCGACATCGAAGGAAATATCACGCACCACCGGTTTCCAGCCGCCATCCACGTGAAAGGACGTGGTGAGATTGCGGACGGAAAGCACGGCATCTTCGGCACCGAGCGGTGCTGCCTGCGGCATGGTCATGATCGTTCCCTTTTCTTTATTCTGGTTGCAATGCTTGGGCGGGCAGTTACCGCGGGTTTCTTCTCCCCGCCGGGGAGAAGGTGGCCCGAAGGGTCGGATGAGGGGGCAACGTCAGCGATTGACAGCACCCTTGCCCCCTCATCCCGCTGCCGCGACCTTCTCCCTCTCGGGGAGAAGAAATAAGCGGCACCCGCTCGTTTCACTTAGTCCGGCCAGCGCAGCATGCCGTCGAAGCGGTGGCGGCTGCGGTCCTCGAACGGTGTTGCAATCACCTCGTTGGAGGCGCGCGCCTTGTCCAGCTCCTCGGCCAGCCGGGAAGCCACAACGGTTTCCTGGCCGGGATGCAGGTTGCAGGGGTCGAGATAGAAATAGCGGTGCTCCACCTCGTGGTCGCGGGCAATGATCGGCGGGCTGCCTTTGGCCAGCGCCGTCGTCAGGTCCCAGGCGGTGATATGGGCTTCTTCGGCATCGATGATGACGCGCAGCCGGTCGAGCGGGTTGTTGGTCGGGTCGGGTTCGATCAGCGCCGTCACGCCAGGGCGTCCGTCCAGCGTCTTTTTCCAGAGGTTGAGGTAGCCGGTTTCACGCTCGCGAATGCCGGCATGGTCACGCTTTTCCCAGGCTTCCAGCGCCGCCATGACACCGTAAATGCTTTCCTTGCCGACCTTCATGCCGCGGCCGACGCCCATATTCTGCAGGAAGGTGCTGCGCACCAGCTCCTTTTTGCCGGCGACGATGCCGGAAGTCGGGCCACCGAGGAACTTGTGGCCGGAATAAAGCACCACATCCGCGCCCGTCGCCAGAAACAGCTTCAGATCATATTCGGACGCCGCATCCACGATGACGGGCACGCCCCTGGCATGGGCGATCTCGACGAATTCGGAAAGATGCAGCAGGCCATAATCCACCACATGGTGCGAGACGACGTAGACCGCCGCCGCCGTCTTTTCGGTGATGGCGTTTTCCATGTGGAAACGATGGGCCGATGTTGCCTGCCCGATCAGCACCACCTTGCCGCCGCCGAGGCGGATCGCCTGATCCACCGGCGCGCCATAGCTCACCACATGGCCCATCTGCACCAGAACCTCGTTCTTTTCCGGGGTCACATCGGGCAGCTTTTCGATGGCCAGCAGATTATTGCCGGTAATGGCGCCCGCCACCGCAAGGCTTATGCCCGAGGAGCAGGAGGCTGTGACGAAACCGGCCTCGCCGCCCGTCAGCCTCGATATCACCGCGCTTGCCTTGCGTTGCAGATCGTTGATCTCGACGAATTGCGGCAGGATGGCCGCCATGGCCTCGACCGCTTCCGGAACGACGATAGAAGCGCCGAGCGAGGTCATGGTGCCCGAGACGTTGATGACCGGGCGAAGGCCGATCCTGCTTCTGATATCCTCGGTCATGTCTTTCTCCTGTCTTTGCGATGCGATGGGCATCGACATATATGCCATAATAATGTAATAGCTTCTCAAAACCCATGAGGAGCCAAAATTGGACGCCCATAGACTGGACGAAACGCCTTCAACCGCCCTGTCCGACGCCGCCGAAAACGCAGACGCGAAGGCGGCCAAGCGCTCGCGCGTCAGCGGCATCGACCGCGCCCTTCAGGTTATTGATTATCTTTATGAAACCGGATCGCCGGCTGGCGCCTACGCCATCGCCAAGGCGATCAAGGCGCCGCTTTCCACCGTCTATGTGATCATCGACGATCTCATCGAAAAGAACATGCTGGCGCGCAATGCCGATGGCAATATCTGGCTTGGCGCGCGGCTTTACCATTATGGTCTTGCCTATGCCCGCTCGCTGGATTTCATGGGTGTCGCCACCCACGAAATGCACGATCTGTGCCGCCATGCGGGCGAGACCGTGCAGCTTTGCGGCCGCGATGGCGACCATATGCTGGTGCTGGCCATGGCCGATGGTCCGAGCCATTTTCAGGTCGCGTCGCGCGTTGGCACCCGTGTTCCCCTGAACTGGACGGCATCCGGCCGCCTGCTCGTCGGGCATCTGCCGGAGGTAGAGCGCCTCGAACTTTTCCGACGCTGCGCCCGCTCCTCCCCCACTGGCCGTGCGGAAATCAATCCCGAGACCCTGTCGCAATCGGCGGCGGCCGCTTTCCATGACCGGCTGTCGATACAGGTCGCCGAATCCGACTACGCCGTCGCCTGCATCGCCTCGCCGATCTGCGACAACAGGGGCGAATGCGTGGCGACGATTTCCATCGTGCTGCCGGAGCAGAAGGTGCTGGCGGACGAAAACCATTATACCGAACAGGTGAGGGTTTCGGCGGAACGGATCGAAAAGCTGATGGGCTGGCGCAACCATTGAACGGCCTCAATCCTTGAGTGCGACGATGGCTTCTATCTCAACGGTGATGTTGCCCGGCAGTGAGCCGAAACCCACGGCGGAGCGGGCGTGCTGTCCCGCATCGCCGAACACATCGATGAAGAGATCGGAACAGCCATTGATGACGCTCGGGTGATCGCGGAAATCGCTGACGGCATTGACCATGCCAAGCAGCTTGACCACTTTTTTCACCCGCGACAGATCACCCAGCGCCTCATGCATGACGGCAAGCAGATTGATGCCGGTGAGCCGTGCGTGGTTATAGGCCTCTTCCAGCCCGATTTCCGCGCCCACTTTACCGGCATAAAGATGGCCGTTTTCCTCCCGCGGCCCCTGCCCCGAAAGATAAAGCATGTTGCCTTCCACCACATGGGTGACGAAATTGGCGATCGGCGGCGGCGGCGGCGGCAGGGAGATGCCGAGCGCGGCGAGCCGGTCATAGGGCGAATGACGCCCCTCTGCCTCAAGCGAAGACTGTTTCACGCGAATTCCTCATAATACAGGGACGGGTATTCCTTAATCTCTGCGGAGGACGGAGGGGATTGGCCTCCTCCGCCTTGTCCATTTGGGTTCAGCGCCAGGAATAACCATGGCTGTGGCGCACGAGCTTGCGCGCCCTTGGAATGTAACGGCTGGCAGCAATCGCCTCCGCGCCGATGACCGCGTAACGCGGCTCGAACAGGCGCTTCAGGCGCGAGACGTCGCCATTGGAATCGGTCGCTTCCAGATCGGCATCGACAAGATCGAAAATCGTGAAATCGGCTTGGCTGCCAACATCGAGACGGTTTTCCATATCGAGGCGAATGACGGAGGCCGGATTGCGGGTAACGGCCTCGATGACATTTTCGAAGGGCATTTCGACCGACAGCAGCTTCGACATGGTGGTCGCCAGATCCCAGACCGGGAAATTCATCGAATGGCCATGCAAATCCGTGGAAATCGAGAACGGCAGCAGCCCGCGCGCAATCGCCGCTTCCGCCACCTTGAAGGAGAAGGATGCGCCGCCATGGCCGATATCCAGCCGAATGCCTTCGCCCGCGCAGCGTTCGGCAAGGTTGAACAGGTCCTCGTCTTCCATGATGCTGGAGCCAGACTTGCCGTTGAAGCAATGGGTCACGACATCGCCGGGGCCGAGAATTTCCAGCACCTCGTCATAAAGTGCGGGCGGTTCGCCGACATGCACCATCATCGGCACTTTCAGGATCTTGGCGATCTTCTTGCCGAGCTTGACCGGCGTAACACCCCAGGAGCCGGTGATAACATGGCTCGCCCGCACCTTGAGGCCGACAATATGTTCGCTGTTTTCGGCGTAACATTCGAGGATACGATCGAGATCGATATCCTTGATGTCGCGCAGTTCCGGCACGCGGTTACACGCGACCAGACCGATGGAACCGAGATTGAGGAAGGCCTTGATGCGTTCCCTCGAGGGCTCGATAATATATTCACGGAAACCGTGGAAATTCGCCTCACCCGCCGAACCGGCATCCACCAGCGTGGTCACGCCGCGCTCGGCCCCGCATTCGGAGGGGCGGATGGAGATATCGGTGCCGCCATGCCAGATATGCACATGCAGATCCACCCAGCCGGGCGAGACGAAGGCACCCTTGGCATCGATGCGCTGCGCATCAGCAGGCGCCTGAAGGCCCAGCCCAACCGCAGCAATCCTGCCATCGCCGCCGATCAGAATATCGGTCGAAGCCTGTGGCGCACCCTTTTCGAAACCGACGGGTTTGACATTGGTGAGAAGAATGGGAGCTTGGAGAGGCGTTTTCGCCTGTTCACCGGACGTCATATTACAAATCCCTTCGCAGTCTTGGGTCGAGCATGTCCCGCAGCCCGTCACCGACCATTTGCAGCGACAGCACGGAAAGAATGATGGCAAAGCCGGGGAAATAGGTCATCCAGTCCGCCTGGCCGATATATTGGCGGCCGGCGGAGATCATGGTTCCCCAGGTCGGAATTTCCGGGCTGACACCGAGCCCCAGAAACGACAGGCCGGCCTCGGCCAGCATGGCGCTGGCAAAAAGGAAGGTGCATTGAACGAGGATCGGCGAGACCAGATTGCGCAGCACATGCCGCGTCATGATGTGGAAGGTGGAAATGCCGAGCGCCTTCGCCGCCTCCACATAGGGCAATTCGCGGATGACCAGCGTCGAGGCGCGCACGATGCGGGCAAGGCGCGGCGAATAGACCACGGCAAGTGCAATGATGACAGTCGTCAGCGAAGGACCGAGCGCGGCGACCAGCGCGATGGCGAGCAGAATATCAGGGAAGGCCATCATCGCGTCGATCAGCCGCGCGATCGGCGTATCCAGTTTTTGGAAGAAACCGGCGAGCAGGCCGAGCGTAATGCCGATCAGCGCCGAAAGCGCCACCACGGCGGCACCGACCAGAAGCGACAGCCTTCCGGCATAGATGGTGCGCGAGAAGACGTCGCGGCCGAACTCGTCGGTGCCGAACCAGTAAAGCTCGCTTGGCGGCTTCAGGCGGTTCACGATCGACAGTTTCGACGGCGAATAGGGCGCAATCATCGGCGCGAAAACCGCGAGCAGCACGAAGACGAGCAGTACAATGAGACCGGCAGCGACCGTCTTGCGCTTCAGGAGACGCCGAATGAACAGGACGGTCGGATTGCGTGCCGGCGGAGCGGTGGAAACGATATCGGCCATCAGTAACGAACCCTCGGATCGACCAGCAGATAGAGCATGTCGATTGCAAAATTGATGAGCACGTAAAGCCCGGCGATGATGAGAAGCGCGCCCTGAATGACCGGATAATCGCGCCGGAGAACGGCCGAGACGACGAGATTGCCGACCCCCGGCAGACCGAAGACGGTTTCCGTCACGACTGCGCCGGAAATCAGCACGGCGGCGGTGAGCCCGAGTACGGTGAGGATGGGAATGAGCGCGTTTTTCAACGCATGTTTCATCACCACGCGGCGCTCCTTAACGCCTTTGGCGCGCGCGGTGCGAACATAGTCGTCACCTAAAACATCCAGCATCGAGGCGCGGGTGAAGCGCAGGATGAGGGCGGAGGAAACGAGGCCGAGCGCGATGGCCGGCAGGGTCAGGTGATACATGCGCTCAAGGAAGCTAGCACCCGGCCCGCCATAACCCGATACCGGGAACATATCGAGCCGGACGGCGAAGACCTGCATGAGGATAAGGCCGAGCCAGAAGCTGGGAATGCTCGCCGCCAGCATCGCCACCGTCGTCGCTGCCTGATCGACAAAAGAGCCACGCCGGTACGCGGCATAGATACCGATGGGAAGCGCGATGACGCTGGCGATCAGCAGCGAAAAAATCGTCAGGAAGAAGGTCGGTTCCGCCCGGTCCAGCAGGGCTGATCCCACCGGCATATTGAGGAAGATAGACTGGCCGAGATCGCCCTTCAGCAATTGCCCGATATAATAGACATATTGCACGCCGAGCGACTGATCGAGGCCGAGCCGGCCGCGCAGCTCCGCAATATCCTGCGCCGAGGCATCCGGCCCGAGCATCACGGCTGCCGGATCTCCGGGTGTTACGCGCAGGATGACGAAAACGATGGTTACGACGAGGAACATCACCACGATCATTCCCGCAAGTCTCTGGAAAATATACCGTATCACGTATGAAGGCTCCGAAGCGCGTGATTGCCGCTATCAGGCGACGGTTGAACCGGGTTGCTTAAAGATCGACTGCTCACTTCCGTCATGCCGGACTTGATCCGGCATCCGGCCACCACGCGTCCGCGTGGTGAAAAGGTCTCTTGCGATCAAGGACTTGATCGCGCTGGACCCCGGCTCAAGGCCGGGGTGACGGCGTGCGGTGCCGGCCTTATTTCGTAACCGATGCATTCCAGAAGTAAGGCCATGGAGCCGGATCGACGCCTTCCAGCTTGTTGGACTTGGCCGCCACGGCATTGAAGTCGCCGATCTTGATGAGCGGCAGCTCGGCATAGATCGTCTTCTGCACATTGGCCCAGAGCGAAACGCGCTTCTCCGGATCGGCCTCCGAGGTGAAGGCGTCAACCGCCGCCTTGCGCGCCGGCGTATCCCACCAACCCGGTGAGCCGGTGGAGAGCGCACCGATCAGCGCCGGCTCAGGCAGGAAGGGGCTGTGGGTGATGTAGATATCCCAGAGCTTCGGGTCGGCGCGGCGCTGCGTCAGCGTCGCCCAGTCCACCACCTGCATATCCACCTTGAACCCTGCAAGTTTCAGATATTCCGCCGCGACCTGCGCCATCTTGTAATGGAACTCATACTGGCGGCTGGTGAGGATGCGCAGCGGCTCGCCATTGTAACCGGCCGCCTTCAGCTTTTCGGCGGCGGCTTCCGGATTGCCGAGATTGTAATTGCCCTCGACACCCTCTTCCGAATGCCAGGAGAAATTATCGGGATAATAGGCGCCATCGAGCGCATAGAAATCCGTGCTGCCGAATGCGGCCGCCAGCATGTCTTCCATGTTCAGCGCTTCGGTCACCGCCTTGCGGACCTCCAGCTTGGAAGAAAGCCCCTCCTTCGTGTTGAACACGAAGACCGGATAACCGAAAGGCTTCAGCATCAAAGGCTGCGAGGCAGAGGACGACTTCACCTTGTCGAAGGATTCCACCGGAATGGAATCGACGTAATCATATTGCCCGGAAACGGCGGCTTCGACGCGAGTATTCGGATCGGGCACCGGAACGAAGCGGATTTCATCGAGATACTGATGGCGAGCGCCACCATAACCGTCGCTTTCGCCATCGCGGGACTTGTAGCCATCGAAACGGACGAGCTGGATATACTGGTCGGCCTTGCGTTCCTTCAGCATATAGGGCCCGGTGCCGATGAATTCGGCCATCGGCTCCGCCTGCTTTTCAGCGGGCAGGATGATGGCTGCGGAATTGTTGAAAGCGAGCAGCGAAGCGAGCGGCGCATAGGGCTGCTTGAGGGCGATCGTCACCGTTCCGGCATCCGGCGCGGAAATATTCTCGATAAAGCCTGCGGCCTGCTTGCCGCGCGAGGCGATCTTCATCCAGCGGCCGAGCGAAGCGACGACATCTTCGGATGTCATGTCGCTGCCATCATGGAACTTGATGCCCTGCCTGAGCTTGATCGTGTAGGTTTTGCCGTCCGCACTGATCTCGGGCAGGCTTTCCGCCAGAAGCGGCGTCACCTTCCAGCCCTTGTCGAAGGTATAGAGCGTTTCGAAAATATGCTGCGTGACGATACCGACGAGATCGGCGGTAGACGCCATGGGATCGAGGGTCGGCGGCTCGCCGATCGTGGCGACATTGATGACGCCGCCCTTCTCCGCAGCCATCATTACACCCGGTGCAAGCAGCAAAGCGGCGGTGGCGAGAAATGCAAGTTTACGTCTCATGGTCAAGCTCCCAGCTCTTATGTGTTCCATTATTATGTTATATGCATCTTTATAACAGAATATCTCGATAAGACGCCTTGTCAATGACAATGCGGCGCGATGATGGGTTTCCATGATCGGCAAAACGCAAGACAAGTCTTCAGGAGAGGCGGCAGCACCATTCAAGGCAATGAAAAAACAGGAGTTTCGCCAAAAATACGGCGCGCGGTGATATCCATCTCTTCCGGCTGGGAGAGAGGGAATGACGACCGTCGTCTAACTGCAAAGGAAGAAAGGGAATTAAGAAGGTTGGATATTTCGCATTTGCGAACAAAGTGCTATTAAAGAGCGGACTAACGCTAGGCCATCACAGACATACCCGCATATTCTTATTAATCGTTACGCCATTTGACGCCGTCAGCCGTATTTTCAAGGGCTGAAAACAGACCTGATATTCTAGACCGCCAAACTTTATTCCACGGCGGAACATAAATTTTTAGTACGTTGAGTTATTGAGGAAATTATGAAGACGGCAATCGTGCATGACTGGCTCACCGACAGAGGCGGGGCCGAAAAAGTACTTCACAACCTTCTTGAAATTTATCCTAACGCGGATCTGTACTGCCTTGTCGATTTCATGAGCGAGCGCGACCGGGGGTTTCTCGGCGGCCGTACCGTCAACACCTCCTTCATCCAGAAGCTGCCTTTCGCCCGGAAAAAATACCGCTCCTATCTGCCGCTGATGCCGCTCGCTATCGAGCAGTTCGATCTGAGCGGCTACGATCTGGTGATTTCCTCGAGCTATGCGGTCGCAAAGGGCGTCATCACCGGCCCAGGCCAGTTTCACGTTTCCTATATCCATAGCCCCATCCGCTACGCCTGGGACCTCCAGCACCAGTATCTCAAGGAAACCAGACTGACGCGCGGCTTCACCTCATGGATCGCGCGCGCCATTCTCCACTATATCCGCATGTGGGACATCCGCACCGCCAACGGCGTCGACCTGATGACGGTCAACTCCAAATTCATCCGTAACCGGGTGCGCAAGTGTTATGGCCGCGATTCCACCGTGATCTATCCGCCGGTGGACACGTCCCATCTTTCCCCGTCCGAGCTTAAGGGTGACTATTTCGTCACGGCGTCGCGGCTCGTGCCCTACAAGAAAGTGCACCTGATCGTGGAAGCCTTTGCAAAGATGCCCGACAAACGGCTGGTCGTCATCGGCGACGGGCCGGACATGAAACGCATCCGCGAAATCGCCACGCCGAATGTCGAAATTCTCGGTTTCGTCGGCAATGACGAGCTTCACAAATACATGGCCGAGGCAAAAGCCTTCGTTTTTGCAGCGGAAGACGATTTCGGCATCGTACCCGTCGAATCCCAGGCGCTCGGCACACCGGTCATCGCCTATGGCAAGGGCGGCGTGCTGGAGACCGTTGTTCCGCTCGGCGCCTCCAACCATCCGACCGGCCTTTATTTCGGTGAGCAGACACCGGAGGCAATCTGCGCCGCCGTACAGGAGTTCGTCGACAATTCCGACCGCTTCGACAAGAACGCCTGCATCAACAATGCCGCCCGCTTCTCACGCGAGCGTTTCCTGCGGGAATTCGCGGACACTGTGAATTTCGCACTGGCTGAGCGGGCGTAGTTAAGAAACGCCTTCGGCCAACATCTACACATGAAACTTCCATTGAGTGCTTGGATGAAACCTAAGAATCCGCGTGACTATAGTTATGATGTCGCCAAAGGTCTGTGTATAATCCTTGTTGTTTTCGGCCATGCGGAAAGAGGCCTAAATGGCTCTGTCGCGCCGCCGCACTTCAGTCTTATGGGCTTCGCCGACTATGCAATTTACACCTTCCATATGCCGTTTTTTTTCTTCGTGTCGGGACTGTTCTTCTCAGGACAAGATACCGCCCGTAGAGATTTTTTCGCCAAGCTCGTAAGAAATATCGCTTATCCCTATCTATTCTGGTCAGTCCTGCATGGCAGCCTGATGGTGGTGATGGGGCGTTTGGGTCTTACAAACACGACCATCGATTTTAACAGAGTCCTGGAAATCCTATGGAGCCCGATCAGCCCCTTCTGGTTTCTTTACTCACTATTTTTCTGCCAACTTGCCTCTCATGTATTCGTTCGGATGCCGACCCTCGTCCGAGCGGCATTCGCGCTTATTCTGTTCATTTTCTTTTATCTGCAAGACCAACAGGTCCCATGGGACATTGCGTACGGCTTGATCTATTTCACACTCGGCGTTCTCGCAAAACAATACGGCTTTCAGCAGAAGCGATACACGATGCCCTCATTTCTCGCGCTTCTGGCAGCCTTTGCGATTTCCACCTATGCCTCGTGGCAAATTGAAATCCCCGAACGGTTTCCTTTCTTATCGGCGGGTCTCGGCATAGTCTTAATGATCGCAATTTCGCAGGCGCTAGTTATTCGTGAAAGCCCTATTTCATCGATGGTCAAGACGCTCGGCCAGTTGTCCGTCGGAATTTATGTGATGCATATCATCGCCATCGGTTTTGGCCGAGCTGTCGCGGTCAAGTTGCTTCATGTAACGGACATAGCGAGCCTGTTGGCAATCACGACAATTATTGGCGTTGCCCTGCCGGCCATTGTTCAGATGGCCGCAATACGTTTCGGGATACATGAATGGGTGGCTCTGCCTGCTTCGGCATATCGCCGACACAATGCCAGTGCTGCATAGCAGTCCAAGGGTCTGACGAATAGCGTGGACGCGAACCTCGCGATTCCGGGACTTAAAGAACGACGTGAAGTTGCGGGCGGGCTCTTTATTGCATAAGCATTTATACTGAAATAAAAAAAATGTTCTATAAAACAAATGATTAGGTGTCACCTAAGTCCACAGCAAAAGAAACCGCGCAAGCGTGACAAAACTGCACTAGCGCAATGCAGCAATCAAAGAGATTATGGAATCCAACTGAATATTGAAGCGCAACAATACTGACACCATCAGGGGATTCGAACATCGTGCCTCGCCCGGAATTTTTCGGCGCAGTTGAGCGATGATGAACTTGAAGCATTGTCTGAAATTGGGCATATGCCTGAAAGGGGACGTAAACATCCCGGGATGCGATTCCGCTGAACGGATGTAATGCCGGTTTGGATTTCCTTTACCGGTGTCATTTATGAAGTGCTTATTTTTAAAAACTTATACGATGTCCGGATTATTTCTGCTTTCCGGACGGCATTCATTTCGAGGACCAAATGCGTTTATTGAATGTTTCGATTCTGCTTGCCTCTGCAGCACTGGCGGGTTGCACGGTGACCGCGGCCTCCGGCCCCGATGCAGCCTCGATCGAATCTAACGCTTCCGTGAAATTCGCGTCCAAGGACAAGAAGAAAACCGCCGGTGTCGACTACGCGCTGCTCGACATCAACAGCTCCGTCCTCAATTACGTCGGCGACACCACAACCACCACCCTGCTCGGCAGTTTCGGCGGCGGCAAGGGCGGTGTTCCGGCGCTGCCGATGGGTGTCGGTGACGTGGTGCAGGTCGCGATCTTCGAAAGCCAGGCCGGCGGCCTGTTCATTCCGAACGACGCGGGCAGCCGTCCCGGCAACTTCATCAGCCTGCCGAACCAGACCGTGGACCGGGAAGGCAATATCAGCGTTCCCTATGCGGGCAAGATTCGCGCCACCGGCCGCAACGTCGAGGATGTGCAGAGCGAAATCGAGGAACGGCTCGCCAACCGCGCCATCGAACCGCAGGTTCTCATCACCAAGATTTCCAGCCGCTCCGCACAGGCTTCCGTCTTGGGCGATGTCAAGGAGCCGACGAAGGTTCAGCTTTCGGAAGCGGGCGATCGGGTTCTCGACGTCATCTCCTACGCAAAGGGCCTCAGCGCCCCGAATATCGAATCCTATGTCACGCTGATCCGCCGCGGCAAGACCGCCCGCGTCAACTATAACCACCTCGTCAGCACACCGTCCGAAAACATCTATGTGGTTCCAGGCGACACGATCATGGTGGAGCGTGAACGCCGCACCTACCTTGCTTTCGGCGCTTCGGGCCTCAACGGACGTTTCGAGTTCGAGGATGCCGATCTCAAGCTTTCGGATGCACTCGGCAAAGCCGGTGGACTGCTCGATTCCCGTGCCGACCCGGCGCAGGTCTATGTCTATCGTATCGTCAAGCGCGATCTTCTCGTGAAGCTCGGCATCAATACGTCGAAGTTCCCCGGACAGGACGTTCCAGTCATCTTCCGCGCCAATCTGCGCGATCCGTCGACCTTCTTCGCCGCCACGAAGTTCCCGATGCAGGATCGCGACATCATCTATGTCACCAACTCGCAGGCCACCGAACTTTACAAGTTCCTGGATCTCGTCGGCTCCGTACCGGCAACGACCGGTAATGTCGCCGAGGACGTGCTGGCGACCCGCAACGCCATCCGGGCCTTCTAATCGGAGGCTTCTCGCCGTTCATACCAAAGCCGCCCCGGAAACGAGGCGGCTTTTTCTTTGGCCGGAACCAGCGGCGAAGAGAAACATGGCCAAGCATTGCCTGGGGCATGAACCGAAACCGTCTGCCTCCTGAAAGGCAAGGGATATAGCGACGGTCATTGTCGCCGCCATTACAAAAGTTTAAGGTGATTTCGCAGCGCATTGGGTGTCTTGTGGGGGAAAGCTGCTCCCAAGGCTTACCGCACATGTTCGGGAAACATGTATCGCTCTCATTACGCGGAATCGTCAGATGAAACGTTTCTGGACCGCTCTCAGCGTTCTTGCCATCGCAGCCGCCGGTGCCTGGTATTTCAAGGATCGCCTGCCGCTCGATCAAGTCCCCTATCTCAAGCAATTTGCCAGCGTGTCTCCCAGGGCCGACGCCGAAACGGCGACGCAGTCCTCCCAAAGCGGCCAACCAGCCCGGCAGCAGGGACAAAAACAGGGTGGAGGGCGGCGCAATGGCGGGCCACCCACCGTCAGCACCATCGCCGTCGACAAGGCGACGCTGCCGATGGATGCAACGGCGACGGGCTGGGCGGTTGCGGCCGACATCACCAATATCGCGCCGCTTCAGGCCGGCCTCGTCATGGAAATCGAGGCGAAGGACGGTCAGCATATCAAGGCGGGCGACCTTATCCTCAAGATGGATGACCGCATCGCCCGCGCCGCTGTCGACAAGGACAAGGCCAATATCGCCGCCGATCAGGCAACGCTGGAGCAGACGGAGGCCGCCTTCCAGCGCGCCGCCAATCTCGTCAAGCAGAGCGCGGAATCCCAGCAGGTGCTGGATCAGGCAAGGGCGGCGCGGGATAGCGCCAGCGCCAAAATCGACGCCGACAAGGCAACGCTTGCCTCTGACCAGGTGACGCTCGAGCACATGGAAATCCGTGCCCCCTTCGATGGGCGGCTCGGCGATATCAGCGTCAGCCCCGGTGCCTATCTCAGCGCCGGCGTCAATATCGTGACGATCACCAAATACGATCCGATTTCGGTCAGTTTCCGGCTCTCACAGCGCTATCTGCCGCAATTGCGCGAAGGTGTGGCGAAGAATACCGCAGTCGATGTCGACCCCGCGGCGACGGGGGGCGAACCGATGAGCGGTGTGCTGCGGTTCTACGACAATACGGTGGACCAGACCTCCGGCACGGTGCTGGCCAAGGCGGAATTCAAGAACGATCGCGGTCTTTTATGGCCCGGCCAGTCCGTCAACGTCACGGCGCACTTCGTTTCGGACGATGAAATGATCGTCGTGCCGACGGTTGCCGTGCGGCCGGGACCGAAGGGCAATTTCGTCTATACCGTCGATAGCGAGCATCATGCCCATATGACGCCGGTGGAAGTTGCCCGCTCGAATGGCGATCTTACCGCCATCGCAAGCGGCCTCAATGGCGGCGAGCATGTGATTATCGAGGGTCAATCCGAACTTGCCGACGGCCAGTTCGTGGTCGAGCAATTTTCCGACAAGGGCGGCGCGGCCGGCAATCTGGCCGCCAATATTCCGCAGGAAAAGGTTGGCGGCCAATGATCCCGAATTTCTGCATCAACCGGCCCGTCGCCACCACGCTTCTCGCCATCGGCCTGGTGCTGGCCGGGCTTGCCGGCTTCCGCCTGCTGCCCGTCGCCGCCCTGCCGAAGGTGGATTTCCCAACGATCAACGTTTCCTCGTCGCTGTCAGGCGCTTCGCCGCAAACCATGGCCACATCGGTCACCACACCGCTGGTCAAGCAGTTCGAGACCATTCCCGGCGTCAGCGAAATCAGCGCCACTAATACGCTCGGCAACAGCTCGATCGTGCTGCAGTTCGATCTTAACCGCGATATCGATGCAGCGGCGGCCGATGTGCAGGCCGCGATTTCCCGCGCACAACGGCAATTGCCGAGCAACATGACGACAACACCAAGCTATCGCAAGACCAACCCGGCCGATGCCCCGGTGCTGCTGCTTGCCGTCAATAGCAAGGAGATGCCGACCAGCAAGGTGGACGAAATCGCCGAGAACATCATTTCTCCGCTTCTTTCCACCATATCGGGCGTCGCACAGGTGAGCATCTATGGCGCGCAGACCTATGCCGTGCGTATCGGCCTCGATCCGGCCCAGCTTCAGGCAAGAGGGCTTGGCGTCGACACCGTCACCACGGCCATCGCCCAGGCGAATAATCAGGTGCCCGTCGGGGCTTTGCAGAACGACAATCAGCGCCTGACGATCGAGGCCGATACCCAGCGCACCAATGCGGCCGCCTTCCGCTCGCTGGTCGTCTCGACGAATAATGGCGCGCCGATCCATCTCGGCGATATCGCCAATGTCACCGACAGCATCGACAACACCAATGCCGGCAGCTGGTTCGACGGCGAACAGGCCATCGTTCTCGCCGTGCAGCGCCAGCCGGACGCCAATACGGTCGACGTGGTGGACGCCATCAAGGCCAAGCTGCCGGCGCTTCACCAGCAATTGCCGCCTTCGGTTAATATCAACGTCATGAATGACGCCTCGACCGCCATCAAGGACGCGATTTCGGACGTGCAGTTCACGCTGTTTCTCACCATCGGGCTGGTGGTTGCAGTCATCTATCTCTTCACGGGGCACCTGACGGCGACCATCATTCCGGGTCTTGCAGTCCCCCTGTCTCTCATCACCGCCTTCGGCATGATGTATGTTCTGGGCTATAGCATCGACAATATTTCGCTGCTCGGCCTGACACTTTCGGTGGGGCTGGTGGTGGACGACGCCATCGTCATGCTGGAAAACATCCTGCGCCTGCATGAAAAAGGCCTGCCCATGCGCGAAGCGGCCCTTCAGGGCGCGGCAGAGGTCAGCAGCACCATTCTCTCCATGTCCATCTCGCTGGTTGCCGTCTTCATCCCCATCCTGTTGATGGGCGGGGTTATCGGCAGGCTCTTCAACGAGTTCGGCATGGTCGTCACGCTCGCGATCATGGCCTCGGCGCTGGTCTCGCTGACGGTGACGCCGATGCTTGCTTCGCGCCTCTCCGGCCACTCCTCCAGACCACCGGCGATCATCCGCTGGTTCGATGCGGGTTTCGAACGGACGCTGCGCGCCTATGGCCGCGCCGTCGGCTGGTGCCTCTCCCATCGCCGCATCGTTTTGGCATCGTTTCTCGCCTCGGTCGCGGCATCGCTCTATCTCTTCGAAACCCTGCCCTCCAGCTTCTTTCCCCAGGAAGATATCGGCCGTCTTTCGGTTTCGACGCAGGCGCGTGAGGATATTTCCTATACCGCGATGCGCGATCTCCAGGCTCAGGTCGCCGATCAGATCCGCAAGAATCCGGCCGTGGTGCACGTCACCTCCATTGTCGGCGGCAATTCACGCAATCCGCTGAACAACGGCTCGATGTTCGTGGAGCTGAAGCCCAAGGAAGAGCGCGCGCCGCTCAGCCAGGTGCTGGCGGAACTGGGGCAGGCCACATCGAAAGTGGCGGGCATCCGCACCTATATCAATCCGCAGCAGAGCCTGCGTTTCGGCGGGCGCAGTTCCGCCAGCCAGTACCAGCTCGTCGTTCAGGGCCTGAATGCCGACACGACCAATGAATGGTCGAACAAGCTGATGGAAGCGATGCGCCGCGACCACACCTTTACCTCCGTCACCTCGGACGCCCAGAACGGCGCGATCGCCGCGACGATTTCCGTCGACCCGGAAAAGGCCGCCGCCTTCGGCATCACCAACGACCAGTTGCGCAAGACGCTGGAAATGTCCTTTGGCGGTTATACGGCGGCACAGATCCAGTCCACCGGCGACAGCTACGACGTGATTGTGGAATTCGACAGCTCGAAACCTTGGAATGATGATTTCCTCAGCGATATCAACATTCTTTCGGCAAAATCGGGCGTTCTGGTTCCGCTTTCAAACTTCGCCAGCCTCACCCGCACACAGGCGCCTGTCACCATCAACCAGACGGGCCAGCTCGTCTCCACCACCATCTCCTTCAACCTGCCGGATGGCGTGGCGCTTTCCGATGCCACAAGCCGGATCGATCAGATCAAGAGCACGATAGGCCTGCCGCAGGATGTCTTCACCAGCTATGGCGGCACGGCGGCGATCTTCCAGCAGAGCCAGGGCAATACCGGCCTCCTCATTCTGGCGGCGGTGCTGACCATCTATGTCGTTCTCGGCGTGCTTTACGAGAGTTTCATCCATCCGCTGACCATCCTCTCCGGCCTGCCGGCTGCTGCCTTCGGCGCGCTGGTGGCGCTGAAGGTGATGGGCATGGATTTCTCGATCATCGCGCTGATCGGCCTGCTGATGCTGATCGGCATCGTGAAGAAAAATGCGATCATGATGATCGACGTCGCGGTGGAACTGATGCGCGAAAAAGCCGAACCGCCCACAACCGCCATTCACGAGGCCTGCGTGCGCCGTTTCCGGCCGATCATGATGACGACCTTCTGCGCGCTGCTTGGGGCGCTTCCCATCGCGCTCGGCTCGGGCGCAAGTTCGGAACTGCGCCAGCCGCTCGGCGTCGCCGTGGTTGGCGGCCTTATCGTCTCGCAATTGCTGACGTTGTTCATCACGCCTGTCATCTTCGTGGAAATGGACCGGTTCGGCCATTTCCTCACCGGGCTGTTTTCCCGCCGGAAAAAGGCGGAAAAACACGCCGAACCGCAAAAGCCGGAAGGGACCGGCGAACCGGATTCTGTTGCCGCTTAACGCAGATCTTCGAGGCGCTTCAGCGCCTCGAAACCCGCTGCGGCACTACGGCTGCAATAACAGAGCCTCTGTCAGAGAATATAAAAATCCAGCCGGGCCCTTCTATTGCCGCGAAAACCTTCCAAAGGCTCCGCCCGAAAAGCATAGCGGGTCCCCGTCGCGATGGGCGGCGCGCAGCACCTCGCCGACGATAATAGTGTGGTCGCCCGCATCGTGGGACGCTGCCTGCCGGCATTCGAAACGGGCGAGCGTGCCGGGAATGACGGGAACGCCCTCGTCATTCATTTCCCAGTCGAGATCGTCGAAAGCGCGGCCATTGCGGGTAAAGCGGGCGCTCAGCACATCCTGATCGGCGCTCAGCACGTGGATGGCGAAATGGGTTGCCCCGCTGAAGGCCTGATAACGCGACGAGCTTTTGGCCGGCGACCACAGCACCAGCGGCGGATCGAGCGACACGGATGCGAAGCTGTTGACCGTCATGCCGATCGGCCCTTCCGGCGTCGTGGCGGTCACCACCGTGACACCTGTCGTGAAAGCGCCGAGCGCATTGCGGAAGCTGCGGCTGTTTTCGCCGCCGGGAACGAATACATGCTCATTGGGCATTTTGATCGCCTCTGCCACTGTCATCACGGCACCTCTTTTCCAATCGCAAGGGTGTAGAGTTCGAACCAGGTCTGGCGGTCCATCGTCACGTTGAGCGCATCGGCCGCCGTTCTGATACGCTCGATATTGTTGGTGCCGAGCACAGGCACGATTTTGGCCGGATGCCGCAAAAGCCAGGCGATCGCCACTGCCGTGGCATCCACGCCCTGTTCCTTGCCGATGCGCTGCAAGGCGGCCATGGTGCCGCCATGAGCACCGGAGAACAGCGAGCCGCCGCCAAGCGGCGACCATGCCATTGGAGAAACGCGCTTTTCCTGCAGGAAGGCCAGATCGCCATTGGTAAAGCAGTCCGTGGCAAGAAGGCTCATTTCGATCTGGTTGGTCACGAGCCGGTTGCTCATCGCCGATTGCAGCAGGGAGAAATCCCAGGGGCGGAAGTTGGAGACGCCGACGGCCTTGACCTTGCCGGATGCCACCAGCGCATCAAGCGCCTTGCCGGTTTCTTCCGCATCGATCAACGGATCGGGACGGTGAATGAGCAGCAGATCAACGTGATCCGTACCCATGTCGCGTAGCGACGCCTCGACCGAGGCGTTGATGTGGCCGGCCGTCGTATCATAGTGCTTGACGCGGGCGGCGGCGTGACGGCCTGCGGGTGCAACGATGCCGCATTTGGTGACGATTTCTATTCTGTCACGCAGCCCCGGAGCGGCTTTCAGGCCGGCACCCAGAATGGCTTCCGCCGTGTATCCGCCGTAAATATCGGCCTGATCCATGGTGGTGATGCCCTGCGCGAGGCAAGCCTCGATCTTGGCCTGCACGTGGGCGGGCGAGGTATCGGCATCGTCGCCGATGCGCCACATGCCGTAGACGATGCGGCTGAGTTCGAGTTTGTCGGAAAGAGCGATGCGTTCCATCAGTGGCGTTCCCCGTTGCCGAGCGGCGTGGCCGGCGTTTCAGAAGGCACCCGGCCATAGGCATGCGGCAGGGAGCAGGTTTTCATCTGCGGCAGAACCTTGGTGCCGAAGTGCTCCGCCTCATCGAGATGCGGATAACCGGAAAGGATGAAGGCGCGAATGCCCATCTTCTGGTATTCCTCCAGCGCCGAAAGCACCTTGTCGGTGGAACCGACCAGCGCCGCACCGCAGCCCGAACGCGCCCGGCCGATGCCGGTCCACAGATTGGGTTCGACATAACCGAACTTGTCGGCGAGTTCTCGGGCACGCGCCTGATGCGATACGCCGAGCGAGCCGCTGTCATGCGCGCGGTTGCGGATCAGTTGCCCATATTCGTCATCGAGCTTCGAGACAAGATGTTCGGCATATTCGCGGGCTTCCTGTTCGGTATCGCGCACCACCATATGGACACGCAGGCCGTAATCCAGCGTGCGGCCATGGGCGGCGGCGCGTTCATTTGCGGCACGCATGCGGTCTGCAAGCTGGTCCTTCGTTTCCGGCCACATCAGATAGACGTCGCATTGCGCGCCGCAGAGTTCGAGCGCATCCGGCGAATAGCCACCGAAATAAAGGAGCGGTCCGCCATTCTGCTGGTAGGGTCTTGCCGGCTCGGTGGAGACGCCCTTGAACTGGTATATTTCGCCGTCATGGTCGATGGTGTCGCGCGTCCAGGCCTGACGCAGGATCTCAACGACCTCGTGGCTGCGCTTGTAACGAAACGCACTATCGGCCACTTCGCCAGGGAAATCCGAGCTGATGACGTTGAGCGTCAGGCGACCTTTCAGCATGTGGTCGAGCGTCGCCACCGTGCGCGCCAGCATGATCGGCTGCATTTCGCCGCAACGGATAGCAGCAAGAAAATTGATGCGGTCGCTGATCGGCGCGCAGCCGGCGACGAAGCTCAGCGTATCCTGCCCGACCTGATAGGATGAAGGGCAGAGAATGTTGCGAAAACCGAGTTCTTCGGCCTTTTTGACGATATCGGAACAATGCTCGAAACTGGAGCGCAGGCTGCCATCCGGCACGCCAAGATAGGCGTAGTCATCGGAACACAAAGCGGAAAACCAGGAGACCTCGGCAGCATCGAGATCAGCGGATGTAACGGGTACGACGGTCATGCAATTCCTCCTCAGGGCCGCTCTCGTTTTTCTTGCATAACATCAAGAAATATGTAAATCAATGATGTATCAATTTTTGTTTCGGGGGAGGAAACGGCATATGAAACACACTGGCGGCAGCCTGCCAATGTATATGCAGATCGCCGAAATGCTGGTGCGCGAAGTGGCGGCGGGCCGGCTGATCGATGGCGAAAAGCTCGCGCCGGAGCGCGATATGGCGGCCGACCTCGGCATCGCCGTTGGCACGCTTCGCAAGTCGCTCGCCGAATTGCAGGAGCGCGGCCTGCTGGAGCGGGTGCAGGGTTCGGGCAATTACATTCGCGCCGTCAGCGATCCGCAAAGCGTCTACGCGTTCTTCCGGCTTGAACTGATCGAGGGCGGCGGCCTGCCGACGGCGGAGGTTCTGGATGTGGCCCGCCTTGCCAAGCCCGCCGACCTGCCCGCCTTCGGCACATCGACCGAAGGACACAGGATTCGCCGCCTGCGGCGCATTGCCGGCAAACCGGCGGCCATCGAAGAAATCTGGCTGGACGGTTCTTACGTCGACACCATCGCCATCGAGAACATGTCGGAGTCCCTTTATCTCTATTACCGCACCCGCCTCAACCTCTGGATATCGAAGGCGGAGGATCGCATCGATCTCGGCGAAGTACCCGAATGGACACCCGAGTTTTTCGGTCAGAAATCAGGCGCGCTGGTGCCGCGGGTGTTGCGTCTGAGCCAAGCGCAGGACGGTGCGGTGGCCGAAGTTTCATGGACCTGGTTCGATCATGCCGTTGCCCGATACGTTTCTCGCATACGTTGAGACTGCACAAAATTCGCGTGATCCAGATGAACGGAGAAATTTGACGGGAGGCAAGCAAGCAGCGGCCTGTCCTGGGGGCAGTTTTGCGACTATATTTCTTTAAATCAATGACTTAATAGTTTTTGATTTCTGTCAGAAATAAAATTGATACACTATTGATTTCCTTTTTTTGAAAGGTAATATCACCTCCTTAGGGAGACAGGCGTTTCGCCATCCCACGATATCGCCAGACAATCGGGATCGATTTTCGACGATGCGATGCGTGGAACTTGAAGGTTGATACCGGCAATGGCGTCCATCCAAATTCTGGACGCGCCGGTCGTGAGGAGGAAAATATGGCTTCGGTCAGCCTGCGCAAGCTGGACAAGAGTTACGGTGCGCTTCGCATTGTCAAGGGCATAGACCTTGAAATCAACGATGGCGAATTCGTCGTGTTCGTCGGCCCTTCCGGCTGCGGCAAATCGACGACGCTGCGCATGGTCGCGGGGCTTGAAAGCATTACCGGCGGCGAAGTGAAGATCGGCGACCGTGTCGTCAACCGGCTGCCGCCGCGCGAGCGTGACATCGCCATGGTGTTTCAGGATTATGCGCTTTATCCGCACAAGACGGTGCGCGAAAATATGGGTTTCAGCCTGAAGGTGCGTGGTGTCAGCGCCTCCCAGGCCAATGCCAGCATCGATGAAGCGGCGAAGATGCTCGGCATCGAGCACCTTCTCGACCGTCGGCCCGGCCAGCTTTCCGGCGGCCAGCGCCAGCGTGTTGCCATGGGTCGCGCCATCGTGCGCCGCCCGCAGGTGTTCCTGTTCGACGAACCCCTTTCCAACCTCGACGCCAAGCTGCGCGGACAGGTGCGCACGGAAATCAAGCGGCTGCACCAGCAGCTCGGCACGACCATCATCTACGTTACCCATGACCAGGTTGAGGCCATGACGCTGGCCGACCGCATCGTCATCCTGCGCGGCGGCGATATCGAACAGGTCGGCACGCCGGACGAGGTCTATAACCGTCCGGAAAGCGTCTTCGTCGGCGGTTTCGTCGGCGCGCCGGCGATGAACTTCGCCCGCGCCAAGGTGAGCGGCGACCGGCTGGTATTTTCCGACGGCAACGCCCTGCCGATGGCAGCCATCCGGCCATCCCGCGAAACGGGGCTCGACGGGCGCGAAGTCATTGTCGGCATTCGTCCGGAACATTTCGGCCCCGTCGAGGGCTTCGACACGCAGCTTGCGGTCAAGGTGCAGGTGGTGGAGCCGCTCGGCTCGGACACGCTCGTCCATTTCAGCCTTGGCGATGCGGCGCTGACCGCACGCATGCCGCCGCAGCTTCGGCCTGCGCCGAATGAGGAACTGAAGATCGGCGTCGATCCGTCCAAGGTCCATCTTTTTGACGCGACGACGGAACGCTCGATCCACTGATTGCCGGGCGAGGAAACGCTGCGGCCAACAGGTTTAATAACGGGAGGAACACATGACATTTAAAACCATCAAGGGCAAAGCCCTCATGGGTGCCGCGCTCTGCGCAACCATGCTCGCCTTTTCGGGACAGGCCTTTGCCGACGCCGAACTGAAAATTTTCGTTTCCAGCCAGCATCAGCCCGATGTGTGGCGCAAGGCGCTCGATCAATATGAGGCGAAGACGCCCGGCGTGAAGGTGGTCATCGAGACCGGCGGCAACACCTCGGAAATGCAGGCGCAATATCTAAACACCGTGATGTCGGCCAAGGATTCGAGCCTTGACGTGCTGATGCTCGACGTCATACGCCCCGCACAATTCGCCACGGCCGGCTGGACCAGCGATTTCTCCGGCAAGGACATGTCCGCCTATCTGCCGACCTATGCCGAAGCCAACACGGTGGACGGCAAGATCGTGGCGCTTCCCGCCTTTGCCGATTCCATGTTCCTTTATTACCGCAAGGACCTGCTCGACAAATACGGCATCAAGCCGCCAACCACCTGGGACGAGCTGAAGGAAGCCTCCAAGAAGGTGATGGAAGGTGAAAAGAACCCCGAACTTCAGGGCCTGTCCTTCCAGGGCAAGGCGATCGAGGGCGCAGTCTGCACTTTCCTCCTGCCCTATTGGAGCGAGGGCAAGTCGCTGGTTGAAAACGGCAAGCTGAATTTCGACAACAAGGCAGCGGTGGATTCGCTGAAGCTGTGGAAGAGCTTTGTGGACGAAGGCATTTCCAAGAAGAATATTTCGGAAGTTGCGACCGACGACACCCGCAAGGAATTCCAGGCCGGCAAGGTTCTCTTCGCCGTCAACTGGTCCTACGCCTGGACCCATTTCCAGGGCAAGGAATCACAGGTGAACGATAAGGTCGGCGTCGCCCGGCTGCCAGCCGTCAAGGGTGGCGAGCAGACAACCTGCCTCGGCGGCTGGGAATTCGGCGTTTCCGCCTATTCCAAGCAGCAGGAAGAAGCCAAGAAGCTGGTGGAATATCTTTCCGGTCAGGATGTTTCGAAGTTCATGGCCATCAACGCCGCGCTTCTGCCGACCTATGCCGCACTCTATAAGGATGCGGATGTGACTAAGACGATCCCTTGGTTCGCGGATGCCCTGCCCGTCGTCGAGACCGCCAAGGCCCGTCCCGTGACGCCGCGTTACAACGAGGTCAGCGAAACCATCCGTACAACCGTCAACGGCGTGCTTGCCGGCGTAATGACGCCGGAGGATGGCGCAAAGCAGATGGAAAGCCGTCTGCGGCGTGTTCTGCGCTAAGCTTTGGGCCGGAAAGCGGCGTGCCTGCCATGCCCTTTCCGGCCGCTTCGACTGACAGGAATAAAGCCGCCTGAAGGGCGCGATAAACGGGCCGGATAGAACCGGTCTGCTCGGGAGACGACGACGTGAATCCAGTTGCGGGAGTGGCAGACGTGACAATGCCGGAAAGAACCATGGTTCGGGTGGACGAGAAACCGCAGCCGCGCTGGACGCGGTGGCTCGATCTCGGCGACCGGCCGCTGGCCGTGCTTCTCTTGGCGCCGGCGGCGATCCTACTGTCGCTCATCATCGTCTATCCGGTGGCGCGGCTTGTCTACACATCGTTTTTCAGCCTTTCGCTGACGTCGGGCCTGCCGGCGGAATTCATAGGCTTTGAAAACTACACGGCGATGTTCGACGACCCGATCTTCTGGGAAACGACCTGGAACACGGTGCTGATAACGCTGATCACCGTTCCCGGCGCGCTCATCATGGGCCTTGGCCTCGCACTGCTCGCCAACCTGCCTTTTTCCATGCAGTGGCCGATGCGGCTTTCGCTGCTGATCCCGTGGGCGCTGCCGCTATCCTTTGCTGGCCTCATCTTCGCATGGTTTTTCCATTACGAATATGGCGTGGTCAACGATGTGCTCAACCGTTTCGGCTTCGAAGGGATCATCTGGTTCAATTCGCCGAACTGGGCCTTTGCGGCGATCTGCCTGACCATCATCTGGAAGACATCCTCCTTCATGGCGCTGATGATCCTTGCCGGCCTGCAGACCATTCCGCGTTCGCTCTATGAGGCGGCGGATGTGGATGGCGCCGGCAAAATCCGGCAGTTCTTCGAAATCACCCTGCCACTTCTCAAGCCCTCGATTGTCGTCGCGCTCATCTTCCGCACCATCACAGCGCTGCAGACCTTTGATATTCCTTACATGATGACCGGCGGCGGCCCCGGCACATCCACCACGACGCTTGCCATGTATATCCACCAGAACACCGTCTCCTTCCTCGATCTCGGTTACGGTTCAGCGCTGGCGGTCATGATGTTTGCGCTTTCCATGTGCGTCACCGCCGTTTATCTCCGCATTATCAGGACGAAGGACTGATCCCATGAGCACCGTTGCGAATTCCGGTCTGTCCTCCTTCTTTTCCGGCAAGCCGCTGCGCTTCATCGCGGCCTCCATTCTTCTGGTCAACGGCCTGTTTCCGGCGATCTGGATCCTTTTCACCTCGCTGAAGACCGAAGCAGAACTGACGGTCAAGCCGATCACCTGGTTTCCGCACGCGCCGACGCTGGCCAATTACATGCAGGCCTTTTCCGACCAGCCGCTGCATCTCTTCCTGTTCAACAGCTTCATGGTAGCGCTGCTTTCCACCGCCCTCACCATCCTGATTTCGGTGCTGGCGGCTTACGCGCTGGCGCGGCTGAACCTCAAATATCGCGCGCTGATCCTTTCGCTCATCATCGCCGTTTCCACATTCCCGCTGGTGACGCTGCTGGTGCCGCTGTTCGAAATCATGCGCGCCTTGAACCTGCTCAACAGCTGGACGGCGCTGATCCTGCCCTACACGGTGCTTTCGCTGCCTGTCTGCACGCTGATGCTGGTCTCCTTCTTCGAGAGCATTCCGCGCGATCTCGAAAACGCCGCCATGATCGATGGTTGCACCCGCATCGGCGCGCTGTTCAAGGTCGTCGTGCCGCTCTGCGCGCCGGGCGTTTTCACCGCCGGCATCCTTGCCTTCGTGAATGCCTGGGATGAGTTCCTGCTGGCGCTTTCCTTCAATTCCAATCCGGCGCTCCGCACGCTTCCTGTCGGCATCCAGCTTTATCAGGGTGAATTCGCCTTCCCCTGGCCGGTCATCTCGGCGGCGCTGGTGGTGGGTATCGTGCCGGTCGCCATCCTGATCGTCATCTTTCAGGAACGGGTTGTCTCCGGCCTCACCGCCGGCGGTCTCAAGGGCTAAACAGGTACAGTCATGCATTTCGAAAAGACTAAAGACGGCTTCGCGCTCACCATCGGCAATCGCACCATACTTTCCCATTCCCCCGAAAATCCGGCCTTCTTCGCCGGTTTCGGCAAGGAGAGGATGGATATGTATCGCGGCAATTTCGATATCGAGGACTACCTTATCGAACGAACCGCCCTGCGCCACGCCGAGGTCAGCGGCGAGAGCATCACGCTCTCATCCGCGCCGGGACAGGCACCGCGCCTTCGCCTGACGCTCGATGGCAACGCGATGCGGCTAACGGCGCTGGATGACACCGTCAACCGCCTCTGGCTGCGCATCGTTGCGGAAGCGGATGAGCACGTCTGGGGCGGCGGCGAGCAGATGTCCTATTTCGACATGCGCGGTCGCCGCTTTCCGCTCTGGACTTCCGAGCCGGGGGTCGGCCGGGACAAGACCACCGAAATCACCTTCAAGTCCGATGTCAGCGGCAAGGCGGGCGGTGATTATTACAACACCAACTACCCGCAGCCGACTTACCTGTCGTCGCGCAGATACGCCCTCCATGTCGAGACAAGCGCCTATTCGGTCTTCGATTTCCGCAACGGCGATTTCCACGAGATCGAAATCTGGGCCATCCCCGAAAAGATCGAATTCTTCGCCGGCGATCATTTCACGGATATCGTTTCCGCCCTGTCGCTGCGGTTCGGACGCCAGCCTGAACTGCCGGAATGGGTCTATAACGGTGCGATCATCGGGTTAAAGGACGGCGTCAACTCCTTTGCGCGACTGGAGAAAATCCGCGCGGCCGGAACGAAGGTGTCCGGCCTCTGGTGCGAAGACTGGGTGGGTCTTCGCCAGACATCCTTCGGCGCGCGCCTGTTCTGGGACTGGCAGGCGAATGATACGCGTTATCCGCATCTGCGCCAGAAGATCGCCGAGCTTGCCGATCAGGGCATCCGCTTTCTGGGTTATGTGAACCCCTATCTCTGCGTCGATGGCCCGCTGTTCCCGGTGGCCGAAAAAGCCGGTTATTTCGCCACTGACGCCGAGGGCAAGACGGCGCTGGTGGATTTCGGCGAGTTCGATTGCGGCGTGGTCGATTTCACCAACCCGGCCGCCACCGACTGGTTTGCCGAGGAGATCATCGGCAGGAATATGCTCGATTTCGGCCTCTCCGGCTGGATGGCAGATTTCGGCGAATATCTGCCGATCGACATTACCCTTTCCAACGGCGTGGACGCCAAGCTGATGCACAATGCCTGGCCAACGCTCTGGGCCGAGGTCAACGCCAAGGCCGTCGAAAGCCGTGGCAAGACCGGCGAAGCGCTGTTCTTCATGCGCGCCGGCTTCACCGGTGTGCAGGCCCATTGCCCGCTCATCTGGGGCGGCGACCAGTCTGTCGACTTCTCCCGTCACGACGGTCTGGTCACCGTCATCTGCGGGGCGCTCTCCTCGGGCCTCATGGGCAATGCCTATCACCATTCCGATATTGGCGGTTACACCAGCCTGTTCGGCAATGTCAGAACCGCAGAACTCATCATGCGCTGGACGGAGATGGCCGCTTTCACGCCGGTCATGCGTACCCATGAGGGCAACCGGCCGCGCGACAATCTCCAGATCGATCAGGATGAGGCGGTTCTTGCCCATTTCGCCCGCATGACATCCATCTATGTCGCGCTGGCTCCCTATCTGAAATCACTCTCGGCGGAAGCGGCCAGGACGGGCCTGCCGGTGCAGCGTCCGCTCTTTCTTCACTACGAGAATGACCGGCGGACCTATACCATTCAGGACTGCTATCTCTACGGGGCGGACATGCTCGTCGCGCCGGTCTGGAAAGCGGGCGAAACGCAACGCTCGCTCTATCTTCCGGGCGACGGCGAATGGGTGCACCTGTGGAGCGGCGTGCACTCTCCCGGCGGACAGGACGTCACCGTCGAAGCGCCGCTCGGCGAGCCGGCGGTGTTCTATCGTGCAGATAGCTGCCATCGGCCGCTGTTTGAAGAGCTTCGTACCATCGGCTGAAAGATGGCCGAGATCGTCCCTGCCATCACCCCGTCAGGCGGGGTGATGTGATGGCCTTTTTGAAAAGGGCGGTCATTGCATCGCTGATGCCCTGCGATGGGCTGACCTCGAAGAACAGGCCCGGCGAAGCGCATTGCTGCATGCGTGCACCGATTTCCGGCTGAAAGGGCGCGATCCAGCTATTGTACCAGTCATTGGTCGGCAGCGGCAGATAGGTGGTATAAAGCACGGCGATGCGAAAACCCTTTTCCTTCAGCTTCGTGCAATATTTGATATCGATCGGTTCCTGGCAGCGGCCGCTGGTCGTTTTTTTGGTGCAGGCGGATGGCTTGTAGCTATCGCCGACGCCGTCTGACACGAAGAAGACGATCTTTTCGGGGCTGGCTGAACTTGCACCAGTGCCCGAACTGCCGATCCTGTCGCCAATCTGGGTCAGTGCCCGGTCAAAATCGGTCTGCTGGTCGTTGTTGAACCCCTGCTTGGGGATCGACATCAGGTCGACTTCAGCGGCTTTCTTCTTCGCGGTCGCCAGATCCGAGGTCAAGGGAACGACTTCGAGCAGCTTCGTATCTTCCGCTTTCTCTCCGAAGGAGTAAACCGCCATACGATATTGATTGCTGCTTTTGCGCATGGACTTCGCCGTATCCATCAGGCTTGCCGTGGCCTGCGCCACCACATTGATGCGCGTCGTGACCCCGAGGCTTTTGGCTTTGTAGTAATAGCTATTTGTATCGACCACCCCGTTTTTCACGATGTGACAGGCGAAAGCGCATTTGTCGCTTGTATTGGCTACCATGGTGGCAACGTCGGTTGGCGTCGCGCCGACACCCATCGAGGGGGTGTTATCCAGAAGGACATAGAAGTCGCTGAATGTTTCCGTCTCGTATTTTGCCGTCGCCTTGCCCGAAATGGTGATCAGATCCTCTCCGAGTATCCGTGAAAGCGTGGTGCCGACGGATGCCGTGAAATTGACCGAGGATTCGATGGCATTACCGTGCTTGATCACCGACACGTCAAGAGACAGGAGCTTGTAGTCGGGATTGGCCCGCTCGTTGCTTTCAAAGAATGCGGAGGCTTCATCAGTGCCAAGCGAAATGACACCGTCGCCCGACATTTCCTTTGCCTTGTGAACGCTCGACGACGTATCGGCAACCACCGCAAGCGCCGCGGCATCCGCCGCCATCTGCAGGTCCGATTTGACGGCCATGCCACGCGTTATATCAAGGGCCACGCCGGCGGCCCCAATCAGCGGCACCATCAATAGGGCGCTGAGAATGCCGAAATTTCCCGATTTATCCTGCCAGATGTTCTTCAAATTCGCCCCCGGAACTTTTCCCCGGAGCGAAAGTTAGCCGAACAATATTGAAAGGCAGTTTCAAGAGATAACTAATTTTCGATAAATCTAATTTCCTTAATAACTAATACGCCAATGGGAGATGCGCACCAGCGCGAGGCCGTTCAGGCATTCACGATCACGCCTGACGACGGATCGGCGGCGGGACGTTGACATTTATGAAACTTGACCTACAAAACAAACTCTTCCGAGGGGAGCACCGAACGGTGCTGAGATGGCGATGAGCCGGACCCTTGAACCTGATCCGGGTCATGCCGGCGTAGGAACGGAACTGCCGCGCCAGGAGGCGCTGCCCTTTCTCTTCTCCGCTTTGCCTGATCTCCGAGATTGTCACATCTGGAGACGAATGATGATGCTGAACCCTTCCGCCCTTCGCACACGGTGCGTCTGCGTCTGAGGTCCGGCTGATGCGTGCCACCCATGCGCTAAACGGTGTCGGTCTTCTGCTGGTTTTCTGGCAGGCGGGAACGTGGCTGTTTTCACCGCCCCGCTACATCCTGCCATCGCCCGCCTATGTTGTCGGCGCTTTCTGGCGCCAGCCTGGCTTCCTGTTCGGGCAGGCGCTGATAACGCTCGGTGAAATGGCGCTGGGGCTTGCGGCGGGCATCACCGCCGGCATTCTCGTCGCTTTCACGATTGCCGCCATCCCGCGCCTCGGCCGCCTCGTCTGGCCCATGGTTCTGGTGTTGCAGGCCTTTCCGGTCTTCGTGCTCGCCCCCATCCTCGTCCTCTGGTTCGGTTTCGGCATGGCTTCGAAAGTGGTCATGACGACGATCATCATCTTCTTCCCTGTGACCTCCGCTTTCACTGACGGGCTCAACCGCACCGATCGCGCCATCCTCGACGCCGCCTCGCTGACGGAGGCGAGCCACTGGCAGATCCTCACCCGGTTGCGTGTGCCGCTGGCGCTGCCCTCGCTCATTTCCGGTCTCAGGGTTGCCGCGCCGCTCGCCCCGCTCGGCGCCGTCATCGGCGAATGGGTGGGCGCATCGGCCGGGCTTGGGTTCGTGATGATCCAGTCCAATGCCCGCATGCAGACCGACATCATGTTCGCCGCCATGGCCATTCTCGCCATCATTGCGGTGCTACTGCGGCTCATTGTCGACCGGGTGACCGCCAATCTGACCCCCTGGGCCAAGGAAACAGAACACACCATTCCTTTCAGATCTTTACGGAGACTTTCGGTACCATGAGACGAACTCTTCTTTCCCTCGTCGTCGCGGCGGCAAGCGTACTTTCACCTATGCAATCGCATGCGGCAGACAAGCTGACCGTGTTGCTCGAATGGTTCGTGAACCCCGATCATGCGCCGATGGTGATCGCCAAGGAACGCGGCCTGTTTGCCGATGCGGGGCTAGAGGTGGAACTGGTTCCGCCCGCAGACCCCTCCGCCGTGCCGCGTCTCGTCTCGGCCAAACAGGCCGATATAGGCGTGCACTACCAACCGAACCTCTATCTCGATCACGATGCCGGCCTGCCGCTCGTGCGTTTCGGCACGCTGGTCGAAACCCCGCTCAACACCGTCACCGTTCTGGCCGATGGCCCGATCAAGAGCCTGAAAGACCTGAAGGGCAAGAAGGTCGGCTTTTCCGTTTCCGGCTTCGAGGATGCCATGCTGAAGCGCATGCTGGAAAAGGACGGTCTGACGAAGGACGATGTCGAACTCATCAACGTCAACTTCTCGCTCTCGCCGTCGCTGATCGCCGGCAAGGTGGATGCCACGCTTGGCGGCTTCCGCAATTTCGAACTGACGCAGATGAAGCTCGAGGGACATGAAGGCCGCTCCTTCTTCCCGGAGGAACACGGCGTGCCGGCCTATGACGAGCTGATCTTCGTCACGCACCGCGATCTCGCAAAAGACAACCGCCTGCCGCGTTTCCTCTCCGCCGTTGAACAGGCCGCGATCTTTATCACCAACCATCCGCAGGAATCCTGGCAGCTTTTCATCAAGGCCTATCCGAACCTTGACGATGCGCTGAACAAGCAGGCCTTCTTCGACACGCTGCCGCGCTTCGCCAAACGCCCGGCCGCGCTCGACCGCGCGCGCTATGCCCGTTTCGGCGCTTTCATGCAGGAGATGCAGCTGATCAAGCAGGCGCCGGCGGCGGACGACATCGCCGTGGAGCTGCAACAGCCATGACCATGACTTTTCCGACAGCGGCAAAGGCCGCCGAGATTCTGGAGCGCGTGCGGCAGACGCGCCCGCGCGTGCATTGCCTGATGAACACCGTGGTGCAGAAATTCACCGCAGACGGCATCACCGTGGTCGGCGGCATCCCCTCCATGACCACCTCGCTCGAGGAAATCGAGAGCTTCGTCACCAAGGCGGATGCGCTGACCGTCAATCTCGGCACACTGGATGCCGAGAGGCGCAAGGTCATCCGGCTGGCGATCGAAATCGCCAATGCATCCGGCAAGCCATGGATCGTCGACCCCGTGCATTGCGATTATTCGCCGTCACGGCTGGAATTCACGCGCGAACTCATCGCCCTTTCCCCCACCATCGTGCGCGGCAATCGCGCCGAAATGAGCCTGATCGGCGATGTGCCGGATGCTGTCCGGATTGAGACCGGGCCGGTCGATCATCTGCGCGACGCCACCCGCAGCATCAGTATCGTCAACGGTCATCCGTGGATGGCAAAGGTGACGGGAACGGGGTGCCTTTCGGGCGGCGTCATCGCCGCCTTCATGGCTGTCGAAAAAGACGCGTTGACGGCGGCGGCCTCCGCCCTTGCCGTCACTGGCGTTTCCGCCGCACTCGCAGCCAAGCACGCCAGAGGCCCGGGCAGCTTCGAACCGGCGTTTCTAGATGTGCTTTCCGAAATTTCCGATGAGGACATCACAAATCACGCAAGGATAGAGCATGAACAAGGTTGATTACCGCCTCAACGCGCTGGTCGATGCGAGCCTTGGCGATGTCGCGCCGCTGCCGGAGCTTGCTCTGGCCGCCGCACTCAACGGCGCGACCATTCTGCAATATCGCGACAAGCACGGCTCGACGCGCGAGATGATCGAAAACGCCCGCGCCATTCACGAGGCTATCGCCGGCACAGGCGTGCCGCTTGTCATCAACGATCGGGTGGATGTAGCCCTCGCCTCGGGCGCGGACGGGGTGCATCTCGGCGCCGACGACATGGACGCTAAAACCGCAAGGCGTATTCTCGGCGAAAAGGCGATCATCGGCCTCACCGTCAAGAACCGCCCCGATGCCGAACGGGCAGCCTCGATGCCCGTCGACTACGCCTGCATCGGCGGCGTGTTCGAAACCGTTTCCAAGGTCAATCCGGACAAGCCCGTCGGTATCGACGGTTTTACCACGCTGCGCGCCCTGCTGAAGGAGTGGAAACCGGATATGCCCGTCGGCGCTATCGCCGGCATCGATCTTGCCCGCGTGCCACCCGTCATCGCCGCCGGTGCGGACGGCGTCGCGGTCATTTCCGCCATTTTCCGCGCGGGCGATATTGCCAGCGCAACCAAGGACTTCCGCTCTAGGATTGACGCGGCGCTGAAAGCGAGACAGCCATGACAGCCATTGCATTGACCATTGCCGGCTCCGACAGCGGCGGCGGCGCGGGCATTCAGGCGGATATCAAGACCTTCTCCGCGCTCGGCGCGTACGCCGCCAGCGTCATCACCGCCATCACCGCCCAGAACACCAAAGGCGTAACGGCGGTTGAGGATATTTCGGTCGCCACCATTATCGCGCAAATGGATGCGGTATTCTCCGATCTCGCCGTCAATGCGGTGAAGATCGGCATGGTCTCGCGGATCGAAACCATCGCCGCCATCGCGGAACGGCTTCGGCGGCAATCGCAGCCGGTGGTGCTCGACCCGGTCATGGTCGCGACCTCCGGTGACAGGCTGCTGCATGAAGACGCCATCGAGACATTGCGGCGCGATTTGCTGCCGCTCGCGACCATCGTTACGCCGAACCTGCCGGAAGCGGCGCTGTTGACCGGGTCTTCGATGGCGAAAACGGAGACGGAGATCGCCCGCCAGGCCGAGGCGATCCTGAAGGCGGGCGCAAAAGCCGTGCTCATCAAGGGCGGCCATGGCGACGGGCCTGAGAGCACGGATTACCTGTTTGCGGACGGCGGTATGCAGGCTCTTTCCGCGCCGAGGGTCGAGACGAAAAACGACCACGGCACCGGCTGCACATTGGCGGCGGCGATTACGGCTCATCTGGCGAGGGGTCGTGAGTTGCGGGAGGCGGTGGGGCTTGCGAAGGAGTATCTGAATGGGGCGCTCGATGCCGGGCGGGGTCTTGCTGTTGGGCATGGGCGGGGGCCGGTGCATCATTTTTATCGGTGGTGGGGGTGACGTGAAGGGGCGGAGCGTGGGGCTTACCCCCCTCTGTCCTGCCGGACATCTCCCCCTCAAGGGGGGAGATCGACAAGTGGCTTGCTCACCGCATTGAGTAAGCCACTGTATCGATAGCAAGGCAGTTGCGAGGGAACGAGCGGTCGGCCCCATCCGATCTCCCCCCTTGAGGGGGAGATGTCCGGCAGGACAGAGGGGGGTGGCCGCGAACTCCGATGCTACCGCGCCTTCGGCGTCGCTAACACATTCCGGATCGCAAAACTCGAGTGAATGCGCGAAACCCCCGGCAGCTTCGACAGGATCTCCTTATGAATTCGCTCGAAATCCCCAGCACTTTCCGCCTCGCAGCGCAGGAAATAATCCGAACCGCCCGTCATCAGATAACATTCGCGGATTTCCGGATAGCGCCGCACCGCATTTTCGAAACGGTTGAGAAAATCCTCCGTCTGGCGGTCGAGCGTGATCTGGACGATAACCGAAATCACCTCGCCGCCAGCAAGGCCGCTCGTCAGCGCCGTATAACCGCGGATAATCCCTTCCCGCTCGAGAATATCGACGCGACGAAGGCAGGCAGATGCGGAAAGCCCGACTTCGGCTGCCAGTTTCGCATTGCTGATGCGGGCATTGAGCCGAAGCAGGCGGATAATGTGGCGGTCGGTCGCATCGAGTGACGACATAGAAGATTCCAATCAGCAAAAGAAAATTGCGTGATTACTAGCTCTATCGCATTTCGTTCGAACAATCGCCAAGAAATTCGACAATCGTTGCAATACCCTCATGGGATAAAAATGAGGGTGAACGACCATGGACATGCAGATCAGCCGCCAGCAGGCCGCCGGTGGTGCAAGCGGCCATTTAACCATCGATCTCGGCGCATTGCGCGACAATTATCTGACCCTTGCGGCCATGGCGCCCGCATCGCAGACGGCAGCGGTCGTAAAGGCCGATGCATACGGTCTCGGCGCGGATATCGTCTCGCAGGTCCTGTTGGAGGCGGGCTGTCGCAATTTCTTCGTCGCCCATATCGATGAAGCGCTGGCGTTGCGGCTGCGGCTTTCGGCAGAAGCGCGGATTTTTGTTCTCAACGGTCTTCAGCCCGGCAACGAGACCTCCTGCACCGCCATGGCCGTCACCCCGGTTCTGAATTCGCTGGAGCAGATCGCCCAATGGTCGGCCCACGCCAGGAAGCTTGGCAAGACGCTCACCGCCGCCGTGCAGATCGATACCGGCATGTGCCGTCTCGGCCTCTCTCCCGAAGAGCTTGAAATCCTAGCCTCCCGGCCGCAGTTGCTGGATGGTATCGACATCGCCTTTGTCATGAGCCACCTCGCCTGCGCCGACGAACCGGAGCATGCCTCCAATGCCGCGCAGCTTGCGGTGATGCGCAAAGCCGCCATTGCCTTTTCTGAAGCGCCCGTCTGCTTTTCGAATTCCGGCGGCATCTTTCTGGGCAATGATTACCACAACCACCTGCTGCGCCCCGGCATCGCGCTTTATGGCGGCGCGCCCTCCGTGGCACGCCCCAACCCGATGAAGCCGGTCGTTCGCCTCGATCTCGCCGTCATCCAGACCCGCACCGTTCCGGCCGGTTCGCTGGTCGGTTACGGCGGCTCCTTCGAAGCGGCCGGGCCCACGCGTCTGGCAACCATCGCCGCCGGTTACGCTGACGGCCTGCCGCGTTCGCTCAGCAATCGCGGCGCAGCGTGGTATAACGGCGTGCGCCTGCCGATTGCGGGCCGCGTTTCGATGGACAGCATCATTCTCGACATATCCGCCCTGCCCGAGGGAACATTGACCCAGGGCAGTCTCGTGCAGATGATCGGGCCTGAGCAGACGCTGGAAGACATCGCCGAGGATGCGGGCACGATCGCCTATGAAATCCTGACCGGCCTCGGACGCCGCTATCGACGCCTTTATATTCAGCCGGGAGAAACCCCGGCAGCCGCTTCAACATCAGTCAATCACAAGTGAGACGATCATGAACGTCACTATCCTCGGAGCCGGCGTCGTCGGCGTGACATCTGCCTGGTATCTGGCCAAAGCCGGACACAAGGTGACGGTGATCGATCGCCAGCCGGCCGCAGCGCTCGAAACCAGCTTCGCCAATGCCGGCGAAGTATCCCCCGGCTATTCTTCGCCATGGGCTGCCCCCGGCATTCCGATGAAGGCGATGAAATGGCTGTTCATGAAACACGCGCCTCTCATCATCCGCCCCACGGCCGATCCGGCCGCATGGCGCTGGATGAGCCAGATGCTGCGCAACTGCACCTCAGCGCGTTACGCCATCAACAAGAGCCGCATGGTGCGCATTGCCGAATATAGCCGCGATTGCCTGATGGCGCTTCGCGAAGAGACCGGCATTGAATATGACCAGCGCATGCAGGGCACGCTGGAGGTGTTCCGCACCCAGAAGCAGTTCGACGCCATCGGCAAGGATGTCGACGTGCTGACGGCGGGCGGCGTGCCTTTCGAGATTCTCGACCGCGACGGCTGCGCCGCCATCGAACCCGGTCTGTCTCCTTCGAAGGAAAAGATCGTCGGCGGTCTGCGCCTGCCCGGCGACGAGACCGGCGATTGCTTCATGTTCACGACAGAGCTTGCCCGCATGGCCGAAGAGGCGGGCGTTACCTTCCTTTACGATACCGGCATCATGCGCCCCATCGTCGAGGCAGGGCGCGTCAAGGCGGTGGAGACCACCCGCGGGCTGGTGGAGGCCGATATTTTCGTGGCGGCACTGGGCAGCTATTCGCCGCAGTTCGTGCGCCAGCTTGGCCTTACCCTGCCGGTTTACCCGGTCAAGGGTTACTCCATCACGGTTCCAATCGTGAAAGAGGAGCGCGCGCCCGTTTCCACGGTCATGGACGAGACGTTCAAGGTGGCGATTACCCGCCTCGGCTCACGCATCCGCGCCGGCGGCATGGCGGAGATCGCCGGCTTCAGCAAGGATTTGCCGGCAGCACGGCAGGAAACGCTGGCCCACTCGGTGGAAGACCTGTTCGGCGGCGCAGGCGACCAGAGCCAGGCGAAATTCTGGTGCGGCCTGCGCCCAATGACGCCGGACGGTACGCCCGTCATCGGCGCCACCCGCTACAGCAATCTTTATCTCAACACCGGCCACGGCACGCTTGGCTGGACCATGTCCTGCGGTTCCGCCCGGGTGCTTGCCGATCTCATCAGCGGCAACAAGCCGGAGATCGACACGCACGATCTGGCGATCAGCCGTTACGCCGCCTGACGCGCAATCAACCCGCCATTCCCGTCCCGCGACGGGATGGCGATCAATCAGAGCGCCAGCGCATCCTTCAGCGCCAGACCTTCCATCATGCGCAGATCGAGATCGGCTTCGATGTGGTCGAGATGCTGCAACATCAGCGCACGCGCCTTTGCCGTATCCTTCGCCTCAAGCGCGTCCAGGAGATCGGCGTGATCATTGTGGCCGCAGCTTGAAACACCCGAGCGCCCGTAAAGCGCAATGACCAGCGACGAGCGGGCGACCAGCTCGTCCATGAATTTTTCCAGAATGGCGTTGCCGGCAAGCGAGGCCAGCATCAGGTGGAAATCGCCCGATGCCTTGATTTCCGCGCGTCTGGCACTCGGGCCGCGCTCATGCTGGTGGCGGCTTTCCTGCACCAGATGCTCACGCAGCCGCTTCACCGCCGCAGGCGTGATTTTTTCGATTGCGGCATCCACGACGCCGGGTTCGATCAACCGTCGCGACGCGAACACCTGCCGCGCTTCATCCGGCGTGGGATTGGAAACGAAGGCGCCCCGGTTGCGCTCGGCCTTCACCAGCCCTTCATAGGCCAGCATCTGAAGTGCGGCGCGCACCACCGTACGGCTGACATCGAACAGCGTTCCCACTTCCGATTCCGACAGTTTGGTTCCCGGCGCCAGCCGCCGGTCGACAATGGCGTCACGCAGCGTATCGCGAATGGCCTGGGCACGGTCTTCATGCGAGGTGTCGGAATTGACGGTTATCTGGGAAAGGCTCATCGGTGCGTCCTGTTTGTTCTTGAGTTCTAGCGCGAAGTGCGTCGCGCGCAAACAGGAATTGCGGGCCGCCGCCGGTCTGCCACAATTCATTCAGCGCCCGTTCAGCAGCCGGGCTGTATTTCCTTAACCATCGAATTTGCAACTGGCAGCGCCCTGCCACCTGTATGGAAGAACACACCATGTCGTCCTTTGCAGCTAAAACCGTTCTGGCCGTCGCCGTCGCCGCCGCCACCATCGTTCCCTTGAGCAGCGCATCTGCTGGCGACTGGGACCGCCGCGACCGTCGCGATGCCGCCATTCTGGGTGGCGTGCTCGGCCTTGCCGCCGGTGTCGCCGTCGGCTCCGCAATGTCGCGTCCGGCGCAGGCCTACGAAGAGCGCGTCTATGTCGACGAGCCGAGCTATGTCTATGAAGAGCCGGATTACCGTTATTATCGCGCAGCACCGCAGCCGGTTTACCGCCCCGCACCCGTCTATCGCGCCCAGCCGGTTTACGACAGCCGCCCGGTCTACAACCAGCGCCGCACCTATCGCACCATCGAGCCCTGGACCAACGCCTGGTACGATTATTGCTCGCAGCGTTACCGGAGCTTCAACACGCGCACCGGCACCTATACGGATTATGATGGCCAGCGCCATTTCTGCGTCGCAGGTTGATCCGCCAGCCATTGAGCACATTTGTAGCTGTTATTGTCAGGCCGCAGACGGAAAAGTCTGCGGCTTTTCAGTGAGAGCCACCCCGAACTCTGCGTCGTCCTCGGCCCTGTGCCGAGGATCCATTCACGCCTCATAAAATCAGAAGGTTGCAGATGTTCGGGACAGGCCCGAGCATGACGATCAAGATTCTAGGCGGTCGCCATAGGTCCAACACTACACCATTTCACGCCGCGCCATTTCTCACATAATCCGCCCGGTTGATGCCATGGCGCTGCAGCTTGTCGTAAAAGGTCTTGCGGGCGATGCCGAGCGTGGCGATGGTCTCCGCCACATCGCCATTTGATTGTTCCAGCGTTTCGCGGATGATGCGCGCCTCGATCTCGTCCATGCGCTCCGGCAGCGTTCCGGAAGCGGGGATTGTGGATTGCAACGCAGGCGCCGTCGCCGGTTCCGTCTCCAGCCCCAGAACCGCCCTTTCGGCGAAATGTCCGAGTTCGCGCACATTACCCGGCCAGTCATGGTCATTGAGGCGGCGGGAAATGCCGGCGCTGATCTGCGGCACCGCCATGTTGAAACGGTTGGCCGCCTTGGTGACGAAGTGGGAAAACAAGAGCGGAATATCCGCCTTGCGTTCGCGCAGCGGCGGAATGGACAGCGTCACCACATTCAGCCGGTAATAGAGATCCTCACGAAACGTGCCGCGCTCGGACGGATCGCCAAGATCGACCTTCGCCGCCGCGACCACACGAATATCGACCGGCCGCTCTTCATTCGACCCCAGCGGCGAGACCTCGCGCATTTCCAGAACGCGTAGCATCTTTACCTGTACGGCAAGCGGCATGCTTTCGATTTCGTCCAGAAACAGGGTGCCGCCGCTCGAATGTTCGATGCGGCCGACGCGCTTTTTCTGCGCGCCGGTGAAAGCCCCCGGCTCATGGCCGAAGAGCTCGCTCTCGATTACCGTTTCCGGCAGCGCCCCGCAATTCAGCGCCACGAAATTGCCCTTTGAGCGTTTCTTGCTCCAGCGGTGAAGGGCCGTCGCCACCACTTCCTTGCCGCTGCCGGTCTCGCCCGCCACCAGCACATCCACATCCGTATCGGCAATGTGCCGCAGCGTGGTGCGCAGGCGCTCCATGGCGGGCGTCTGGCCGATCAGCGGTAAATCGTCCTCAGCCTGTCCCGCCGCCCGGCGAAGCGCCCGGTTTTCCAGCACGAGGCGGCGCTTTTCCAGCGCCCGGCGGGCGCTTTCCACCATGCGTTCAGCGGGAAACGGCTTGGCGATGAAATCATAAGCGCCATTGTGAAGCGCATCGACCGCCATCGGCACATCGCCATGGCCGGTGATGAGAATGACCGGCAGATCGGCATCGATCTTGCGAACATGGTCGAAAAATTCGAGCCCGGTCATGCCGGGCATACGTACATCGGTGATGACGACGCCGTCGAAATCCTCGTTTAAGGCCGCAAGCGCCTGTTCTGCGCGTGAAAACGACGTGACCGGCAATCCATCGAGTTCCAGCGTCTGCACCATCGCCTTGCGCAGCTGGGAGTCGTCGTCCACCAGGAATATGGTTCCATCCGCCGTCATGTCATGCTCGCTTCAGAAATACGGAAAAACATGTGCCCGCCTTGCTGCTTACCACCTCGATGCGCCCGCCATAGTCCGAGGCAATATCGTTGGAGATGACGAGACCGAGGCCGAGGCCGCTTTCCTTTGATGTATTGAAGGGCGAAAAAAGCTGGGCGCGGATGGCTTCGGGAATGCCCGTGCCATTGTCGCTGACGGAAAGCACGACCATGTCGCCCTCCTCCCGCACACGGACCTCGACACGCGCGGTCTCAATCGTTTCCGTGGCTTCCAGCGCGTTTTGCAGAAGGTTGATGAGAATTTGCTCGAGCCGGATACGGCTGCCGAGCACTTTCAGGTCCTGATCCGGCAGCACGATATCCAGCGCATCCATCTGCCCGGAAAAACGGCTGCGCAACAGCATGACCGCACCTTCGATGACCAGTCGAACACTGACAGGCTCGGCGGCGGTGCGGCCCTTGCGCGCCAATATCTTCAGGTCGCCGGTAATGGTGCCGATACGCTCGGTCAGCGCCGCGATGTTTTCGAGATTTTCGGTGGCCTCGGACATGCGGTCGCGCTTCAGCAGGGTGCGGGCATTGTCGGCAAAGGCGCGGATGGTCGCGACCGGCTGGTTGATCTCGTGCGCCACGCCCGCCGCCACCTGCCCCAGAATGGAAAGGCGGTTGGCCTGCACCAGTTCTTGCTGCACATTGCGCAACTCGCCCGAGGTCTTTTCATGCAGGGCGATTTCGGCCTGCAGATGATCGCGGGTTTTGGTCAAATCACGGGTCCGCTCCTGCACCTTCATCTCCAGCTCGGCGCGGGCACGCTGCTCCTCTTCCTTTTCCTTGAGCGCCTTGTGCCTGCGCCACAGCCACAGGGCCGAAAGCGCCATCAACGGCATCAGCGTCGCCAGCGCCACCACCCTGCCCTCGCGGATGGCGGCATTCAGCGCCGGCGCGACCGGTTGGAGATAGTGCAGCGTCCATGAAGTGGTCGGCACCGGCACTTCCAGCCGCAGATAATCGCCGCGCTCCCTCCCCGGCTCATCGACATGAATGAGTGGAACACCCTCGTTCGCACGCCGCGCCGCATGAAACGGCAGCGTTGCAAGCGCCTCATTGCCGAATTGCAGGCTCTCGGAGATGATTTTCCGTCGCGCCTCATCGATCGGTGCAACGGTCTTGAAGCGCCACTCCGGCACGCTGGTCATCAGCACGACGCCGTTTCTGTCGACCACATAGACCGGCTTGCCGCCGATGTTCCAGTCTGTCTCCAGCCGGTTGAACTCGACCTTGGCAATGACGACGCCAAGCGGCCGCCCATCAGCGGCATCGATGCGGCGGGAGATATAAAGACCCGGCCGACGGCTGACATTGCCGAGAGCATAATGTTCGGACATGCCGGTCTTCATCGCAGCCTGGAAATATTCGCGGAAAGCGTAATTGGAGCCGACAAAGCTGTCGTCCTGCCGCCAGTTGCTCGACGCGATGGTCAATCCGGTCGGCCCGGTCACATAAATCACCGAGGATTGTGTGCCTTCAATCAGCCCCTCCAGCTTGCGGTTCAACCGGTCGAGGACAGGAGCACCGCCGCCATCCAGCGCAGCAGCAAGATCGGGATCTCCGGAGAGGACAAGCGGAATGGCGCGCGGCCGCTCCAGCGCGACATTCAGGAGCGCGATCTTCAGTTCGGCATCCGTGGCGGCCTCGGAACCGGCCATGCGCATCGCCTGATTGCGGGCGAACTCATCGGCCACCAGCAGAACGCCAAGACTGACGAGCAGCCACAGGCCCGCCAGCGCCAGCCATTGCGCCCGTCGCTTCGCATGGGAATGAGATGCCTGATCCTGATAAGTCATGCGGCAATTGTGCGGATTTACACACAGACCGCAAGATATTTTGTCCGGAATTCCGCACAAATGCAGGTGGACCGATGAAGCGCCAATAAAAACTACTTTTGAAATCAGCCAGTTACGCCAAATAAGCAAGTCTGGCATGCGTATTGCACATGACTCCGCAATCGGCGCGAAGCCGTCAACGTCACGGCGATCCCGGGAGGCCAATAAAGGCAGGGTGAGGCCGAGGAGGAAAAAACATGATCGATACGACAGCCGTGGCCGCGGGCCACGCCAAGCAGCCATTCTACAAGCACCTGTATTTCCAGGTTCTGGTGGCCATCATCGCCGGTATCGCGCTCGGCCATTTCTATCCGGCCTTCGGCGAACAGCTGAAGCCGCTCGGCGACGGCTTCATCCGCCTCGTCAAGATGATCATCGCGCCCGTCATCTTCCTCACTGTCGCAACCGGCATCGCCGGCATGAACGACATGAAAAAGGTGGGTCGCGTGGCCGGTAAGGCCATGATCTACTTCCTCGTATTCTCCACGCTCGCGCTCATCGTTGGCCTCATCGTCGCCAACACCGTGCAGCCGGGCGCGGGCATGAATATCGATCCCGCCACGCTGGATGCCAAGGCCGTCGCGACCTACGCCGACAAGGCCCATGAGCAGACCATCACCGGCTTCCTGATGAACATCATCCCGACCACCATCGTCGGCGCTTTCGCCAGCGGTGACATTCTGCAGGTGCTGTTCTTCTCGGTTCTGTTCGGTATCGCGCTCGGCATCGTCGGCGAAAAGGGCAAGTCCGTCACCGATTTCATGCACGCCCTGATGTATCCGATCTTCAAGCTGGTCGCGATCCTGATGAAGGCCGCCCCCATCGGCGCTTTCGGCGCCATGGCCTTCACCATCGGCAAATACGGCATCTCTTCCGTCACCAACCTTGCGATGCTGATCGGCACCTTCTACGTCACGTCCTTCCTGTTCGTGTTCGTGGTTCTCGGTGCGGTATGCCGCTATAACGGCTTCTCCATCGTCGCGCTCATCCGCTATATCAAGGAAGAACTGCTTCTGGTTCTCGGCACGTCTTCTTCCGAAGCCGCCCTGCCGGGCCTGATGAGCAAGATGGAAAAGGCTGGGTGCAAGCGCTCCGTCGTCGGTCTCGTCATCCCCACCGGTTATTCCTTCAACCTTGATGGCACCAACATCTACATGACGCTGGCGGCCCTCTTCATCGCGCAGGCGACCGGTATCCACCTCTCCTTCGGCGAACAGATTCTGCTGCTGCTGGTGGCCATGCTCTCCTCCAAGGGTGCCGCCGGCATCACCGGCGCGGGCTTCATCACGCTCGCGGCAACCCTCTCCGTTGTGCCTTCGGTTCCCGTCGCCGGCATGGCGCTGATCCTCGGCATCGATCGTTTCATGTCGGAATGCCGTGCACTCACCAACTTCGTCGGCAACGCAGTTGCCACCATCGTCGTCGCCCGCTGGGAAGGCGAACTGGATCAGGATCAGCTTGCCCGCGTGCTGAGCGGCCAGGAAGAGTTCACCGGCATCGCCGATGTGGATCAGCTTCCGGCTTCGGTACAGCCCGCCGAATAATAAGACCTCCCAAGGTCCGGCCTGTCCCGGTTTCTCCGGGCAGGCACATATGGAAAGCCCGGCGCATCGACAGGATGCGCCGGGCTTTCTTTGTTCAGGCTCGCGCCCACTAAACGGGGTTTTTATCGGCCGGAAGATGCGGTAGAGCCGAAGCGGAACAAATGCGATAAGCGGAGTGGCGGCATGAAGAACCTGTTTCTGGCCTGGCAATTCTGGGCGCTGCTATCGGCAGCCTTTGCGGCGCTCACCGCCATCTTTGCGAAGGTCGGCATCGAGAACGTCAATTCCGATTTCGCCACTCTCATCCGCACCGTCGTCATTCTCGCCGCCGCCGGCCTGATGGTTTACATCACCGGCAACTGGCAGCAGCCTTCCACCATCTCGGGTAAAACCTGGCTGTTCCTCGTGCTTTCGGGACTGGCCACCGGCGCATCGTGGATATGTTATTTCCGGGCGCTGAAACTCGGAGACGCAGCCCGCGTCGCGCCCATCGACAAGCTGAGCGTCGTGTTTGTCGCCATCTTTGCGGTGCTGTTTCTGGGCGAAAGGCTGTCTTTGCCCAACTGGCTCGGCGTGGTGCTGATCGCCTGCGGCGCGGTACTTGTGGCCTATCGGGGATAGGCCGGCCGGATAAACCGGCCGGCACAATCGCTAAAGTTATCAGCCTCGGGCAGCCGCAACCTTGTCGAGACCACGCTTCACACCGGCAAACAGCTCGTCCAGCTGTTCGGCCGTAATGATGAGCGGCGGGCAGAAGCAGATGGATTCACCGATAGGCCGCGTGATGACACCCTCCTCTTCGATGGCCGCGGCAAGAGCCAGCGTCGTATCGCCGGGCTTCATGCCCTCCCATGGCTTCACCTCCAGCGCGCCGATCAGGCCGACACCGCGCGAGGAATGAATGAGCGTGTGATCGGCGAGCGCCTTCAGATGATCGAGGAACCTCCCCTCCAGCCGGGCGACATTACCGACCAGATCGCGCTCCTGAATGATCTTCAGGTTCTCCAGCCCCACAGCCGTTGCGACGGGATGGCCGGAGGCGGTGTAACCATGGCCAAAGGAGCCGATACGGTCGGACTCATCGGCGATAGGCTGGTAGAAATTGTCATTCATGATGATCGCCGAAAGCGGCATATAGGACGACGAAATCTGCTTGGAGACGACAAGTACATCCGGCTTGATGCCATAGGTCTCGCAGGCGAACATCTTGCCGGTTCGGCCGAAACCGCAGATCACCTCATCCACCACAAGCAGAATATCGTATTTCTTCAGGATCGCCTGTACGCCTGCCCAATACCCTTCCGGCGGCAAAAGAACGCCGCCGGCGCCCATTACCGGCTCGCCCCAGAAAGCGGCGATGGTTTCCGGGCCTTCGCGCAGGATCAGATCCTCCAGCTCTTTCAGAATACGCGCGGTGAAATCCGCCTCGCTTTCCCCTTCCTTTCCGAAATGCACATAGGAGGGGCAGGCCGTATGCAACATGCGGTCCAGCGGCAGGTCGAAGCTTTCATGGTTACGCGGCAGGCCGGTGATTGAGGCCGAGGCAATCGTCACACCATGATACCCCTTGATGCGGCCGATGATCTTCTTCTTGTCTCGTCTGCCCAGCGCGTTCGAGCGATACCAGACCATCTTGGCGACAAGATCGTTAGCCTCTGAGCCGGAGGAGGTGAAATGCACCTTGGACATCGGCACCGGTGAAAGCTCGATCAGCAGCTCGGCGAGATCAACCGACGGACCGTGCGTCTTGTAGGAAAAGGTGTGGTAATAGGGCAGCTTCTGCATCTGCTTCGTCGCCGCTTCCACCAGCCGCTGTTCACCGAAGCCGAGCGCCACCGACCACAAACCCGCCATCGCCTCGATATAGCGCTTGCCGCTGCTGTCGGTGACATAGATGCCCTCGCCGCTCTCGATCACCAGACCGCCGGTCTTTTCGAATTTGCGCAGATTGACGTTCGGATGCATCTGATAGGCGATATCGCGTCCCTCGACGGAATTCGGCAGGATGGTCATCGATGAAGGCTCCATTTTCGGTTGATGCTCGGCGTGTCAGACGTGCTGTCCGCCATTGATGTGAATTTCCGCGCCGTTGATATAGCTCGACTGTTCCGAGCACAGGAAATAGATGGTCTGCGCCACCTCGGCCGTGGTGCCGAGCCGCCCGAGCGGCACCTGGGCTTCCACCAGTTCCGCCGTTCCGGGTGAGAGGATGGCGGTGTTGATCTCGCCCGGCGCAATCGCATTGGCGCGCACGCCGCGCGGGCCGAACTCATGCGCAAGCTCCCGCGTCAGCGCCGCAAGCGCCGCCTTCGAGGTGGCATAGGCCACGCCGGCAAAAGGATGCACCCGTGAGCCGACAATCGATGTGACGTTGACGATGGAGCCTTTTGCCGCTTCCAGTTCCGGCAAAAGCGCGCGGGCGAGCAGCGCCGTCGAAACGAGATTGACGTTCAGCACTCGCGTCCAGATTTCCGCCGTCGTATCCATCACACCGAGACGGCTGCCGCCCTCGCCCTTCGGCGAAATTCCGGCATTGTTGACAAGCGCGGCAAGCTTTCCCTCCGGCAGGCGTGAACGCACCTCGTCCGCCAGGTCGTCAATGCGGGACAAGTCCTCCAGATCGGCCTGAATATGGCTCTCCCGCGCTGACGGCCAACGGCATTCCTCGGAGAAGGGTTGCCGCGATACGGTGAGAATTCTCCAGCCCTTTTCCTGAAACAGCTTGACGGTGGCGTGCCCTATTCCGCGGCTTGCGCCGGTCAGAAGCATGTACGGAACAGCCATATGAGAACTCCTATGCCATGCGGACCGTTGAGCCGGCCGCGCATTCAGCCCCGCATGTTAGAGCGCTGCCACCGGCTGACAAGGTCTTTTTTGTCGTGGCGCAGCGATGGCGGATCGGCGACGGGCTAATCCCATTTGATGCAAGGCTTTCACCCGAAGGGAATATTTGAAGCCGACCGTTTACCCATAAAATGAAGCCTCCCGAATGTGTGATCAGTATTGGGAGGGGGACGAATGCGTATCGATATCATCGACACGGACGCCGGCTTCGAGGCGATCCGCGAAAACTGGGATGCGGTTTTCATGGCCGATCCCCATGCCCGGCATTTCCTCTCCTGGGGGTGGCTGAGGGACTATATGCCGCGCCGCAGGCGCTGGTTCATTCTTGCGCTGCGCGAACGGGCGGAAGGCTCGCCCTATGTGGCGTTTTTCCCGCTGCGCATCGTCACCGAACCGGACAAAAAAACCGGACGCTTCCACGACAGCATCGTCATGGCCGGCAATGCTGCGGCCGATTACACCGGTTTCATCACCCTGCCGGACTATGAAAATCACGCAGTCGCCGGTTTCTGTGCCTATATACGCCAGCAGAACTGGACAGAGCTGAAGCTCGATTATCTTTCCGGCCCTCCGGAACGCCGCGACGCGATGATCCGCGCACTTCAGGGCCCGCTCGTCATGTTTCGCGACAACATGCCGACCAACCCCTACAACATCAACAATTGCATCTGTCCGGTGGTGACGCTGCCGGACACGTTCGACGGCTATCTCGACAGCCATATGAGCAGCCAGACCCGGCAGAAGCTCAGGCGTTTCCTGAGAAAAGTGGAGGGCGGCGACGAATATCGCATCACCTTTGCAACGAGGGAAACAATCAAGCGGGATATGGACATCCTGTTCGATTTCTGGCGCATCCGCTGGGCGCCGCACAAGGGCAAGGAACGCACGGAACTCCTGATCGGTGCGACACGGCAGATGCTGATGGATGTCTATATCCGTGGCGATCTGGAAGTGCCGGTGCTGTGGTTCGGCGACCAGCCGCTCGGCGCGCTCGCCAATATCATCGACCGCCAGAAGAAATCGGTCCTGTTCTACATTACCGGCCGCGACGAGAACTGGAAGACCCCTTCCCCCGGCCTCGTGCTGCATGGCCATTGCATTCGCAGGGCAATCGAGCAGGGTTTCAAAACCTATGATTTCCTGCGCGGCAACGAGCCTTACAAATATTTCTTCGGGCCGGAGGAGCAGAAGCTGAGCTGCACGCTGTTCCGCACCCGCTCGGGCGACAATCTCGGCGGCACGCTGCACCCGCGCAGCATCCGGTTTGTCTACGAACAGGCCCTCAAACTCTATAAGACCGGCCAGAAGGCGGCCGCCAATATTGCCTTCGCGCAGGTGCTGACTGCGGCACCGGACCATCTCGGCGCGCAATTTGGGCTCGCCAATCTGTTGTTCGACCGGGGCGAATTCCGGGAGGCCGAAATCGCCTTTCTCAGCCTTCTGGCCGCCGGGCAGGAACCCGTCGTCCTGTGGCTGCGTATCGGCGAGGCTCGGCTGGCGCAGCAGCATTACCACGAGGCATCCGAGGCCTTCCGTCAGGTGACCAATCGCGCGCCCTTCCACCGGGAAGCGCTTTACAAATGCGCCGTAGCGCTGATTGCCGCCGAAAGAACGATGGAAGGTGCGGAAATCCTCGACAGGCTGCAGCACTATCATTCCGACGATGCAGCGCATCTGGAATATGCGGAAAAGGCCCGTGCAGCCCTTGCCCGGCTGGAACTGGCAAAAGCCAAGGTTCCGCTGCCAGCCGATGTCGTCACGCTCGCCATCAAGCCGAAAGCGGCGGGCAAACGCTGGCACCCGCCAAAGGTTTTGCATTAAAGGCAACGCCCTGTAAGTTGCGGCAGGAAAAACCGGCCGGACGACTTGCAAGGATTTTTGATGTTTCTGACCAACAAGGACATGCTCGATCTCATTGAGCTTCGCCATGATCTGCACCGTCATCCGGAAATTTCCGGCGAGGAGAAGGAAACGGCGCGGCGCATCCGCGCTTTCCTCGAGCAGGCGCAGCCCGACCGGCTTTTCGCCGATCTCGGCGGCCATGGCGTGGCTGCGGTCTATGACAGCGGCAAAAGCGGCCCGGCGATCCTGATCCGTTCGGAACTCGATGCTCTGCCCATTCACGAAAAGAGTGATGCCGAATACCGCTCCGGCACTGATGGCAAAGGCCATCTTTGCGGCCATGACGGCCACTCCACCATTCTGACGGCGCTGGCGCTTGGCCTTTCCCGGCAGCGGCCCGCGACAGGCCGCGTCATCCTTCTGTACCAGCCGGCGGAAGAAACCGGCGCGGGCGCCGCCGCCGTCCTCGCCGACCCGCGTTTTGAGCAGATAAAGCCGGATTATTCCTTTTCGCTCCATAACCTGCCCGGCCTGCCTTTCGGCCATGTCAGCGTCGTGGAGGGCCCGGTCAACTGCGCGTCGCGCGGGGTCAAAATCCACCTTTCCGGCAAGACGGCGCATGCGTCTTCACCAGAACATGGCATTTCCCCGATGCGGGCAATATCACGGCTGATGCCGGCCTTGGCCGAACTGGGCTCCGGTTTCCCGCCAGAGCCCGATTTTTCGATGGTAACGATCACCCATGCCGTGATGGGCGAAGCCGCCTTCGGCATTTCCCCGGCCGATGCTGAAATCTGGGCGACACTGCGGACACTGACCGACGACCGGATGGAAAAACTCTGCGAGGCTGCGGAAACGCTGGCTAAAAAGGCGGCGGACGAACAGAAGCTGACACTCGACGTCACCTATGACGATATTTTCCTGCATTGCGAAAATGCACCTGACGCGGTCGGGCATATCCGGCGTGCGCTGGACGAGGAGAAAATCTCCCACGGTTCGGAGGGGCTGCCCATGCGGGCTTCCGAGGATTTCGGCCGCTTTCGCGCCGTTTCGTCATCGGCGATGTTCTTTCTCGGCGCAGGCCGGGACTATCCCAATCTGCACAATCCGGATTACGACTTCCCGGATGCGCTGATCGGCACTGGCGCGCGCATCTTCATGCGCATCATCCGCAACCTGACCGACGCGGAATAGCAGCAGTCGGCTTCATCCAGCCGAGATCAACCGCCCGTCAGCCGCCTTGCGGACCGTTGCTCGGCCGGGCGGCGCGCACCGCAGCCAGTCCCCGGATGCCATCCTTGTTTCCGATAGCGGTCAGGCTTTCGAAAATCTGGGCGGCCTCACCATAACGGCGCATGGCGAGATAGGAATAACCGCGCAGCACCATCAGGTCCGTCCGCTCATCCGCCAGCCGCGCCCGCTGGTCGAGCAGGAGAAGCGTTTCGGCATATCGCTTCGACCCGAACGCGGAAACCGCGCGGTCAGCCAGGATCGAGACCTGCAGTTCCGTCGCGCGCGAGCGATCCATACGCGATTTCGTCGCCGACACGGCGGCATGGTCGGTCAGCCCCATGCGCAGATAGGCAAGGCTCTGGCCGTAGGCTGCATCGCTTTTGACATTGGACTGACCGCTTTCAATCGCGGATTCGAAAGCTTTGAGAGCCTCCGCCGGCCGGTTCGTCTCCATCAGGCACCAGCCGAGATCGAGCGCCTGCTGTGGCGGCAGACGTTGCGGATCGGGATAGGCCGCGCAGGAACGCGGGCGCGATGCAGCACCGGCTTCCCTTTGCACCTGCACGGGGCGGCGCGCCTGCTTGCGCGAAGGCTCAGGCTGCTGGACGACAGGCGGGTTATACACCACCGCCGTCTCACCCTGCGGTGCACTGGTCTGCACGGGCGGCGCCGTTACCTGTGCGACAACCGGCGGCGCGGTTATGGGAGCAACCGCCTGCCCGGGCTGGTCCACTATGCGCGCCGTTCCGACATCGGCGATACGTTGCGAACGGCCTCCCCATTGCTGCTGGATGCCACGCAGGCCGGCGAGATTGCGGAGATCGTGATAGCTGACGGCCATGCCATAGGCAGATGGCTCATCATCGGGTTTCCAGCCAAGGGCCGTGCTGAACCATTGCAAAGCAAGCGGCGTCTGCCGGAAGGCAAGCGAATACCAGCCGAATTGCTGCGCCGTCGCTGCATCCTTGCGCGCCACCGTTTCGGCGGCGATACGTTGCAGCACCTCCGGCGGCAGAACGACCGGCGGCTCCAGCGCCAGAAGATTGGCCGTTGCGGCGAGATAAGTCGCAAGCGCATCGTCGGATGCCTTGCGCCATTTATACATGACGTCCTCGGCCTCACGCGGCTCGTTACGGTCGATCAGCGCCAGCGCCAGCCCCTGCGAGGCCGATGCGCTGTCTTCTTCTTCCCGCGCCTTGCGGAACCATTTTTCCGCCTCCGCCATGTTCTTCTGCCGGATATTGTACCAGCCGAGCAGCAGGGCGTCGCTTGCAAGCTTGTCGGTCTCGGCAAGCCGCTGAAGCCGCATCACATAGGCCGAAGGAACGGCAATGCCCTCCTTCTCCCCTGCCTTGGCCACAAACTGGCGGGAAAGATCGTTCTTGACCGGTTCGAATTCCAGCTGACCGTCGGCGCCCGGTTTTTCCTTGGCCAGCAGTTCGTCCATCATTTCCGCCGGCAACAGCGCGGATGCCTTCTGCACGGTGGCGAGCCTGTCGCTGGCGACCGTGCAATTGTTGAGGATGTAGAGATAGGCGTCTCGCGCCCGTCCCATCCGGTCGGTATTGGCGAAAGCATCGGCAACCCGCCACAGCACATCGACCTCGCCGCATGTCAGCAGGCCGGGATTATTGGCGGCTGTATCCACCACTGTGGTATATTGCTTGAGATCGGAAGCATTGACGAGCCGCTGGCGCGCTTCGGCAAGGGAAAGCATGCCCGTCAGATTGTCGGGTGGCTGCCAGCCGGGCTCCGCCTGCTGACGGTCGGCAATCGCCTTCCTCACTTCGGCATAACGGCCGTCGGTATAAAGCTGCCACATGGCGTCAAGCCGTGGATCACCGTTTTCCGGAATAGCGAGAGGATCGGCAGGCGGCGTCCAGTTGGGATAAAGCGCGCGCAGGCGCGCGATTTCGGCCTGAAGACGCTGCGTATCGCCCCTCGCCGCGAAATAGCGCAACGCACTCAGATCGACCTCGGGCATATCGGCCGATGCAGGCTGGGTGGCACGAGGCTCCGGCGCCTGCGCCGTCTGCGTTTGCAGCGCCTGCCCGCCAGCCTGTGTCACCGGCAAGGGGTCGGTCGCGGGCACCGTGACCGGCGGTGTCGCGGGCTGCGTTACCTGCGCCATTTCACGGTTCTTGACGAAAGCGTTGATCTGCGCCGGATTGGCTGCCGTCGGCAAAACACGCTGTACCGCCCGGTTGTCGCCGACCGCCGAGGTATGCACGTCCGACACCCGCCCCAGAATGCTGTCGCGCCAGTGGAAGGCGGCGAGCGCTATCAGAAGCAGAATGAGAGCCGAGGTGGACAGTGGCTTGTTCATCGGCATTCCCCGTTATTCCTTGCCAGAAACGACAATGCCAGAAGATGCAATGTGGAAGGATAATAAAGTGATGGCTGGAAGTTTTTGAGTTCGGCGGAAACCTCCGGCCCGCCGCCGACACAGGCCGCAAGCGCCGGAATGATGCGATAGCCGGGATCGGACAGGACATCCTTGACCGCTCCGCTCTTCAGATCGAAGGTTCCGGCAGCGCCGCTTTCCAGCGTCATGCCGCCTTTCAGCCGGGCGAGCAGCTCCGGCGAACCCATATTCGCCCTTGCGAGGTAAAGCGGTATGCGCACCGCATTATAGCCGAATTCCGGCGGGAAACCCGATGCCGGCTGCGGCTTCGTCTTCACCGATACCCAGTCGGCCGGCAGTTTTCTGTCGCTGAAAGCGAATGTGCCGATCTGCGCCACACCGTCATCGGCAAGCGCTTTCCAAAGCGGCGATGGCGCAACAAGATTGAGCACCGGAAACGCCTCGAAAATCAGATAGGAAGGATTGACCACTGGCCCGTCCTCCCGGTCATCCTCGTCGAAACCGCTGGCCGCCGGCAGAAGCAGCGTTCGCCCGCCGCGTTGCACCACCGTCTTCTTGAGAATAGCGGATGCGATGGCCGCGGATGCTTCGGCATAATCCTGCCGGTTCCATTGCCCGGCCGCCAGCGCCAGCGCATAGGCGATCAGGATATCGCCATCCGTAGCGTTGTTGATATCGGTTACATGCGGTCTGGTGCGCGGATCCCATTTCCAGGCGGAAAGCCCGTCGTCACGTACCAAAAGCTCAGTGCGCGTGAAACTCCAGATCAGCTCGAAGTCGGACAGGTTGTCGGCAAGCACGGCAAGCCACATGCCGTAGCCCTGGCCTTCGCTATGGCTGATATTGCCGTTGCCGGTATCGATGACGCGGCCGCCGGGATCGAGAAACGCGCCTTTATAGGCAGACCACGCCTCCGGCGAAACCGAAGCGGCGCGGCTGACGGAAATACCTGCAATCACCGTCATCATGGACAGGAAGAAAATGCCGGCCAGTTTCGAGATTCCGTTCTTCATCGATGCCGTCCCATCATGCGCAGCATCGTGAAAGTGGCGAGGCCGAGGAGAGATACGAAGCCTATGAACGCCAGCGAATAGGAAAGAACGTTGGACGACAGCCAGTTGGCGGCGACCAGCCTCCAGTTGGAAAAGGAAAACGCCCGCGTGACGTAAAAATACGGCCGTTCCACCTCCACCGTTTCAAGTTTTTCGGCAGCGGCATCGTAAGCGGCAACACGTCCAGTGACACCGCGCCAGCGGTTTTCCCGCGTCATCGCCGCCATCCCGTCAAGAAGTTCCGCGGACGTTGGCGCAGTGGCAAGCGTCCACACCCCTTCGCCGGAGGGGCTCAGTCCCTGGGCCAGCATGAAGGAAACATTGCTTGGCGGCGCATAGAGCTGTTCGGCTGCCGGCAGGAAGCGTAGCGTATCCGAACTCAGGTCGAAATTCCGCTTCATCCATTCCTCGAGAGAAGACACCTGCCCCTCCCATACGCCGCCATCCACCCGCTCGCGCCAGTCGTTGAAAAGGGTTTCGCTGCTCTGGGCGGGCGGCTGAACGCCGGTTCCCATTTTCCAGGATATCTGGCTGGAGGGAACAAGATTGAACTGGCCGATCAATGCCTGCGGGAATTGCGAAATCGTGCCCACGAACAGCGCGTCGCGATCGCCGATCACCAGCGGCGAGGCGACAGTCTCGATGTCGATGGGATGCCCCGCCACGCTTGCCAGCCGGCTGATCAGCGTGGCTGCCGCGGACATGGTATCGGTGTCGAAACGGTCGAGCGACAGGGCAACAGGCGCTCCGCCGGTCCGATAGGGCTGTCCGGCCCCGGCCATCGCGGCAAGATCCGGCTTGCGGCCGATCTGCGCATAGTCCGGAATATGAAGTTCCGACGTGTCGAACAATGCAAAACGCGGCGTCGTGCTGGCAGGGGCGCCCGGCGCGCAGGCCTGATCCTGCGCCGTCATCAACACTGCCTCGATGGTGACCTTGTTCGGCCCGGGCTTGAAATGACGCATCGTCACATTGATCGGCAGATGCCGGAAAATGCCGCCGCCATTGTTGGAAATCGGTACGGTCGAGGCGATCTGGTCGTTGACGTAGATATCGACATGGCTGCCTGGCAGTACCTGCGACGAATAGGCGGCATCGAGCAAAAACGACGCCTCGCCATAGGCCGAGGCGTAGAAGTCGGCGGGCATGCCGACGTAAAATTCGTTGCGGAAACGCCGGCCGCCAAATTCGGTGCTTTCGAAACCAAGTTCGGAAAGCGCGATACGGCGATCCGACATGACGAGCGGCACATCCGGCGCATGCCAGCTTCGGGTCGAAAAAGTCGTTCTCTGCGCACCGGGTGTGCGCGATATCGACGAAAACAGCGTCTCAATTGCCGCCTGCACCGCCTGCAGGGTGGGGCCGCTGACGAAAAGCGGCGAAAGACCGCCCGGCGCCGCGGCGCCAAAGCCGGCGAAAGCGCCCGCGGAAGCCTCGGGTGGCAGCGTTCCGGCAATTCCGGCAATCTCGCGGGCCGTTCCGACGAAGACCGTAAGCGTGCCCGCCTTGCGTTCAGCGGAAGGAGCGGCCACGAAACGGATCGTCTGGTTCGGCATCTGGGTTCTGAGCGCCAGCGCCTGTGAAAGACGCAGGAGAGAATCCGCAAATGCGGGATTGCCGAGCGCCGGTGCGACAATCTCTATAGACGTCATCGCCTTGCCATCCGGACCGGTTGCCTGAATATCGTCGATATTGGCAAAGCTTCCGGCGACATCCGCATTAAAGCCGATATAGGTATTGGCAGGGTCTATATCGGTCCACAGATCGTAGGTGGACTGGATCGTGCAATCGGTTCTGTGGCGCTGCTGCACGCCCAGTCTCACGACATTTGAGCCGACCTGCAAGACGCCTGGCGGTATCTTCAAGGAGACATTGCCCTCGCTGTCGGGCGCTTCGATACGCGCCGGATCCAGCGCGACATTGTTCAGGCTGACCTGAAAATTCGAGCTTTCCGGCGCAACCACGATGGCGTTTTGATACCCGATATTGAGCGAAACGGCGGCATTCACCTGCTCCGGCGTCAGATAGATGCTCCATTGCCGCCGGTCCATCTCACCGGAAAGGCTGAGCTTCTCATAAGGTAGAATGTATCGGCGGCGGCTGTCGGCGCTAAGCGGCGAGGTCCGTGCGGGAACAGGTCTTGCACTTTGCTGAGGCGATGGAGCCGCAACCGGCGGCGGCAAAGGAACGGCTGGGCGCTGTTGCGCCTGCGGCGGCGCGGGCTGAACCGCAAATGGCGGCGGGGCGGATGGCTGAAGCGGCGCCTGGACCGGCATTTGGGCCGGCATCTGGGCAGGTGGCTGCTGACGCGGCGCGGCAGGCGCAACGGCGGACGGCGGCACGGGTGTCGGAGCCGTCTGGGCGGGCCGTTCCGGCGACATGTCGAAGGGGGAGGACTGCGCCATAGCGCCCGTGGCGACGGCCCCCCATACCAACATTGCCAGAGTATCCCGGATGGGTTTACGGCCGGTCATTTTACCGCTCCGACAGGTTTGGCGTCTCTGGGAGCAGGCCGAAGCGTTCGGACCAGATAATAAAGGCCGCGCTGCGTCTGGAAGAGCGATATGGCCAGGAAGATGGCCGTACCACGGATAAGGCCGGGGTTCTTGCGGCGCACCCGCTGGAATTCGCTCCACTGTTCCGAATTGGCGAAGATCAGGTCCGCGATCAGGCGGTGATCGACGGCGCGTTGCGGCGAGAAGGTACAGCCGATCGAGACGAAACCCTCGCCCTTCACCGTTCGCACCACGTTGACAGGCATGGTTTCCGGCACGCCCTCGCTATGCGGCTTGACCTTCACGATGGCCGTCGCGCCTTTTTCGATGGTTGTCGCGCTGTCGAAGAGATTGATCAGCAGGCCATGCACCGAGACGTTATCGATGGAAGCCGGCACCCAGGCGTCGCTACCCTCAAGCTTGACTTCGCAACGCCGTTTGACCGTGATGCGCCGCGACGCCGACTTGTCGCCACGCTCGGAAACGACACCGAGCGCGCAGCCTGCAAAGATGAGATTGAGCAGGTTCCAGCCGCCGACCACGAGCGTGACATCCGCCTTGTAAGGCTCGCTGTAGATGCGCCAGGCGGCAAAGGCCATGGCCACCAGCAGCAGCGCGAAAATGACGAAGAACGGCCGGCTGATTTCCGAAAGCCGTGCCTCGGCAATGGATTCATCCTTCGCCGTCACCTTGAAGGTGGGCTTGCCGGGATTGAAAATCACCGAAACGACGGCAGGCAGGAGGTGAACCGTCTGCACATATTCGTAGAGTTCCGAAATCCACGGCCAGCGGAAGCTGCCATAGAGATAGTTCTGCATCATCAGGTTCACGAGCATATAGGCAGCCGTATAGGCCAAAAACTCGCCGCCCGAGGCCACGAAAATCTGAAGGTCGAAGAACAGGTAGAACAGTGGTGCGAACAGGAAGATGGTGCGCGGGAATGGAAACAGCCAGAACAGCGTCGACGACATGTAGCAGAGACGCTGCGTAAACGAGAGACCGCGCCGGAAAAGGGGCTGGCGGAAGATCAGGATCTGCATCATGCCCTGCGCCCAGCGGCTGCGCTGGCCGATGAAGCTTGCGAAGGTGGCCGGCTGCAACCCGGCAATCAGCGGCTTGTCGACATAGATGCTGTTCCAGCCGCGCGAATGCAGCGCCAGCGCCGTTTCGCAATCTTCCGTGATGCTGACGCCGCTGAAACCTTCGGTGTCCTGCAGCGCCTCACGCCGCAGCACGGCGGCCGAACCGCAGAAGAATGCGCCGTTCCACTTGTCGAGGCCGCGCTGGATGATGCCGTAAAACATCTCGTTTTCGCTCGGCATCGTCTCGAAGGTCCGCAGATTGCGCTCGATGGGATCGGGATTGACGAAGAAATGCGGTGTCTGCACCAGAAAAAGCCGCGGATCCTCTTCGAAATAACCAACCGTTTCCAGAAGGAAGTCGCGGGCGGGCGCGTGGTCGGCGTCGAACACGGTCACGAGTTCGCCGGTCGAATGGGCAAGCCCGTTATTGAGATTTCCGGCCTTGGCGTGGACGTTGCGCTCGCGCGTCAGATAGCGCACGTCGAGGTCCTCGCAGAGCTTCTTCAACTCCTCGTGGCGGCGCTGCGCCGCCTGCGCCTCGACGATATTGCTGGCGTTGCGCTTCTGCACCGAGCCGCCATCGTCCAGCAGCCAGACGGTAAACCGGTCGGCCGGATAATCCATGTTCTTGGCCGCTGCGAGCGTATTGGCGAGAAGCTCAGCGTCCTCGTTATAGCTCGGCACGAAGACATCGACCGTCGGCCGGTAATCGGGTGAACCGGGCCTCGTCTTGCGCGACGGCAGCGGCATCGACACGATGACGAGGCTGAGCGCCAGCATCACGACGCTGTACATTTCCGCCAGATAGAGCAGAAAACCGGGAATGAAGTTCTCGAGCTGGTTGACGGGCGGCAACGTGCTGGTGGTGCGCCAGTAGACATAGCGCAGCACGATGGCCGTGCCGAAACCGAGTGCTACCAGACGCCAGGCCCCCTGCCCATTGAAGCTCTTGATCGTCGCCAGCAGGATGAGCGAAATCGCCGTGGCGACCAGATGCGTCTGCAGGCTGACCGGCATCGTGACGATGGCCAGAACGCAAAGCGACACAAGTAACCAGACAATGATTGTGATGGCCTTGCTCATCCAGAAACTTTCCGTTGTCTTCCCCACCCGGAATTTCGGTCCGGAATTTTTGCGATCTGCGCCTTGGCGTGCTCTTTCCCGCTGGTTCCGGCGATCACCTGCATCCTGACGCCACCCCCGAACCGGACAGACATGCGGGCGACGGAATGGAGACCTGCGGGACCTGCGACGGTTGCCGGCCGATATCTGCCGGCACACCGTCCAGGCGCCTGCCCGCCACCGTTGGCCTTGCAGGCTGGAGGGGTGCGCCAGCCGACGCGGGCGACGGGATACTGACTGCAGCAACGGGTGGAAGCGGCTGTGGTTCCGGCTGGGCGGGCGGCGCAACGGCAGCCGTGCGACGAACGGGCCGGGGGGGCACGCTCGCGGTCACCTCGCTGCCGGGCCGCATCGGCACCTCATCCGCTTTTATGGGATAGACCGGATGGCCCGGACGCCCGAGATTTCTATCCACCGCCTGCGGCGTGCCGTAAGGGTTCCAGCTGGGCGAGGCATAGGTGCCGGTGATCGTGTAATTATACATGACCGCCAGCAGCCGCTCGACGCTGGCGCCCGACTGGCAAAGGCGCAGCCGCACCTTGATGCGCCCGAGATTGCGGAAATCCTGCCGCATGCTTTCCGGCGAGCGTATGTCCTGCCAGCCATAAAGGCAGGTATCGTCGCCACGGCCGCTGCCGGCGGCATAGGAGAACGCGCCATAACCGTTCTGCAGGTAATTTGCCGACATGGCGATATTTTCGCCCGGAAACTCGGCGCGGATTTCCCTCGCGACGGAAGATGCCTTGAAACCGGTGAAAGCCAGAGCGTCGCCATCGGTATCGCCAGCCTGTTGCGGACCGAAAAACTCCGCCTTGATATAGTTCTGCCCGGGCGTCGTGGCTTCAGAGCGCAAAATGACCTGCTGCGCCACCGCGTTGGAATAGGTGCGGTTGACCACGGTAACGATTTCGGGACCGCCGGGTGGCGGGAAAATCAGCGCCTCGGAAGGAGGCAACATCTGCGCGCCCCCGAACGACCGAACGCCCGCGGGAGTATTGCAGCCCGAAAGAACCGCAACGGAGAACAGCAATGAAGTAAAGGCAGAAAATCTCACTGCCTTGCGCCCCTTTATTTCCCCAACGCCGCCCAGGTTAAAAGGAGACCGAATCACTAATGACCAGACCATTGTTACGAAATACGGGAGGGCACCAAATAAGCAATACGAAATTTAGGAAGTATCAAACTCGCGTTGTAATTTCTGACATTTTGGTCTTTCGAATCAACGGCGTGCATCGACCGACCGATGAGACGGCGGAACCGACTGCGTTGTTATCGGTTAGTTTGGATAGAGATCGATAATTTTTACGGTTGCAGCGCAATATGTCCCATGGTCTACTTGGCTCCATAATGACGTATTTTTATTGGTCCATTTTTTATTCAACTGTAAAAACAGAGAGTTGACGCATGACCTTGCCATTTCCGAGCATTTCGCAGACGCTTGCCGAAGAGATCGGAAGATTACGCAAATGGCTGGATGAGGACGCCCTTCCCCTGTGGTGGGAGGCGGGTTCAGCCCGGCCGGATGGCGGCTTTTACGAACGTCTCGGCCAGGATGCCAAACCGGTTTTTTCCGATGACCGACGCGCCCGCGTGCAGCCGCGCCAGGCCTATTGTTTCGCCGCCGCCGGGCAGCATGGCTGGCAGGGACCGTGGAAAGACGCGCTCCTGCACGGGCTTTCCTGGTTCGAGAAGGTCTACCGCCTTGAAAACGGCCTTTACGGCAACCTTGCCGACCAGACGGGCCGGCTGATCGATCCCTCCTTCGATCTCTACAATCAGGCCTTTGCGCTGTTTGCCGCCGCACAGGCGGCTGCAAGCCTTCCCGAACGCCGGGACGAGATGCGCGGCCGGGCGCTCGATATCCTTGCCATCCTTGAACGCGATTACAAACATCCGGTCGCCGGCTTCGAGGAAGCAAACCCGCCGCGCACGCCGCTCTGCTCCAATCCGCACATGCATCTCTTCGAGGCGATGCTGGCTTGGGAAGTGCAGGACCCGGACGGCCCGTGGTCGGCGCTGGCCGACGAGATCGCCGATCTTGCGCTTAACCGCTTCATCGATGGCGGCAATGGCGGCTTGCGCGAATTCTTCACCCATGACTGGACACCGCATGACAGCGACAAAGGCCGGATCATGGAACCCGGCCACCAGTTCGAATGGGCCTGGCTTCTGGTGCGCTGGGGCAGCCTGCGTGGAAACGACGAAGCGATCGGCAAGGCAAAACGCCTGTTCGAGATCGGCGAGGCCTACGGCATCTGCCCGCGCCGCAAGGTGGCGGTGATGAGCCTCTACGACGATTTTTCGGTGCATGACGGGCTGGCGCGGCTATGGCCGCAGACGGAATGGCTGAAGGCTTCGGTGCGGCTTGCGAGCGTCACGGGCGGCGAGGAGCGTCAGCGTTACCTCGCCTCCGGTCTCAGCGCCATCGGCGCGCTGCAGCCTTTCCTCGACACGCCGGTCAAGGGCCTGTGGTTCGACAAATGGCCGGCCGACAGGCCGATGCTCGACGAGCCGGCCCCGGCAAGCACGTTTTATCACATCGTCTGCGCCATATATGAGGCAGAGGCCGTGCTGGCGGCGGTCAACTAATATTGGACCACCGGACGAGCGGCATCGCCGCTCGCCGGTTTTCGGCGTCGATCAGACCTTAGCCGGGCGCACGACGCGCCAGTCCGGTCTGCCGAGATTGTGCGGCCAGGGGTGAACATCCTTGTCGTTAAAATAGACGACCTCTTCCAGCTTCGGAAAATCCGCCTGTTTCAGCGTCACATCATTCATCCACGGACGAACATAGGAATCGCCACCTTCATAACCCAGTTCGGCAACCCAGACCGGCTTGTTGAAGGTTTCGACAAGTCCATAGCCCTTGCGCAGCAGATCGGTGAAGGTCTTCGGTCCGCCATATTCGATCTTGTCGTACTCCTCGAGACCGAAGACCGAGAGGCCCACCAGATCGGCGTAGCTGTCACCTGGGTAGTAGGCCTGCAGACCGTCCAGACCTTTCGGTGACCACATCACCTTCACGCTGGGAACCGCCTTGCGGGTCATGTCCACCATGCGTTTATACGCCGTGATGTAATCACGCGGGTTCCAGCCCGACCACGAGAAGCGGCCGGACGTGTCTTCCATTTCCTGTCCCCAGCGCAGGATCAGCGGACTTTTCATCGCCGACATGCGTGCGGCGATCGCCTGCATGTTCTGGTCATAGTCGCCTCTCATCACCTTGCGGCGCAACTCGTCGGAGGTGAGCCGCCAGTTAACGTCCCAAGACCAGGGTTCTACGGTGATCAGCACGTTGCGCTTGCGCTCCAGAGCGTAGGCATCCGCAAGTGCGAGACTGTCGAGATCCACGTCTTCCCAGGGCAGGAACAGATGTTCCGTCGCCACCCCGGTCTGGGCCGTAAAATCGCCGTGCGGATCGTATGCGCCGAAGCGGATGCCGTCCGCATGCAATGTCGGTCTTTTGTCGGCAAGTGTCTTCATGCCCGTCGACGTCATGGGGGCGACACCCTGTGCGTCGAGCTTGAGCACCGGATACATGCCGGCGGTAAAGGCTGCGGCGGCACCACCTGCGAACAGAAGTTTTCTTCTTGTTATCTGCATGACACCTTACTCCCTACCTTGTTGCCGTCATCGCCTTGTCGTAAGCGGCGATCTGCGGCGTGACATCGTCCTTGCGGACGAGCTTGAGGAATTCATCGCCAGGGCGTGGCGGGTTGTGCCGGAACACGTACCATGGCCCGCCCTGCTTGCGCTGGTAGAGCACCTTGCCAATGCGACCGTGGTCGAAGCAGGTATCGGCCTTGCCGTTTCCTGCCGCGCTTTTCCAGGTGGCGCGCATGCACAGGGTGCCGTTGGCATCGACGGTCCAGCGGCCTTCACCGATGGACTTCTTGCCCTTTTCTTCCGTTGCGGCGATGAATTTGCGGTCTTGGGCGATGAAGCGTCCACCGCCCGTTTCCCATTTCCAGGTCTTGTCGAAGTACATGTCCACGACTTCGCTGGTTCTGAGCGGTTTCGGCGTCTTCGTGCCGCCTGCAGCGTGGACCGCGCTTGGCACGACCACCGCAAGACAGAGTACGAAAGCGGAGAATCCGCATTTGCTTATTGTTGTTTTCATCACAGCCTCCTCCTTCATTGTCCGACCCTATTGTCGGCCAGCATGATCTCTCCGGTCGCCACCGCGGGCGGCGGCGCCACGATGGGTTCCGCCTGCATTTCCTGCGGTCCGCGCAGTCCCGGTACGGTGATGCGCAGTTTCAGACGCACCGATCTCGCACCTTCCACGCCCGCACCGGCGACCGTGAACCGCGTTTCGGTAAAACTGACATAGGGCTGCCCGTGCGACAGGGCCTCCAGCCCGCCGATCGCATGGGAGCTGAGCTGTACGGCACTGCCCGCCACCAGCAGCAATGAACAGGCGGCGGCAGTCGCTCCCCCGCGCAATGCCGGCAGCTTTGGCAAGCCGTTTTCCATCGCATGGCGGATGAGCAGAAACACCGAAAGGCCCGCATAGATCGCCACATTGATGGCGGCGAAGACGAAGAAACCCTCCGCCCCGTTTTCCTGCGGCGCCAGAACCATGGCCACGAGGCTGAGCGCCGCCAGAAGAATGTAAGGCGCGACTACCCTCAGCGGCAGCGGCGGTTTTGCCTGCGTGCCCTTGGGGGTGATGCGGAAATCGACGAAATCGCCACGGATCGTATCGCGTATCGCCGCCAGCACGCCCATCAGCGACCAGGGCCAGCGCAGGAACAGAAATACCATGGCCTCCCAGCTGAAGAGCTTCGCATCATGCGGGCGGAACGCGCCCGTGGCCCGCCAGAAGAAGGCAAACACGATCATGATCAGCGAAACCGGCAGGAAATGCGCCAGAAATGCCGGATAGGATGCGTTAACCAGCACATCGCCGCGTATCAGCGCAACGGCGGGAAGCACGAACATCAGCGCCATGAAGCCGGAAAACAGCGGATACCAGAGCTGCGAAAACAGGAACTGGAACTTCAGCCGCGGCGGCAGCTTCGGCACATAGTGCCTTGAATATTGCAGCAGAATGGTCATCAGGCTGCGCGACCACTGGAATTCCTGCACGATGAGATCGGCAAAGGTCACCGGCCCGTCGCCATGGGCGATGGCGTTGACGGCGTGAACGCCGCGCCAGCCGCCGGCGTTCATCAGAAGCGTGGTGGAATGATCCTCGGCAAGCTCCGGCCCAAGGCCGCCGACCTCCCGCAGGGCTTTCGTGCGCACGGCATAATGAGAACCGATGCAGAGCGGCGCCCAGCCATTATTGTAACCCAGTTGCAGCGCGCCATGCAGGCTCGCCTCGGCATAAAGCCTGCCGCGCGCCGCCCAGCTCTGGTCAGCATTGGCATCGCAGATGCTCGGGGCCGAAACATATCCAACCTTCGGATCGGCAAAGGGACGAATGATCTCGCGCAGATAATCCGGTTCCGGCACGTGATCCGCATCGAACTGGGCGACGAAATCATAACGCTTGTAACCGTAGTGATCGTAGAAATAAGCGAGATTGCCTTCCTTGCAGCGTGTGCGCCGCGGCCAGGTCTTGCGGTGATACTCGGCGACACCCTGTCGGGTAGAAACGAAAACGCCGTGCGCGCCACACCATTTCAGCGTTTGCGCATCCGGAGCCTCGTCGGCCAGCCAGACGTCGAATTCCAGACCCTTCTGCTCCAGCATGGCCAGCAGCGTCTTTTCCACCACGGCAAAGGGTTCCGATGGCGCCTTGGTGACGACCATCGCCACCCTGCCCCGCGGCAGAGGGGAGCGCCGGTCGACAACCTTCGCGTTCAGAAAAATGAAGATGAAATAGGATGGCAGAAGCGTGATCCACGCGAGCGTTATCGTAACGACGGTATAATAAGGCCAGTCGATGACGCGATCGCGGTCGAGCCACCAGATCCAGAAATAAGCGAGCGTCACCAGCCAGCCGCCAATACCGAGAAGATAGGCCATGCGGTTCCAGCCGGCAAAGACCGGCAGCATCCGCAGATCGCTGGCGACTGCGACCGCCCGGGTCGACGGAACGAAAGAGGTGGAACGGGCTTTCATGACCGCACCTCCAGTCCGAAACCGGGACCTGCCGTCCGGATGATGGTGTCGATATCCGAACGCTTCGGTATAAAACCGAGTGTTTCTTCCGCACGTTTGATATCTGCGAACAGGGCTGGCGGATCTCCGGCGCGCCTTGCGCCGAAATGCACCGGAACTTCCTGCCCCGTCACGCGGTGGATCGCCCGGATGATATCGCCGACCGATGTACCGTGACCGGAACCGAGATTGACGCGCAGCGTCTCTCCGCCCTCGGCAAGATAATTGACGGCAGCCACATGGGCATCGGCCAGATCGCTGACATGGATATAATCGCGAATGCAGGTGCCGTCGCTGGTGTCGTAATCCGCCCCGAAGACATCCAGTTGCGGAAGCCTTGCGGCAGCCGCCATCAGTGCCCGCGGGATCAGATGGGTTTCAGGTTCATGGCGCTCGTAAAGCTCACCGTCCGGGTCGGCCCCGGCGGCATTGAAATAACGCAACGCCACGAAACGCAGACCGTAGGCAGCGGCATAATCCTCCAGCGCCATTTCGAAGATCAGCTTCGTGCGCCCGTAAGGATTGACCGGCATTTGCGCCGTTTCCTCACGGATGGGCAATTGCGGCGGCACGCCATAGGTGGCGCAGCTTGAAGAAAACACCAGCCCGCCGATATTCTGGTCGAGACAGGCATCCAGCAGCGCAAGACTGCCGCCGACATTGTTGCGGTAATATTTGCGTGGATCCTCGACGGACTCACCGACATAGGCGTTGGCGGCGCAATGGATGACGAAGGCCGGCGAGAACTCCTTGAGCGTGGCTTTCAAAAGGCCACGATCCAGAATGTCGCCCTCGATGAAGGGACCCCAGCGAACCGAATCCGCGTGACCCGTCGAGAGATTATCGTAAGCGATAGGCTTGAAGCCGGATTGGGCCAGCGCCTTGCAGATGTGGCTGCCTATGAATCCGGCCCCGCCCGTGACGAGGATTGTGCGAGGCATCTCATACGGCCTCCGCCACAGCCTTACCGGCCAGCAATGCATCGAAATAGACGATGGTTTTTTCCAGGCCGATTTCGAGCGGCACGCGCGGCTGCCATCTCAACAGTTCCTTTGCCCGCGAAATATCGGGGCGGCGCTGCTGCGGATCGTCGATCGCGGCTGGCAGATGCACGATGCGCGAACGGGAACCCGTCATGCGGATGACGATATCGGCGAGCTGCCGCACCGGAATTTCGCTCGGGTTGCCGAGATTGATAGGCCCGGTGCAATCCTTCGGTTTGGTCGAGAAGCGCAGGAAACCGTCGATCAGGTCATCGACATAGCAGAAGGAACGGGTCTGGCTGCCATCACCGTAAATGGTGATGTCGGTGCCCTTCAGCGCCTGGACGATGAAGTTCGAAACCACACGCCCGTCATCGGGTCGCATGCGCGGCCCATAGGTGTTGAAGATGCGTCCCACCTTGATATCGACACCGAAGCTACGGTGATAATCGAAAAACAGCGTTTCGGCGCTGCGTTTCCCTTCATCGTAACAAGCTCGCGGCCCGATTGTATTTACATTGCCGAAATAGGTTTCCGGCTGCGGATTGACGTGCGGATCGCCATAGACTTCCGATGTCGATGACTGCACGACGGTTGCACCGCATCTGCGCGCCACTTCCAGTACATTGACCGCCCCCAGGACATTGGTGAGCAGCGTGCCGACCGGATCGCGCTGATAGTCGGGCGGTGAAGCCGGCGAGGCGAAGTTGAAGATCAGCGAGACATCGATGTCATAGGGTTTGCGCACATCGTGCTCGACCAGCAAAAACCGCTTATTGTCCCGCAAATGCGCCACATTCGCGGTGCGTCCGGTCGAAAGATCGTCGAGACAGATCACCTCGTGGCCGCAGCTCAACAGGCGTTCGCAAAGATGGGAACCGAGAAAACCGGCACCGCCATTGACGAGAACGCGTTGGCCAGGTCTCCATTCGGAGTAGATGGTGACGCCGTTGTCGTGTTCGTTGGGAACGAAATTACGCATTACACACTCCTCCCCATGAGGAATCAGCGCAGCTGATTCATCTAAACTGGATCAAACTCCCGATTGTACGATATATTGAATATCAGCCTCCGGTTTTTACTTCTTCTGGAGGTTTAATATTTCGGTCAGATAAATTTCAACTTTCATGATAGGCGCAGAAGAAAACAGGTCAACTTCATTTTATCAAAATATTACAATTGATTACCCAAAATTACTCAAAATAGCCCCTTGATTTAATACTTTTTAACTATGCCTCTATTATGCCTTTCTTATTGAGCATTAGCGCAAGCTTCGCTCAACCAGTCGGGGCTATCCTGGTTTTGTAAGGCTCGGTCCACCGGGAACAAAACCGCCCGGCGAGATGCGACAGACAGTCGATTTCAGGGGACACACATGACGAATGAAATGCCTTATTCTCATAGCGGCAAAGCAGCCCGCCATTGTCGCTTCGCGCTTGTTGCCGCAGCACTTGTAACTTTCACCTTCGCGACGGCTTCATGCTCCGTGGTCGAAGACGCCGTTCTGATCAAGACCGCGTCGGCCAATACCGCCACGACCAAAAGCAGGGTCGTTCCGGCGAAGGCGTCCTACGGTTATCAAAAAACCGGCAACGCGGCCGTTACGCTTGTTGCCGATGCCTCGGGCACACCCGCAGCATCGCGGCAGTTCTACTCGGGCTCCTCTCCCTACATCTGCTCACCGAGCGGATTCGGGCAGAAATCCCGCTGCTTCCTGAGGCCCTGAGCCTCCTGGAGAAATACCGGAGGGAACTGGCGTTAGGACGGCCCTAGCCGCCCTGACGCTCAGTTCTTCCAGCCGCCGGAGAACGTCGTGTCTTCATCTTTGTTGAAGAAGCGCGACGCCGCCTCCGTGCGGTTGCGCACGTTCATTTTCTTATAGATATTGCGAACGTGAACCTTGACGGTGTTCTCGGACAAATGCAGCCGATCAGCGATGATCTTGTTTTGCGTTCCCTTGCAAAGCAGGTCGAGGATTTGCACCTCGCGTGTCGTCAGCGCCGCCACGTCGCCCCTGCTTGCGGCAAGGGCATCCGCGCGGTTGGCGATCACGGCATTGCTTTGAACGCTCTTGCTGTTGACCGAAGGCGAATAGGGCGTGAGCTTGCCGAGAAGAGCGGCAGGAAAATGTTCCCCGCCCTTCATGAGCAGATCGACAGCCGCCATGAAAACATCGAGCCTGAGATTGAGCGGCAGCACGCCATCGATGACGCGCATTCCCACCAGCCTTTTCAGCGGCTCCTCGAATTTATCGATGGTTTCGACGACGAGCGCGATCGGCGCATCGGGATGTTTTTCCCGAACCTCCGAAAGAACGGTATGAAGACGGTCCCCCGACATCCTGTAAGGCAAAACCAGCCGTACATTGTTACCGTAGTCGTCCTCGATGCCCGCCGAGGACCTTACGCTCACTACCGCGAATGTGGGGAACTTTTTGCCCAGCGCCTCCATGAGGCACTCGGAAAACAGGTCCGGATCCGCTATGACCAATAAAGTTCCATTTATAGGAGCAACGGCGTTTTTTTGTTTTGCCGCATAATCTGACGTTCCCATGAACATTGACGCCTCCCTCAAGCGCTTACGCATTACTTTCTTTTGGTTGTGCAGTCTGTCGTCCGCCGGTTATCTTTCCCCTGAATACTTGGGGGCGATTCTCCGCTTTAGGCCATGTCAATTATCATTAATTACCCGTTAATTAACACACGCTAATACGAAAAGCTGTGTAAATAAATGGCCCAAACGGGTTATTTTTTACAATTGACATACAAAATAGGTTAAACCGAGATAGAATCATTCATTCTGTAACCGCTGCAAAAACAAACACATCGGAAAAGCTTTCGCTGTGGTTTTGCCTTCCGGGAAAATATAACTTTTAGTTGATATCCCTTTACATAGCTCGCCGGCGAAGCACGCTGCAGCCTGTTCCTTTTCGGGATAAAGGCCTTTTTCCACCGAAATAAACCATGTTTCTCGAAAACACCGCCTTGCCCTGACGAAGCGGCATTTTTTTGAGGCCAGACCGGCGAAACGACCCGCCGGACACCCCCTCCGACATATATATTCGGGTAAAACGCCGATATGTTTAACCCGAATTGATATCTAGGAAGCGCAATTTTTCTACGGCACAGTCGGACCGTCGCTGAACGGCGGCCGATGGAAAGACAACTCCGGCCTTGACGTGTGTTTGAAAAACGCCGGTCCCTTTTCAAGAAAACATGCAAGCGAAAAGACGAAGCCACCGCGCTCTCCTTATGGAGCGAGGAACGGATTTGTGCGCCGTTTTACCGAGTAGCGCACAAGGGCTGAACGAAAAGAGCCCGATCACGGGCCACTACCGAACCGCAGATGATGCGTACCGAGTGCATCTGCAAAACATCAATCTTCATGCTACCCGGGGCAAGCGCGAAAAAATCCCGTTTGAGATGAGAGGGATTTCGAAAGCTGCTCCGAGCTTTTTCGGAGGAAATCGAAATGGGTTATGATCACAAGGCATCCGGCGACGAGATCACCAAGATCGGCGCGCTTTCCGATGGTTTCGCCAACACGTCTACCAATGACGCCAAGGTGGAAGACAGCAACGTCGGCACCGCAAACGGTGAAAACCGCAACAACGACAACAGCGACAACAGCACCAATGTGGATGTTGACGCCAAGATCGATGTTGAAGCCAATAACGGTGACAATCGCGACAACGACTATGACTGGAGCTATGACAGCAAGTCCTATAGCGACAACGACACGACCACCAAGACCAGTACCGAAACCAACACCGATATCAAGGTCGACTACGACTGGAGCTATGAAAGCAAGTCGTACAGCGACAACGACACCAATGTGAAAACGATCACGGATACGGACACAAAGACGTCCAACTATTCCGACAACGACACCTCCACCAAGACCACGACGACCTCCGACAGCTTCAACTCCGCAGACAGTTTCTACAAGTCGGATGACGACTTCGGCAACATCACTGGCGTCAAGGATGTCGGCAATCTCGGCATCGCCGGCGGAGACCTCACCTTCAACCTGGGTGACGACTTCTCGTTCACTCTCGATGTCGACAATATCCTCAACGGCTCGCTCAACGGCGAAGGCAACGACACCGGCTTCAGCATGGTGCAGGCCAACCACCTGGCAGACCAGGATGAGGCCTACGACATCAAGATGCAGAATGGCGGTGCGGAAAACCACCTGAGCGCCAATGCCGGTGACGCCTATGGCGCCGAGGGCATCGACGGCAAGGGATGGGATCTCAAGGCCGGCGACGACGCAGCAGGTACCAGCACTGCGGATGCATCGGCAATCCTTGCAAATTCCGGCTTCCATCTGGAACTGGTGCAGGGCGCCAACATGCTCTCCAACGCAGTTGATGTCACGATCACAGGCGGTAACTCGCATGTGTCTGATGTCGGTGAGGATCACTCCTGATAACCACCTCTTGACGAAAAGAGCTGCACCGGCACCCGCCGGTGCAGTTCGCGGTTGAAGGACCGGGGTTGCGTAAAACGAAGCACCGCCTCCAGGACGTGTGCCATCCGCAACCTTAAGGCTCTGCCGCGATGATCAGGGAGGGACCTCCAATGCATATCGACAAGATTTCGGACATGATTGCGCATTTCATCGGCCTGTTCGACACGGTGATCGAAGAAGCGCGTCTGAGAGCCAACTATACCGAAGGCCCGGCGCATTCCAATCCGGACCATTTGCCGGACGATGAAGCAGCAAAGCTGCTCGACAGGAACTATGACGTTGCGCTCAAGGACTATGATCCTGGTGTCAACTACCGCGCCGGCTATTATGATCTCGATTATCTGCAGCCGCATTTCGCGCGCATGGTCGAACACGACATGCAGCGGCTCGCAGATGCCATCCCTGTCGATATTTCCGGCGTCAATTTCCGTTTTCCCGGCCGTCTTTCCTTTGAGGAGGAATATGAACTGGTGGTTCACACCGGTCCCGGTTCGGTTATCGCGCATGTGGCGCAGGTCAATATTCTTCAGGACGACGACTATCTGAACATGACGGACGGCCCCTATGTGTGGCGCGACACGAGCTTCGTCACCGAACGCACCGTCGAGTTCTACAATGAAGCGTCCGTCTTCACGCCTTTCGCCGGTTTCCAGCGCACCGACAGCTACGACGCCCTGCAGGCGCTCGCCAAATCCGCGCACGACTATATCGACCATGCCCGCGAAAACGACGTGACGTCGCTCGGCACCGGTGCGGATCAGGATTTCGTTCTGGCCGGCAATGACATCGACGGGCTTTACATCAATGGCTCGATAGCCAGCGAAAAGCCAATGCTCGACGACTACATGCCCGATCGCGGTATCGCCAAGCCGGCGGAAGAGCCGGAAAAGAGCGATGTTTCGCTGCATGAGGACAGCCCTGCCGGCAACAGCCTCGATGTCGCCGCAGGCGCCAATGTCGTCGCCAACATCGCCACCCTGGTCAATACCGGCGTCATGACGTCGGTAACGGCCGTCATGGGCGACTATCACCAGATCGACGCGATCACACAGGCCTATATCTATAGCGACCGGGACGAGATCGACTCCGTTTTCACGCGGTCGGAAGATCAGGCGGCGACGGCAGCCTTCAATATCGCCAGCTTCGAGCGCAGCGTCTATCCGGGCGCGGAAAACACGGAGAACAGCAGCCAGGAAAACGGCGAACCGCCGATATTTCCCACCGCCTGGCGCGTCAGCGTGCTGGAAGGCGACGTTTCCTTCGTGCACTGGATCGAGCAATACCAGTTCGTCAGCGACAACGACACGCTGACGATAACGACCTCGGGCGCCACCGTAAGCCTGCTGACAGGCGGGAACGCCGCGCTCAACATTGCGAATTTCCTCGGCATCGGCATGCAATACGACCTGATCATCGTCGGCGGCAATGTGCTGGACATGAACATCATCAGCCAGATCGCCGTGCTTTACGACAATGACTGGGCGCGCGCCAATCCCGATGCGCCGGAAGGCGCCACCATCCAGTCCGGCAACAACCTGCTGTGGAACGACGCCGCCATTCACAATGTCGGCAGCAACGACCGTTTCGAAACCATGCCGGACTATATGAACCAGACGGTGAACGCCATCAACGAGCGCGATCCCAACATGCCGGATGCGCTTGCCCATGACGTCAATTTCGTCGGCTATGAGGGTCTGAACGTCCTCTATATCACCGGCAATCTCTACGATGTCAGCATCATCAAACAGGTAAGCGTGCTCGGCGATTCCGACGATGTGACGCAGGCCGCCGCCAAGGTCCTCGAAAATAATGAGGGCGCCACCATTCATATCGATACCGGCAGCAACGCCGTGGTCAATCTGGCGCAGATCGTCGACTACGACAGCTTCGGCTCGACCACCTATGTCGCCGGCGGCGTCTATTCCGATGCCATACTGATACAGGGCGGCATCATCGAAAACGACACCTCGCAACCCCAGCAAGGCCAACTGGCGAACGAGGTCATCGCCTTTCTTCACGACGATCCCGCCACCATCGAAAACGAATCCAATGGCGTCATCAATGCCGGTCACGACCTGTCATGGTCGAACGGGCATTCGGCCGACGTCATGCAGGCGGTGACCGCGTAGATTTGGCTGGCGGGGCGGTAACCGCGTCCCGTCACGGCCGAACCGCAAACACCGTGAGATCACCGAGGGGACAAATATAAAATGGATCATATTTCTAGAAAAACCATTGCCGACGGACGCTCGCTGGACTTGCCGCTGGATCAGGACGCGGAAGACAGCAAACTGACGGACGCCTGTATTTCAGCAATCAATGAAGCCGTCGAAAACCTGCGCCAATTATCCGGCGCGGAACAAGCGGCAAAAGAAGTTTCCACCCCTGCACAGACCGCCTCCCCACAAGTTCTCTCCCAACCGCATGCAAAAACGGAGCAGGCGGAAGAGTTGCGGGATGTTCCCGCAGAAAGGCCGGCACCGCAACGGGACCGGCAACCCGCCTCCCCGCCGGAACCGCAGGCCAAGATTGACAATGCCGACCTGCCTTTCGTCAAGACCATCGACAATAATGACGGACCGATCCGTGAAAACGAACGCCGGCCGGTGACGGGCGGCGGCGGCAAGGAGCCGACGGACAATGGCGGTGGCGGCGGTGGTGGCGGCGGCGGTGGAAGCCAGAGCGGTTTTCACAAGCGCAGCGAGCCGATCAATTTCGCCGCAAGCCTTGCCAAGGGCATCGCCGCCGTGCGGCGCAACATGGTGGTGGTGATGCTGTTCACGGTCGCCATCAATGTCCTGCTGCTCGCCATTCCGCTTTATCTGTTCCAGATTTCCGACCGGGTGCTGACCAGCCGCTCGATGGATACGCTGGTGATGCTGACGGTCGCCGTCCTTGGCGCGGTTCTGCTGCAGGCCTTCATGGACGCCATCCGCCGCTTCATCCTGATGCGCACCGCCGTCGAACTCGAGGTACAGCTTGGCGCGCCGATCCTGTCTGCCGCCGCCCGCGCCTCCCTGCATGGCAGCGGCAAGGACTACCAGACGCTGCAGGATCTGCAGCAATTGCGCTCCTTCCTCACCTCCGGCACGCTCATCGCCTTTCTCGATGCGCCGCTGATGCCGCTCTTCATCGTGGTGGTCTATCTCGTCCATCCACATCTCGGCATCATCATCATGGTCTGCTGCGCCGTGCTGTTCGGCATCGCCTGGCTGAACCAGCGCTTCACCGCAAGACAGTTTTCCGAGGCTTCCGGTTATTTGAGCCGCGCCAATTTCCACCTCGATTCCATGTCGCGCAATTCGCAGATCATCAATGCGCTCGCCATGATCCCCGAAGCGGTGAAGATGTGGGGCCGCGAAACCGCAGGCTCCCTAAAATCGCATGTGGCGGCGCAGGATCGCAACATCATGTTCTCCGGCGTTTCCAAGGCGGCGCGTATGATTACCCAGGTGGCGCTGCTCGGCTGGGGCGCGCATCTGTCGCTATCCGGCGAACTGACCGGCGGCATGGTGATTGCAGCCTCCATCATTTCCGGTCGGGCGCTGGCGCCCATCGAAGGCGCCATAGAAGGCTGGCACCAGTTCAACAAATCTGCCGCCTCCTATGGCCGCATCAAGCAGCTTCTCATCAATTCGCCGCTGAACTTCCCCCGCCTGCGCCTACCCAATCCGGAAGGGCGTCTCGATGTGGAGCGCATCCTCTTCGTGCCGCCGCCGCAGAAGAAAGTGATTTTGAATGGCATTTCCTTTTCGCTGAAAAAGGGAGAGTCGCTCGCCATCATCGGCAATTCCGGCTCCGGCAAGACGACGCTCGGCAAGATGCTGGTCGGCTCCATCCTGCCCACGTCAGGCAATGTGCGCCTCGATCTCATGGATCTGCGCAACTGGGACCAGCGACAATTCGGTGAAAGTATCGGTTATCTGCCACAGGACGTCCAGCTTTTCCCCGGCACCATCAAAGCCAATATCTGCCGCATGCGCGACGATATCGAGGACCGGCAGATCTACGAGGCCGCGGTGCTGGCCGATGTGCACGAGCTGATCGCCGGTTTCCCGCAGGGCTATGAAACCGTGGTCGCCGCCGATGGCGCACCGCTTTCCGGCGGCCAGAAACAGCGCATCGCGCTTGCCCGCGCCTTTTTCGGCGATCCGAAATTCGTGGTGCTGGATGAGCCGAACTCCAATTTGGATACGCAGGGCGAACAGGCGCTGGCCAAGGCGCTGCTGCATGCCAAAAGACAGGGCATCACTACCGTCACCATCACGCAGCGGCCGGCGCTGCTTCAATGCGTCGACAAGATCATGGTGCTGAAGGACGGATCGGTCGCCATGTTCGGCGAAAGAATGGACGTGCTGAAGGCGCTTTCCGGCAATGGCCGCCAGGCCAACCAGTCCCCGCAGATCGAGGGTTGAGAACCGTCATGTTCAAGAAGAAAAACGCCATTGCCGAAGTCAAACCCCAGGGCCAGCTCGAATGGTACAGCGAGGTGCCGCGCTCGATCCGCCTGCATAGCTCGATCGGTCTTGCCGTGCTGCTCGCCTCCTTCGGCGGTTTCGGATTCTGGGCCGGAACCGCACCGCTCTCCTCCGCCATCATTGCCCAGGGCAGTTTCGTCGCCACTGGCAACAACAAGGTGGTCCAGCATCTGGAAGGCGGCATCATCAAGGAAATGATGGTCAGCGAAGGCGATACGGTCAAGGAAGGCGACGTTCTTCTGACGCTGGACAAAACGACGGCGCTTGCCAACGAGCGCATGTTGCAGTTGCGGCGGCTTCGCCTCGAAACCATCGTGGTGCGCCTGCGCGCCGAGGCGCAGGGCGCAAAAAGCTTCAAGGTGCCTGATATCGTCATGAAGGAAGCCGGCGATCCGGATATCAATTCCATCATCCAGAGCCAGAACATCGTGTTCCACAGCAAGCTCATCAAGCTTGAGGAACAGATGAACCTGATCGACAAGAATATTCGGTCGCTGGAGTTCCGCTATGCGGGCTATGACGGCCAAAAACAGTCCTTCGACCGGCAATTGGCGCTTTTGACACAGGAGCGCGACTCCAAGGAGCGGCTCGCCAAGGACGGCGTCATCCGCAAGACCGACATGCTGGCGCTGGAGCGCGCCATCGCCGACGCCATGGGCGATATCGCACGGCTGAGCGGCGAAATGAACCAGAGCGAGGCGGAAATCGCCAAGTTCCGACAGGAAGCGGTCATTGCCGTCAACGCCAACAAACAGGCGGCGCTCGATGCGCTGGAAACCGCCGAATCCGATCTGGACAGCGTGCGCGAACAGGTGCGTGGCGCCGCCGAAGTGCTGGAGCGCACCGTCATCCGCTCCCCCGTCAACGGAACCGTGGTGCGCGCCTATTATCATACACCGGGCGGCGTCATCACCACCGGCAAGCCGATCATGGAAATCCTGCCCGCTCATGTGCCCCTTATTCTGGAGGCGCAGGTGCTGCGAACCTCCATCGACCAGCTGCATGAGGGGCAGACTGCCGCGATCCGCCTTTCGGCGCTCAACCGCCGCACCACACCGGTTCTGAACGGCAAGGTCTTTTACGTTTCAGCCGACAGCATCGAGGAAAATGCCGGCCTTCAGGTCAAGGACGTCTATATCGTGCGGGTGCAGATACCCGACGAGGAAATCGCCAAGGTTCACAATTTCCACCCCGTGCCCGGCATGCCAGCCGACGTGCTGATCCAGACTTCGGAGCGTACCTTCTTCGAATATCTGACCAAGCCCATCTCCGACAGCATGTCCCGTGCTTTCAAGGAAAGATGAAGAAATATCAGTAACCTACACTGTCTTTTCCGCAGCGGTCGGCATATAATATACAAATATGTTTCGTCGGGGCGGGAGAAGCAGCATGGCGGCGATGTCGGATGTATTGCTGCTGGTCGGCAGGCTGAATTACGTGTGGACCAACACGGAAAGCCTGATGATCTATCTGATCGTCCATCTCCTGAAAGTGGAAAAGGAAGCGGCCATCGTCGTGTTCCTGACGCTCAACACCACGCGGGCGCGCATGGACCTGATCGAGCGCCTAGCGAAGCTTCCTTCCACCGATGCGAAGGACCGCAAGACCATCCTCTCCATCATGGCGCGGCTGAAGAAGGAAGCGAAGACGCGCAACAAATATAATCACTGCATCTATTCATTCGACGAAAAAGGCGAAATCGCCAGCACGCAGCTCATGCGGCTGGTGGAGGATGACAGCCAGGTGCGCTACGGCAAGGTGGAGCGCATGGACGAGAAGGAAATCGGACAGCTCGAAAAATCGATCGCCGACATCGTCGAGGTCAGCAAGGACATGTGGAGTTTCATCCACGCCAGTCCGCATGTCTCTGCGGATTATCTCTAAAACACCTCGACTTCGTCATTCCGGCCTTGAGCCGGAATTCCGCCGACGCGGCTTCGCGCGCGGCGAAGACGGGTTCTTTCAGCCCAAGGACTTGGGCTGGCTGGATTCCGGCTCAAGGCCGGAATGACGGAGAGAGAAGCCGCCACGAACCCCAGTTAGGTGAACGCTGCCCTCCGCAGCCCTTGCCGGAAGGCACAGTTTACCAGCTGCGAAATAAAGCAGGAACGAGCCGATCTGGTAGGGGAAGATGATGTCGATCTCCACGAAGGAACGCACGACAAACAGGGCGCAGATCGCAAACAGGATGACGCCCTGCGGATCGCTCTTGCGCATCAGCACCGAGCGCAGATGCCCGAGCAACGTTCCGTAAAGCACCATGCCAAGCAGCAGCATGCCGACAAAGCCGTTTTCCACCACGGTTTCGATATAGGTGTTATGGAAATGGAAGCCGCTGCGGCCGGTAATGAAGAAATCGTTCCACAGCCGTTCGGCATCGGGAAAACCCGCAACCCAGAACCCCTGATAACCGACGCCGAGGATAGGCGTCTGTTTCGCAGCCTCGATGCCCTGCTGCCAGAGGTAAGTTCGGCCGGTCAGCGTCGAATCCTTGCCGAAAATGCCGAGAATGGCATCCAGCAGGCCGAATTGCAGGGATGCAACCGCCAGCAATGCGCCGAGACCACCGAGCACAAAAAACGTCATCTTTCGGTTCGCCGGCGAAAGCATGCCGATGGGGATGAAGCCGATGATGAGCGCGACCACCGCCGCCGTGGTAATAGTGGATGTGGCCGATTGGGACGCAAGGAGGCTATAGGCCGACAGTAGCCCGGTGACGCCGGCAATCGGCAACCAGATGCCCCTTTGCTTGAGCACCAGCACCGATGCGGCGGCAAAAATGACGCCGAGCGAGGCATAAAAGCCGAGCTGGTTCTTGGACGAAAAAGCGCCGACGAAACTATAGGTGCCATCCAGCGCATCGAAGAGATAAATGCCGAACAGCAGCGAATAGAGCAGAACGACGGCGATGCCGATCAGCGCGCCGCGCGTCAGGGTCCGGATTGAGATCACCCGCATCGCGATCAGCGCGCAGACGATATGTGTCATATACTGGATGGAGGCGCGCATGGTCACCGACGCCGCTTCCGACCAGAAGCTGGACAGAACCGTCAAGATGCCGAAGGCGAATATCCAGAGATAGCGCGGATAACTGCCGAGCACGCGCCGGTAATCGACCACCACCAGCGGCAGCCACATGCCATAATAGGCCAGAACCGAGATTTGCCCGAAACGCGACGAGTAAGCGAAGACGAAGAATGACAGCGCAACCGCCGCCATTCCGTAAATCTCATTGCGTTCGGGATCGATCAGCGCCGATTTGGCGATCCGCATTGAAACCTCACTGCATCAGGATTTCAGACGAGACCTTGATGACATCGCCGGGCTGGAGCATGGCGTTTTCATCCACCTTCAGCTCCTTCGGCTTGCCGTTTTCCTCACGCACCACGACATAGCTGATCGTCGCTGATTTGCCCGAGGGATCGAAACGGATCGCTTCGGCCGATTGCGCCAGCGCTTCCGACATCAATTCGCGGCTGGTGGTCAGTTGCAGATTGAGCTTGTCCAGTTCGGCTTCCGTGTCCTGCAATTCCTTGGAGCGCTGCGCCACCCAATCGTTACGCAGGTTGATTTCGTCCTGCGTCGCCTTGTTGATATCCTGTTTGGCGCGCAGCGACTGCGTATCGATATCGAGCAGGTTGGATTCCACTTCCGCCGCGCGTTCTTCCGCGGAAATACGCCGCTGCGACAACGCGAGCCCCTGCTCGTTCAGCCGGTTGACCCGGTCGCGGTCCTCGTTGGCAAGCTGGAGCTGACGATTCTGCGTCTCTGATTTCTTCTTCAGGGATTCGACTTCGCTCTGCAGAAGGGCATGCAGGTCCGTCAGCGCCTTGAGCTGCAGGGTGTAACGTTCGGTGCGCGATTTCATCAGCGCGCTTTCGCTGGCCAGCAGCACGTCGATCTCGCCGATCTTTTCCATTTCAGGCGTCTTGGCGATGGTCGCGTCACCCTTGACCTCTGCGACCAGTCGCGCCTGACGGGCCAGCAGCCTTGCACGCTGGTTGTCATAGACGGCGGCGTCACCACGGGCATTGATGAAGTCGCGGGCAAAACGCTGCCCGGCATCCGAGCGCCGCAGGCCGCCGGCAAGGCTGACGGCCTTCAGCACCGTGAGATTGGCGGCATAAGGATATTCGCCCGGCGTCTGCACGTCCCCGCTCAAGAAGATCGGTCGGAACTGCGCGATCTCGACGGAGGCCGAAGGCAGGTTGCGAAGGGCGAACTTGCTCTGAAGCTGGGCTCCGATCTCTTCGCTGACCTCCGATGGGGTCTTGCCCGCAACATCCAGCTGACCGATGAAAGGCAGCGACAGCGCCCCAGACGGACCGACGGAATAATCGCCGTTGATCACATCCCAGTTGCGGATGCTGCCATCCGCCGGCTGCCATTCGGCAACACGGATACGCAGCTTGTCAGCGGTACCGAGCTTATATTGAGCGCCATCCGCAGCCATGGCGGAGAGCGGCGCGGCAAGGGCGACGGAAGCGGCAAATACGAAGGCCACAAACGGGCGGCGGGCGGCAGACAAGCCGTTCATCGGGAAACTCCCTGTTAGCGGATCGCCACACGGGCGATCCGGCCGTCGCGCAACTGGGCAGGGCCGGCTGCACAGTGCCGCGAAAAGCGGCCGGTATGATTAGCACCAATGACGCACCCAAAGACCGGACTTGGGATCCCGGTCGGGGTGCGTGTCGAAACGAAGATCGATAAAGCCGAACTCAATATCGGTTTTCAGTAGCTTCCGCGTGAAAGGCACACGGCGGGAATGGTCTTGACGATGATGAAGACATCCTGCCGCATCGACCAGTTCTGCACATAGTGCGTGTCGAAAGCGACGCGGGTCTTGTAGGATACGTCGTTGCGGCCGCTGATCTGCCACAGGCCGGTCAGGCCAGGACGGGTGCTGAGATAATAAGCGGCAGCGCTTTCATAATAGCTCAGTTCCTCATCCACGACCGGGCGTGGACCAACCACGCTCATTTCACCGCGGATGATGTTGAGCAGCTGCGGTAGTTCGTCGAGCGAGAGCTTGCGCAGCACGGCGCCGACAGCCGTAACACGCGGGTCGTTCTTGAGCTTGCGGGTGGCGCGCCATTCTTCGGCGGCTTCCGGATTGGCGGCAAGATATTGCCGCAGAATTTCATCGCCGTTCATCGCCATCGTCCTGAATTTCAGGCAATGGAAATAGCGGCCATTATGTCCCACACGCCGGTGGCCATAAAAGATTGGGCCGGGATCGGACAATTTCACCAGCGCGGCGATCAACAGGAATATCGGGCTGAAGATGAGCAGCGCAAGCGCAGCCGATGTCATATCGAAGCTGCGTTTTGCGATGCCCCCGATAGGGAAACTGACATCGAAGTCTTCGGAGCTGCTGAGTGTCTGTTCAGCCGATTGGGTCGCGGACTTCATAGAGAGAACTCCATTTATGTTTTGCGATTGGTCGGTGCCCGGAGGCGCGTCTTTCCGTCTAAAAGAGATAACAAGTCTGTGTTCGGAATTTGATGCTAATGGATTTTTTGTAAGGCACATTGGCCATGACCGTCTATGCGATTTCTTGCGCGAGCGGCCGATCAACGTCCGGGCAATATTAACGGTTGCATAAAAAAGCAACAAATGTGCCGACGGCCATGTGTTGAGAGCATGGGTACCGCCCCGGCATGTATTGGGTTTTGTGCCAGCGACAGTCTTTTCTTATGTGTTTCTTATGACTTGGCGAGATGAGACAGGAACGTTAAGAACAGCCACGTCTGTAACAGAATATAAAAATTTTTTGCATCGCAGCAAGATTGTGGCAATGCATATAAAATTTGACATATCCGTAGGGATTTTTTTGCCTGACATTGCCGGGCCGCCAAGAAAAAGCGATGGAAAAATTGCTAAAAGGGCGCAAACACGGCAAAAGAGTGGCAAGAAACTGCATTCTGGTCATGGCAGCCACGCAAAATTGCCGTAGCTGCTGGCCATTTTTTACCGACTCGACCCGACTTGGCCGTTCTAAGAGCGTTACGAAGCTCCAAAACCGCTGGAATCAGAAGGTTGGCGGTGTGCAGGCGCTGATGACCTCACAGGGCACGGGACCGACGCAACGGAAACGATGCGGCCTGCGGCTTTCGAAATAATAGGCATCCCCCGGCCCGAGCACCCGCCTCTCCTCATCGACCGTCACTTCCAGCCGTCCGGAAAGGATGATTCCTCCTTCCTCGCCATCGTGAACCAGCGGCACCTTGCCGGTATCGGCGCCCGGCTGGTAACATTCCTTGAGGATTTGCAGGCTGCGGCCGAAGACATTCTCACCCACCTGCCGGAAGGATATCGGCCCCTTGCCGATTTCAACCAGTTCATCCGCCCGGTAAAAAGCCTTGCGGCTCGTCTCCGGCTCGAAAGCGAAAAACTCGGCAAGGCCTATCGGTATGCCGTCAAGAATGCGCTTCAGCGCGCCGACGGAAGGGTTCGAGGTGTTGGATTCGATCAGAGAAATCGTCGAATTGGTGACACCGGCACGCCTTGCCAGTTCCCGCTGGGAAATATTGTGGCGCAGCCGCAAATGGCGCAAACGCCCGCCTATATCCACCGACATGCCTGAGCCCCCGTTGCCCTTGTTCGAAATATCGAAAACCCGAGTTCAGGCCTATAGCATTTTCAAGGGCTTGGCCACAGAGAGAAAAGGGCTTGTTCAGTCGCGAAAATAGCATTCAATCACCGGCAACGAACAGGAGACCACCATGGACAACCCGAGCCGATCCAATTCCACCTCGCTTGACAGCTACTGGATGCCGTTTACCGCCAACCGGCAGTTCAAGACCAATCCCCGCCTGCTGACGAGCGCCGAAGGCATGTATTACACCAGCAATGATGGTCGCCAAGTTCTCGACGGCACGGCTGGCCTCTGGTGCGTCAATGCCGGCCACGGCCGCCAGCAGATCGCGTCTGCCGTCAAACACCAGCTTTCGACAATGGATTACGCGCCCTCATTCCAGATGGGCCACCCGGTTGCCTTCGAATTCGCCGAGCGGCTGGCGGAAATTGCGCCCGGCCCGGAAGGTGCAAAACTCGACCGTGTCTTCTATACGGGCTCCGGGTCGGAATCGGTCGATACGGCGCTGAAGATTGCCATCGCCTATCAGCGCGCCATCGGCCAGGGCACCCGCAGCCGGTTGATCGGTCGTGAGCGCGGTTATCATGGCGTCGGTTTCGGCGGCATCTCCGTAGGCGGCCTCGTCAACAATCGTCGTGTTTTCCCGCAAATCCCCGCAGACCACCTGCGTCATACCCATGATCCGGCGAAGAACAGCTTCGTGAAGGGCCAGCCCGAGCACGGCGCCGAGCTTGCGGACGATCTGGAACGTCTGGTCGCCCTGCATGGCGCGGAAACCATCGCCGCCTGCATCGTCGAACCGGTCGCCGGCTCCACCGGCGTGCTGGTGCCGCCAAAGGGTTATCTGGAGCGTCTGCGCGCCATCTGCGACAAGCATGGCATCCTCTTGATCTTCGATGAGGTCATCACCGGTTTCGGCCGCATGGGCTCCACCTTCGCCACCAACTATTTTGGCGTTACCCCAGATATCGTCACCACCGCCAAGGGGCTGACCAACGGCGCGATCCCGATGGGCGCGGTCTTCACCAGCCGCAAGGTGCACGATGCGCTGATGCATGGGCCGGAAAACCAGATCGAGCTGTTCCACGGCTATACCTATTCCGGCCACCCCGTCGCCTGCGCCGCGGGTATCGCGACGCTCGACATCTATCGCGATGAGGGCCTCTTCACCCGCGCCGCAGAATTGCAGGATGTGTGGCACGACGCCATCCACTCCCTGAAGGGCCTGCCGAACGTCATCGATATCCGCACCATAGGTTTCATCGCCGGCATCGAACTGCAATCGCGCGACGGTGCTGCCGGCGCACGCGCCTATGATGTCTTCGTGGATTGCTTCGAGCGCGGCATGCTCATTCGCGTTACCGGCGACATCATCGCCCTTTCGCCGCCGCTGATTGCCGAAAAATCCCATTTCGACGATATTGTTTCGATCCTCGGCGACGCCCTGAAACGCGCGCTGTAAAAGTACAAATTTCTAATATAGAAAGGGCTGCAATACAAAATGCAGCCTTTTTTTGCATTTATCAGGCCTTCAGCGGAAATAGAATATTTATTAAGCATGTTCTATTATGTTCCTAAAGTATAACAATTGCGTGGGAACGCTCATATGGCATCGATTCAAAAAAAGATAATATTGGCAGGCATTGCAATCTTTTCCATCACCGGCAGCGCCGCGGGTGTCGGCATATGGGCGGCGGAGACGCTCAACCGTAACAGCGAATATGTGGCGCTTTCGGCGGACGTGCTTCGCAACCACATGCAGGCGGACATGATGCATGACGCGCTGCGGTCAGACGTGCTTGCCGCCATTCTTTCCGCCGATGCCAGAATGGACCTCGACCTCAAGGCCGTTAAGGCCGATCTTGCCGAACACGAGGCCAGTTTTCGCGAAGTGATCGAGGCAAACAAGTCACTGTCATCAGGCACGAATGTCAAAGCCGTCATAGACGGGGTCGAAAAGCCGCTTCTCGCCTATATGGATGCCGCCAACGCGGTGGTCGGACTTGCCGAATCCAGCCCCGAAGAGGCCATCAAGCTGATGCCGGAATTCATGCGGCAATTCTCCGCGCTTGAAAAAGCGATGGAAGCGGCGGGCGACCAGATTCAGGCACTTTCCGACACTGCATCGGCCGAAAGTGAAAAGACCAAGGCGGCAATCAACCTCGCCTTACAGGGACTTCTGGTTCTGGCGGCGCTTTTCTCCACCGGGCTTTTTCTGCTCACCCGCAAATCGATTATCCGTCCCATCCTACAATTGTCGAAAAATATGGAGACCCTGGCGGGCGGCGATACGTCTCAACCGCCCTCAGGCACGGACCGCAAGGACGAGATCGGCTCCATGTCCAGCGCTGTCGAGATTTTCCGACAGGCCGCTATCGCCAACCGGGCACTAGAGGAGCAGGCAGCGGCGGCCCGCAGGCAGGCGGAAGCCGATCAGGAAGCAACGCGGCGGCAGGCGGAAGAAGACGCTTCGGAAAGGCTGCGCATCGCAACCTCCGGCCTTGCGGCCGGTCTCAAGCGGCTCGCCTCCGGTGATCTGGCCTTCCAGTTGAATGACGCCTTCGCCCCACAATTCGAGGCCCTGCGTCATGATTTCAACACTTCGGTCCGGCAATTGGCCGAGACCCTTTTTGCCATTTCCGACGGGATAGGCACAATCGACGGCAGCAGCCGGGAAATCGCCGCAGGTGCCGGCGATCTTTCCCGCCGCACCGAAAATCAAGCCGCTTCCCTTGAGCAGACGGCAGCGGCGCTCGATGAAATCACCGTCAATGTCTCGAATGCCAACAAGCGGGCCGCAGAAGCGCGGCTCGCTGCCACCGATGCCAACCATAGCGCCCTGAAATCGGTGGAGGTGGTAAGCCATGCCGAGGAAGCGATGCGCCGTATCGAAGCCTCGTCGCGGCAGATCACCGGCATCATCGGCGTCATTGACGAAATCGCCTTCCAGACCAATCTTCTGGCGCTGAATGCCGGGGTTGAGGCTGCCCGCGCCGGCGAGAGCGGCAAGGGCTTTGCGGTTGTTGCACAGGAGGTGCGCGATCTCGCCCAGCGCTCGGCAAAGGCCGCAAGCGAAATCCGTGACCATATCCGGCAATCGTCCGTGGAGGTCGAGAGCGGCGTGAAGCTGGTTCTCGATACCGGCACAGCACTGAAGGATATCAGTGAACGCATCGCCGGCATCGACCGCCATATGAATGCCATCGCCACATCGGCCACCGAGCAATCAACCGGTCTGTCCGAAATCAACGCGGCGGTGAACTCCATGGATCACGCCACCCAGCAAAATGCGGCCATGGTGGAGCAATCCACCGCCGCGTCAGCCACGCTTGCCTCGGAAACAGCAAAGTTGCGTGCCCTGGTGTCGCGCTTCCGCCTGGAAATGGAAACGGCCGGCAGTCAGGATCAGCCACGCCGAGTAGCTTGATGTCTGCGACGAGGCGCGGATATCTCCGCGAAATGCCGGAAATCAGCCAGCACGCACCCACGGCGAGCCTCCGCCGTGGGTGGAACTCCAGCGATCAATAAGTCTGCATCGGTTGCGAGAGGCCGTCGCCGATCACGCCGTTACCATATTGCGCCACGGGCACACCTTCCTGGCCGATCGGCACGCCCTGCTGTGCGGGGCCGAGCGCCGTCACCACGATCGGCGTGCCATCGGGCACACGGTTGTAAAGGTCGATGATATCCTGGTTGAGCAGGCGCACGCAGCCGGAGGATACCGACTTGCCGATGGTCCACCATTCCGGCGAGCCGTGAAGGCGGTAGATCGTGTCCTTGCCATCCTTGAATATATAGAGCGCGCGCGCACCGAGGGGGTTCTTGAGGCCCGGCTCCATGCCGCCGTTGCGGCTGCTATAGGGTTCCAGTTCCGGCTGGCGCGCGATCATCTCATCGGGCGGCGTCCAGCGCGGCCATTGCCGCTTGTACTGAATGACGCCGCGACCGGCCCATTCAAAGCCCGCGCGGCCGAGGCCGACGCCATAACGCATGGCCTGATTGTTCTCATAGGTGAGATAGAGGAAATGATTGGCTGTATCGACGACGATGACGCCGGGGCGTTCACCCGTCGGGTTCGCCACCATCTGCCGCAGGAACTGGCGCGGAATCCGCTTGTAGGGGATTTCCGGCAGCGGGAACTGCTCGTCCGGCTTGGGGCCGTACATCAGGGCATACATCGGGTCGTCCGCGGGTGCTGCAGGCCGGGCGACCTCACGCGCAGTTGTATTGCAGCCCGCAAGGCCGGCAAGCGCCAGTCCACCTGCTCCAAGCAGGAAACCCCGCCGGGTCGTCGTCGTCTCGTTCAATTGAAAAACCTCATTTACGTCATCTCACGCCGGCAAAGGGATCTGCCAGCGCCGCCTCTGGGCGGCTGATAGGGTACTTCGTGCCGGAAACCTGCGATGCCATGGCCTTGGCGCCGTTCGATTTCAAAATGGCCCGGAAGCTCGGATGCATGCCGCCGTCTACATACGCGCTGAGCGGGCTGGAAGTTCCCTCACTCATGGCGGCGGCAAATTTTTGTTGCTCTTCGGCCAGTTTCGAAGCCACCAGCGGATCCTGCTGGTTGATGGCCGGCGGGCAGGCCGCCAGCGGATCGGCAGGTTCGCCTTCGGCAAATTCACTGTTGAAGACATAACGACGGCCGCAGACGGAAACCTTGGGTTGGCGGCGCGTTACCTCGAAATAGTCATAGCCTTCTTTCAGCGTCTTCCAGAACGGCATATTGGGGTCGTCCCGATGCGCCACCATATTACGGGCGCTCATGCGGAAGGGATAGGCCTGTACCTGAAAGCGGTCCTGCCCGCCCTGAAGTGCCCGCGCCACAATGGCGTAGATCTCGCCGACCTGCTGGTCGGTCATGGCGTAACAGCCGGAAGAGGAGCAGGCGCCATGCACCATCAACGCCTCACCGGTGTAACCGAGCGCCGATTCCAGCCGGTTGGGATAACCGAGATTGAAGGAGACGTAATATTGTGAGTTCGGGTTCAGCATGCCGGCCGAGACATGATAAAACCCTTCCGGCGCCTGCCGGTCACCCGTCTTCATCTTGGGGCCGAGCTTTCCGGACCAGCGGCACATGGGATAGGCCTTGAGCAAGGCGTAGTTTCCGGTCTTGTCGACCTTCCAGACCTCAAGCTCGCTTTCCTGTTTGAAAATGCGAACGAGAACCGGACTTTCCGGGCGCATGCTCTTGGCCGACATCTGCGCCATCATCTTGGACGACAGTTTCGGTGGGTCTCTCTTGACGCTGTCGAGCCCCATGGAAGTGCACGCGGCAAGGCCGCCACCGATCGCAACGATCGCGGCCATTCTTGCCCCTGCCCTTACCTTCTGCCGCAACCCCGCAACCGCGAAATCCAGCAATGCCTGCATGCCCATGGATCGTTCTGCCCGCCTGATTTGCCCGCCTTTCCGGCAGACGCTTAACTATCGAAGGTGGCCACAACACGGCAACCTCGCCCATGGACAAAGTCTCGTGAACAGACGTTACCCATTCGTTAATCATAAGGACACAAGCCCGTGATGGGGTGGCCGTGAAGGTGCGGGCCGCGATTATCGAAGCAGCCCCTGGCCGCCATCGATCCATACCGGCGTGCCGGTAATGTGGCGGGACGCATCCGACGCCAGGAAACCGATCAGCGCAGCGACATCGTCGCTCGTCCCGGCCACGCCGCCGGTTACCGGAATATCCCCAGCCGGGAAACGAACTGGAACCTCCGTTTTTTCCCGCCGGCGTATATCGGTATTTTCATCGATTGCCGTTTCGATTTCGCCCGGACACACCGCATTGACGCGAATACGATGACGCCCCAGCTCCAGCGCCAGTTGTTGCGCCATGGCGAATTGCCCGGCCTTCGTCACGGAATAGGCCGTAGCACCGGGCGATGTGAAGGTGCGGGTACCATTGATTGACGAAATGATGATGATAGACCCACCGCCGGCTGCTTTCAGATGCGGCACGCTGGCATGGACGGTGAGATAGGTGCCGCGCAGGTTGATGCGGATCGTATCGTCCCATTCGGACGGTTTCAGCTCGTCGATGGGCGCCCAGACGCCGTTGACGCCGGCATTGGCCACCACGACATCAAGCTGGCCGAAATTCTCAACCAGCGCTGCGACCGCGTGACGCATGGCCGCTTCATCCGCCACATCGGCCACAAGCACCTTCGAAGAACCGGATGCGGCACCTATTTCCCGGGCGACATCGTTCAATTCCGATTCGGTGCGGCCCAACAGACCGACCGAGAAGCCCTGCGCCGACAGATGAAGGGCGGCGGCGCGCCCAATGCCGGAGCCAGCGCCAGTCACTAGTGCAACTTTGCGAGCGGCCAATGTCATCGCCCTCCTTTTCGGGAAGCAATGGAGGTGACCGTCGCAGAGACGGGATCACTCGCCGGAAAGCTGTCCTCCAGCCCCTCCTCCAACTCTTCCTCCAGAATGTCGCGATCCTTCGATGTGCGGGCGCTCGCCTGTCCGTGCGGAGCTTCATCCTGCGCCGTACCTAGAGCGGAAAATTGCGAAGGCGCATCTGCCCCATGGCGCGTTCCGAACGCGGTCAGTTGCACCATCACCGCGCTCGCCCGTTTGATGGCCTCGGCATCGTCGATCCCTTCAAGACCGTCGGCGAGGCGAACCGAGACCTGATCGCCGTCGTTGCCGACGAACTCGATGGAGATAACCCCGTTATTGCGTTTTACATAGGTCGTCGAAAGTTGCATGACATGCCCTCCGGCTTGGAAAGCACCGGTACGAGTCCGATGCTGGAAAACGGTTAGAACCTGAATTCACAACGACGGCAGAGCGGAAGGGTTCCAGATGAATCAGGCCTTTGGCCCGGAAATGCAGGAGAGTTTCTTCCTGCGCGATGCGCTGGATGTGGCCCACGCCCTCATCGGCGCGGAGTTCCGCGTCGGCAATACTGGCGGCATCATCGTGGAGACCGAAGCCTATCATCCGGACGACCCGGCATCCCACAGTTTCAACGGGCAGACCCCGCGCAACAGGGCAATGTTCGGCCCGGCCGGCCGTCTTTATGTCTACCGGTCCTATGGTATTCACTGGTGCGCCAACTTTGTCTGCGCCCCGGGTTCCGCCGTGCTTCTGCGCGCCATCGAACCCCTGACCGGCATAGACATGATGAAACTGCGACGGGGAACTGACAAGCCGAAACTTCTCTGCTCAGGTCCGGGCAGGCTCTGTCAGGCGCTGGCCATTACGGGGGAGATGGACGGCGCGCCACTGAACGCAGCGCCGTTTTTCCTGCGGTTGCCGAAAGAAGCTGCGGCCGTCACCAGCGGCAGACGAATCGGCATCAGCCGCGCGACGGAATATCCGTGGCGCTTCGGGCTCAAGGGTTCGGCTTTCGTCAGCAAGAAATTCGAGAACGGAGAGGCCTGACAGGCGCGAGCACCTTCGGCGGCCCGTCATTTTCGTCGGGATTGGGTGTCGGCATCTCGTCCGGCAACCGGTCGGGTTCCGGTTCTTCCACCGGCGGAATATCCGGCTGCGGCGGCACGGGCATCGGCGGTTCGGGATAGGGTTCGACGGGAACGGCTGGCATCGCGGCCTCCTGATAAACACGCTTGGCCACGATGGGCACAAGCTGCGTTTTTATCTCGTGCGACAGCGCCTTTGCGCTGTCGTCAATCAGGCGGCGCAACACCCAATTCGCCCATCGGTCAAATGCCGGTCAGGTCCCTTCGGTCCGGTTGCGCCGCCCTGCGGGTCGTACAGGGAAAACGCGGGCACGGCCTGTCCGTTCCGTTTTTGAGGAAGGTTTTGCGATGGCTCAGGCGAAACCGAGCGCGCTGCGGGAAATATCGCGATTTTCGCAATAGTCGCGGGAGTGAGCCTCGTGACCATGCTCGCGAGCGGTCGAACGGTTAAGTTCCGGGCTCGGAACGTTGAGCAGCGCATCGGCATAGGTGCCGGTCGCCTCGACATCATCGATCACCGTCTGCTGTTGCGGTTTTAAAAATTCAAACATCCGTCCACCTCCTTAGACACGTCCCCTCAACGCGCCGGCCCGGGTCCTGTTCCATAACGCCCGTGACTGTTCCGATTATACATGAGACGGCGCAGACGTATAGATGACGAAAGGCGAACGTTATCAACTGACGTTCACAAAATGGAGTGGAATCAGTGAGCTATGGCGACAAGTTCAGGCAGGGCCGACAGATTCCCGCAAGATGAGCTCGACCGGCCACAATTCCTGAACCTCGCGAACGGGACGACCGCCGATGATCTGCAAAAGCAGGTCCGTCACCCGCATGCCCGCCATGCGCATGGGCGAGCGGGTGGTGGAAAGCGGCGGCATCATGCTTTCCGGCGTAAGATAAGGAAACACGTCGTCATGGGCTATGACGGAGACATCCTTGCCGATCGTCAACCCCATCTGCGTCGCGGCGCGATAGACACCCTGCGCCGTCATCATCGCACCGGCCACAAAGGCCGTCGGGCGCGGCGTCTGTTCCAGCAGCGAGCGGGCGAAACGAAAGGCCGTCTCCTCGCTGAAGTGCTCATTCATCATGAAACGCGGATCCGGCGTAATGCCGTGCGTGGCCAGCGCCTCGCGAAAACCCTGCTCGCGGTCCTGCACGAAGGTGCGGCCCACCGGACCATTGATAAGGGCGATGCGCCTGTGTCCGCGCTCCAGAAAATGAATCGTCGGACGATAGGTCACATCGTGATTGTCGATATCAAGCCAGGCATGCTCGAAAGGCGTCTTTGAGCGGCCATGCACGATGAAGGGCACACCCAGCCGGTTGAGCAGCGCGATGCGTTCATCTTCCGGACGCGGCGAATGCACGATGATGCCATCCACCCGGCCGCTCGCCGCCAGTCGGCTGAAAATCGCCAGTTCCTCATCGAGATTATTGTCGACGGTAACGCTGACGAGAATATCGGTCTCCTCCCGCTCCAGCCGGGTCGCCATGCCGCCCATGAATTCGGAGAAGAAGTGCCCGCCGCCCGAACGGCCCATGACGACACCGATGGCGCCCGCCCTGCCCGTCGCCAGCCTGACAGCATTGGCATTCGGCCGGTAGCCATATTTCAGCGCAGCCTCCATCACCCGCTGACGCGTTTCCTCGCGCACCTCGGGGTAGCCGCCCAGCGCCCGGCTGACGGTGGTGGGCGAGAGCCCGACTTTCTCTGCGAATTCCTTGAGCTTCATAATTTTTTGCCAATTTGCCCCTGCATGCGTCGCCGCCGCGGATTTTTCAAGCCGACAAAAATTGAAAACGATTTCAATTTTCCTCCACCTGAAACCTTACAGTTGATCATTCCCAAAGGCAAACGCCGAAAAATTACAGGCGAAAACAGCCGATTTCCTGGGAATTAGAAAGAGTATTGACATATTGTTCGGCTTTTGAGAGCCTCGCGTCAGTCAAAAGCGCTTTCAATTTTGAGGACAATCGGAAGCGTCAACGGAGGAGTTTGACAATGAATATTTCCATGAAGACTTTGTTCCTGTGCGGAGCGGCGTTTTCCGCCGCCGTTTCGGCTGAGGCGGCCGAGCTTTCCATCGCCGCCAATTCGACAGGCAAGAACGTCGCGTTCTTCCGCGAACGGATCGCCGCCTTCGAGAAAGAGACCGGTCACAAGGTGAATCTCGTCACCATGCCGTCATCGTCCAGCGAACAGTTCAGCCAGTACCGGCTGTGGCTTGCCGCCGGCAACAAGGATGTCGACGTCTACCAGACGGACGTGATCTGGGCGCCGCAGCTGGCCGACCAGTTCGTGGATTTGACCGCAGCGACGAAGGATGTGATCGGCGATCATTTCCCTTCCATCGTCGCCTCGCAGACGGTGGACGGCAAGCTCGTTGCCATGCCGATGTTCACCGACGCGCCGGCGCTCTTCTATCGCAAGGACCTTCTGGAAAAATATGGCAAGCAGCCGCCGAAGACCTGGAAGGAACTGAGCGAGACCGCCAAGGAAATCCAGGACAAGGAGCGCGAGGCAGGCCAGAAGGACCTCTGGGGCTTCGTTTTCCAGGGCAGCGCCTATGAAGGCCTGACCTGCAACGCGCTGGAATGGATCGCTTCCGCCGGCGGCGGCCATATTGTCGAGACCAACGGCGATATCTCCATCAACAATGAGAAGGCCGCAGCCGCCATCGAAACCGCCAAGGGCTGGGTCGGCACCATCGCGCCGCAGGGCGTGCTCGCTTATAAGGAAGAGGAAGCGCGCGGCGTCTGGCAGACCGGCAATTCCGTCTTCATGCGCAACTGGCCCTATGCCTATGCACTGGGTAATGGCGACGACAGCGCCATCAAGGGCAAGTTCGGCGTCACCCCGCTGCCGGCGGGCGCGGAAGGCGAAGCCCCTGCCTCGACACTCGGCGGCTGGAATCTCGCCGTTTCGAAATATTCCGACGATCAGGAAGCGGCCATTCAGCTCGTGAAATTCCTGGCATCAAAAGACACCCAGAAGATGCGCGCGATTCAGCTCTCCAACATGCCGACGATCGCATCCCTTTACGACGACAAGGATGTCGCTGCCGCGCAGCCCTTCATGCCGACATGGAAGCCGATCTTCCAGACCGCCGTTCCGCGTCCTTCCGCCTCGGCCAAGGTGAAATATAACGAGGTTTCCGCCAAGTTCTGGGGCGCCGTGCATAACACGCTCTCCGGCAACGGCACGGCAGCGGAAAATCTCGAACTTCTCGAGGTTGAACTGACCGATCTCAAAGGCAACGGCTGGTAATCCGGCCCGCGCGGGAGGCGGTCTTGACTGATCGTCTCCAGCGCCCCAACCGCGAGATATCCCCATGAACGACATCGCCCTTCAAAGACCGATCGCGGCATCCGACGCCGGCACCGGCTCTGACCTGCAGTCGGAAAGACTGAAATCCGCCTGGCTGTTTCTTGCCCCCACATTTCTGGTGCTAGCGCTGGTGGCGGGCTGGCCACTTGTGCGCACCGTGTGGTTCAGCCTCACCGACGCCTCGCTCACCAATCTCGACGGGGCGCAGTTCGTCGGCCTCAAGAACTACCTCACCTGGATCACGCTCAGCAGCGGCCGCACCATCTATCGCGGCCTACTTGCCGATCCCGCATGGTGGGGGGCGGTTCTCAATACGCTGAAATTCACCGTGGTCTCTGTCAGTCTCGAAACGGTGCTCGGCCTGATCGTTGCGTTGGTGCTGAACGCGGAATTCAAAGGCCGCGGCCTGGTGCGCGCCGCGATCCTCGTGCCCTGGGCCATCCCCACCATCGTCTCGGCGCAGATGTGGGCATGGATGCTGAACGACCAGTTCGGCATATTGAACGACTTGTTCCTCAATCTCGGGCTGATCTCCAACAAGATCGCCTGGACCGCCAATCCCGAGACCGCGATGATCGCCGTGCTGATCGTCGATATCTGGAAGACCACGCCCTTCATGGCGCTGCTCATTCTCGCCGGCCTGCAAATGGTGCCGAAGGACATGTATGAGGCGGCAAAGGTGGATGGCATTCATCCCATCAAGGTGTTCTTCCGCGTCACTTTGCCGATGATCCGCCCGGCCCTCATGGTCGCCGTCATCTTCCGGATGCTGGATGCGATGCGCGTCTTCGATCTCATCTATATCCTGACGCCCAACAACGCCCAGACCCGCACCATGTCAGTGCTGGCGCGTGAGAACCTGTTCGATTTCGACAAGTTCTCCTATGGCGCCGCCGCCTCCACCATGCTGTTCCTCATCATCGCCTCGATCACGGTCATCTATATGTGGCTCGGGCGCGTCAACACCGATGGAGCCGCGCGATGACCCTGCCAAGCATCCTGAAAACCACCGCTTTTTATGCGCTGGTCGCCGTCATCATGGTGATTTCGGTATTCCCGTTCTATTATGCGATCCTGACGAGCCTGAAATCCGGCTCGGCGCTGTTCCAGGTCAATTATTGGCCGCGTGACTTCTCGCTGACCAATTACAGCTTCGTCATCGGCAACGGCACTTTCCTGCGCAATCTCGGCAATTCGCTGTTCGTTGCATCTTCGGTTGTCGTGCTATCGCTGTTTCTTGCGGTAACGGCGTCCTATGCTCTCGCCCGCGTCCGCTTCCGTGGCCGTGCGCTGCTGCTGCTTACCATCCTGTCGGTTTCGATGTTCCCGCAGATCGCCGTTCTCGCCGGTCTCTTCGAACTGATCCGCTGGGCCGGCATCTTCAACACGCCGCTCGCGCTGATCTTTTCCTACATGATCTTCACCCTGCCCTTCACGGTCTGGGTGCTGACAACCTTCATGCGCGACCTGCCGATCGAGATCGAGGAAGCGGCTATCGTCGATGGCGCAACGCCATGGGTCATCATCACCCAGGTGTTCATGCCGCTGATGTGGCCGGCACTCGTCACCACAGGGCTTCTCGCCTTCATCGCGGCGTGGAATGAGTTCCTCTTTGCGCTCACCTTCACCTCATCGAACGAGCAGCGCACGGTGCCTGTCGCCATCGCGCTTCTGTCGGGCGGCTCGCAGTTCGAAATCCCCTGGGGAACGATCATGGCTGCGTCCGTCATCGTCACTGCACCCCTCGTCGTCCTCGTTCTGATCTTCCAGCGACGCATCATCTCCGGCCTCACCGCCGGCGGCGTCAAAGGCTAGGAGAAAACAAATGACCACCATTCAACTGCGCGATCTTCGCAAATCCTTCGGCGCCTTCGATGTCATCAAGGGCATCGACATGGACATCCGCTCCGGCGAGTTCATGGTCTTCGTCGGCCCCTCGGGCTGCGGCAAGTCCACGCTTTTGCGCCTCATCTGCGGGCTGGAGGAAATTTCCAGTGGCACGCTTTCCTTCGACAGCGAGACGGTGAACCGCCTGCCGCCCGCCAAGCGTGGCGTCGCCATGGTCTTCCAGTCCTATGCGCTTTATCCGCATATGACCGTATTCGAAAACATGGCCTTCGGCATGAAACTGTCAGGCGCGGACAAGGAACAGCGCAAGAAGCGTGTCGAAGCCGCCGCCGAGATGCTGCAGCTCACACCCTATCTGGAACGTCTGCCGAAGCAGCTTTCCGGCGGCCAGCGTCAGCGCGTCGCCATCGGCCGCGCCATCGTGCGCGATCCGAAGGTCTTCCTGTTCGACGAGCCGCTCTCCAATCTCGATGCGGCATTGCGCGTCGCCACGCGTCTGGAAATCGCCAAGCTGCATCGCTCGATGCATGACACGACGATGATCTATGTCACCCACGACCAGGTGGAGGCGATGACACTCGCCGACCGTATCTGTGTCTTGCGTGACGGCAGGGTCGAGCAGATCGGCACGCCGCTGGAGCTTTACGAAAGCCCGGTCAACACCTTCGTCGCCGGCTTCATCGGCTCACCGAAGATGAACTTCCTCACCGGCAAATATGCGGAGGCCGAAGGGGCGAAAACCATCGGCATCCGCCCTGAACACATCACCATCGCCACCGATGGCAGCGGCTGGAGCGGCGAGATCGTGCATTCGGAAATGCTGGGATCGGACAGCTATATCTATGTCGAGATCGGCGCGGGCGAACCCGTCGTCGTTCGTGAAGAGGGCGTGACCGGCCGCACGGCCGGTGAACGCATCGCCATCGCGCCGGATGCGACGCAGATACATCGTTTCGACGCAGACGGCCGGGCGCTTGCCCGCAACCCTGCCCGGGGTGCCGCCTGAACATTCAACTTTCGCCGGGCTCACCCAAGGTCCCGGCTTTCACCGAGGAGCATGACAATGACCATCAACACCGTTGTATGGGGCGAAAATATCCACGAACACATCAATGAGACGGTGCGTTCTATCTATCCAAACGGCATGCACAACACCATTGCCGACGCGCTGAACCAGAATCCTGAGATCAACGCCACGACCGCCACGCTGCAGGAGCCGGAACACGGGCTTTCGCAGGAGCGCCTCGACAAGACCGACGTGCTGGTCTGGTGGGGCCACAAGGACCATGGCGCGGTGCAGGATGAAATCGTCGAGCGTGTCGCCAAACGCGTCTGGGAAGGCATGGGCCTCATCGTCCTGCATTCAGGCCACTTCTCCAAGCCGTTCAAGCGCCTGATGGGCACGCCCTGCGCGCTGAAATGGCGTGAGGCGGGCGAGCGTGAACGCCTGTGGACCATCAATCCGCGCCACCCGATTGCAGCTGGCCTGCCCGAGCATTTCGAGCTGGAAAACGAGGAAATGTACGGCGAACAGTTCTCCGTGCCGGAGCCGCTGGAAACCGTCTTCATCTCCTGGTTCCAGGGCGGCGAAGTCTTCCGGTCCGGTCTTACCTGGCGCCGTGGTGCAGGCAATATCTTCTATTTCCGCCCCGGCCACGAGACCTATCCCACCTATCACGACGCCAATGTCCAGAAGGTCATCAGCAACTCGGTGAAATGGGCCTATAATCCGGTTGGCGCACTGAAAAGCATTCACGACGCCCCCAATGTTCCCGTCGACAAAGCTCTGGAGCCCATCGAAGAACGCGGCCCCAAGCTGCACAAGGCAGGCGAAGCAGGTTACAGGTAAAAAGCCATGAGACTTCTCATTCTCGGAACCGGCGGCATGGCCAACAACCATGCCACCTATTTCTCTCAAATCCCCGGCGTCGAACTGGTCGCGGCAGTGGATGTGGACGATGTGGTGGTGCGGGGCTTTGCGCTGCGCCACAATATCCCGCTCTCCTTCACCTCACTGGATGACGCCATTGCCTGGGGTGAATTCGATGCGGCGGCGAATGTCACGCCGGACGCGATCCACCACCCCACCAGCCTTAAACTGCTGGCGGCCGGCAAGCATGTCTTCTGCGAAAAGCCGCTGGCGGAAAACTACGCCAGGGCCGCCGAAATGGCCGATGCCGCCGAAAAGGCCGGCCTCATTGCCATGGTCAACCTCACCTATCGCAACGTTGCCCCCTTGCAGGCGGCGCGTGAGATGGTGCTGGCAGGCAAGATCGGCAAGGTGCGGCACCTGGAAGCCTCCTATCTCCAGAGCTGGCTCGTTTCCAAGGCCTGGGGCGACTGGATGACGGAGAGCAAGTGGCTGTGGCGGCTTTCCACCAAGCATGGCTCTAACGGCGTGCTGGGCGATGTCGGCATCCACATTCTCGACTTCGCATCTTACGGTGCGGGCAGCGATGTTGAACGCATCTTCACGCGGCTGAAGACCTTCGACAAATATGAAGGCAACAAAATTGGCGTCTACGACCTCGATGCCAATGACAGCTTCACCATGACCGCCGAGCTTGAAAACGGCGCCATGGGCGTCATCCATGCCAGCCGCTGGGCGACGGGGCATCTGAACGAACTTCGCCTACGCATCCATGGCGACAAGGGCGCATTGGAAGTGATCCACACGCCTGACTATTCCAGCCTGCGCGCCTGCATCGGCGAGGATGTGGAAAAGGCGATCTGGAAGACAATCGATGTAGACCCGGTGCCGACGAATTACGAAAAATTCGCCAGGGCCGTCATGGAAGGCGGCCCCGCCGATCCGGATTTCCGTCACGCGGCCAATCTGCAGAAGGTGCTCGATCTGTCGATCATTGCGGATCGGGAGAGGCGCGAGGTGGCTGTTTCGGCTTGATTTGCGAAAGTGCGGCGGCACAAGCCGCCGCATGGATTGCTGCAAAGGGCGCTCCTCGCTCTCCGTCACCCCGGACTTGATCCGGGGTCCAGCGCGATCAAGTCGTTGATCGCAAAAAACTCTTTTCACGGCGCAGACGCGCCTTGGCCGGATGCCGGATCAAGTCCGGCATGACGGAGGGAACTTATAACTCCCTCAAACCCCGCGCTTATTCCCCCACAACAGCACATGCAGCTGCGGCAGCACCCGCGCCGAAAACCAGCGGTCATCGCTCACCTTATCCACCAGCCACAACATCCGGTCCATCACCCCGTCGATATCCACACGCGCATCGTCGTCATCGGGCGGCGGCGGGGTGTGGTTGCCGGGCTGGAGGTAAACCGGCAAATGCGGGAAACGCGCGGATGCCGCTTTGGCATAGGCATAATCCGCATCGTCGAACACCACGATCTTCAGCGCCGCCTGCGGTCCGTCGCCGGCGGCGGCAAGACAGTCTTCGAAGGCCTGCCAGTCCGTTTCCATGCCGCTCGATGGCGGCTTGGGGCTGAGAACGAGGTAGTCGAGATCGGCAAACCAGTCTTTCGCGATGCTGCCCTGCGTTTCCAGCGCGAAGCGATACCCTTCGTCCTGCCCTCTGGTAATCAAAGGCCCGAGGGGCTGGATAGCCGGATTGCCGCCTGAAAGCGAAGCCGTCAGCGGCACGCCGCCAGAAAGCCGCCGCACCTCCTGCCAGATCGCCTCGACCGGCATCGGCTTCCATGTATCGCGGTACTCGCTGTCAACGGCATGCAGTGTATCGCACCATGAACAACGATAGTCGCAGCCGCCGGTGCGCACGAAAACGGTCGGCAGACCGATCAGCAGGCCTTCGCCCTGAATGGTCGGGCCGAAGATTTCGCTGATGCGGATCGTGGTCTCCTTGGCTGCAATCTTGTGTGCATCCGCCGTCATGGCCGGTATTCCGCCCAGGTCTTGGCGGTTTCGCTCACCCGCACGGCGCTGGTTTCCGGCAGGCGATCCTTGCACCAGTCGTAGAAATGCTTCGCCAGACATTCCGCCGTCACCCGGTCATGGCCAAGAACGTCGTTCAGGTGGCGATGGTCGAAATGATCGTCGATATAACGCTTCAGCGGTGCAAGCTCGTGATAGTCGCGTACGAAACCGTGCTCGTTCAGCGCTTCGCCCGCAAGCTCGATCTCGACAATGTAATTATGCCCGTGGAGGCGATTGCACTGATGATCCGACGGCAGGCTTTTCAGCTGGTGCGAGGCGGAGAAGTGAAATTCCTTGGTGATGCGGAACATCAGCGCACCTCCTGCGCCGCATAGGCATGGGTGGCCGCCACCCAGAAATCCGGGTCCTCATAGTCTGTCGGATCGGTGACACCGGCCAGATGAAAGGCCTCGCGCCGTTCGACGCAGGTGCCGCAGCGGCCGCAATGGCGCAAGCCGCCCTTGTAACAGGACCATGTTTCGCCAAAGGGCGTGCCGTATTTCGAACCATCGGTCACGATCGCCGCCTTGGAAACGGTGACATAGGGGGCAAAGAGCTTGACGTCGGCATAACCTTCAAGCGCATGCGCCTGCATGGCGTTGAAGCTGTCGATGAAGCCAGGCCGGCAATCGGGGTAAATGAAGTGATCGCCGCCATGCACGGCAATCGCCACGGCATCCGCCTGCTGCGCGGCGGCCAGCCCGAAAGCGATGGTGAGCATGATGGCGTTGCGGTTCGGCACCACGGTGGAGCGCATGGTCTCCTCCGCATAGTGCCCGTCCGGCACCTCCACGTCGTCGGTCAGCGCCGAACCGGTGAGATGGGCGCCGATGGTTCTGATATCGATGACATGATGCGGCACGCCGAGACGCCTTGCGCAATCGGCCGCGTATTCCAGCTCCTTCCTGTGGCGCTGGCCATAATCGAAGGAGACGAGAGCGAGAAGTTCGTGTTCCGCCGCGATTTTATGCGCAAGCGAAACGGAGTCCAATCCGCCGGAGCAGATGACGATGGTTTTCATAATTTGGGATCCCTTGTTTTGACCGGGTGGGCTGCGACCGGATTACGGGGAGCGGCTTTAAACCAAAGCGACGGGCTTGTGAAGGGGCCTGCGGAAATCGCGCAAAGCCGCGCCATCACGAAAACGCCCCTCGGCAGCAACAAGATGAAACAATCGGGACATATGCGGGAAACCGGCACGATCTAGAACGATGCGAAATCTGCTGTTCTTGAAAGGTCTTGCCAATGGTGGCGGCTGATACATTTCTGTTTTCGCTGAGCAACCTCAGCTCTCTCGGCACCGGCATCCTGATGGCGATGGCGGGCATGCTTTATGTCACGCTCACCATTCGCGGGCTGATCACCGCCATACGTCATGGATAAGGCTCTCTACCCAAAACGCCACCGGTTCAGGCGCAATCTCACCACAACGCTCATTATCGCCTCGGTGGCGCTCGTCGCGGCTGTTGGCATAGCCCCTTTCGTGTTCCTGATCTGGATGGTCAGGACCGTTGCGCGCTGGCTGGGTCTTTTTGTCGGCCTATGAAAATGTGATGAACACGCGACGCTCGCCACTAAATGGCTGAGCGGAAAAGGCCCGGCGAACTGGCAGTGCGCCGGGCCTTTTTTGGGCTGTGCGCTCAGCGCAGCAGCGCCTGCGCCTCCTCGATACCAAGTGCCGCCGGCTGGGTGCAGGTCGTCGTCATTTCGATGAAACGGCCCTCCTCCCCGGATTTGAGGATCGAGGTCATCACATCGATACCGTGCAGGGAGCGATCCAGCGAGCAACGGGCATCACGCCCCTCCAAAATCGCAATCGCCATATCGGCAAGGCCTGCCGTGCGATAATTGGCGCGCGGGCCGTTCGGGCTTTCCTGATTGGCAATGCCGAAGGGATGGGCCCAGTCTTCCAGCGGCTGGATATTCTTGTCCCGTCCGCTCGCTTCCACCACGCCGCCGAAGAAGTTCGGATCCGGCACATAGATCGAGCCTTCCGTGCCATAGAGCTCCATATTGGCGTGGCGATGCGACCAGACATCCCAGCTTGCCGAAAGCGTGATCGTCGCGCCGTTCACGAATTCCAGCAGGGCATGGATATTGGTCGGTGTTTCAACGGGAATGATCGCGCCGTTCAGCGGCTGGCTGGTCACCGTACGGGTCGGATTGGCCATCGAGGTCAGCGCGCCGACGCGCTTCACTGGTCCGATGAGGTTGATGAGATTGGCGACGTAATAGGGGCCGAGATCGAGGATCGGACCGCCGCCCTTCAGGAAGAAGAAGCCCGGATTTGGGTGCCACATCTCCATGCCGGGGCTCATCACATGGCAGGTGCCGGAGGTGATGCGCCCGACCTTGCCGTCATCGATATATTGCCGAGCAAGCTGATGCGCGCCGCCGAGGAAGGTATCCGGCGCGCAGCCGACGGAGAGGTTCTTCTCCCGGGCGATGCGCCGCAGCTCCTCGCCTTCCTCCAGCGAAAGCACCAGCGGCTTTTCCGAATAGACGTGCTTGCCTGCCTCAAGGGCGGCTTTCGACACCGGAAAATGCGCGGCGGGAATGGTGAGATTCACCACCACGTCGATATCCTTGTTGGCGAGCAGCTCCTCGATGGACTGCGCGACAACACCGAATTCTTCCGCCCTCAGCTCCGCCGCATTGCGGTTGAGGTCGGCGCAGGCCAGCACCTTGATGCCCTTGAAGAGCGGTGCCAGCGAAAAGTAAGCAGACGAGATATTGCCGCATCCGATGATGCCGACGCCAAGATCCCTGGCCATGATGCAAACTCCGAAAATTGAAACTTAGTAGGTTTTGAAAGATGCGATCGAGCGGGTGATCAGCCGGTCGATATCCTTGGGATTGTCGTGCTCGACCACGAAATGTTTCGTGGCGGATTTTGCCTTCAGCGCCGCGACGAGGCCCTTCCAGTCCACGGTCCCATGGCCGACATCAGCCCAGCCATCCTCATCCGCATTCTCGCCTGCTGGTGCGATATCCTTCACATGTACCGCAGTAATGCGTTTGCCGTAGCTTTCGATCCAGGCGAGCGGATCGGCATTGCCGCGAATGATCCAGGCGATATCCGCCTCCCATTTCAAATCCGGGCCACCTGCAAAAATCTGCTCCTGTGGGGTGGAACCGTCGCCAAGCGTCTTGAACTCGAAATCGTGGTTATGCCAGCCGAAGACCAGTCCGGCATCCGTAAATGGCTTGCCGGCTTCCTCCAGGCGCTTGCCGAAAGCGAACCAGCCTGCGGCATCTGTCGGGCGCTGGTCAGGCATCAGATAAGGGCAATAGATCGCCTCAACACCCAGAACTTTCGCGATGTTCAGCGCCTTTTTCGGGTCGCCCTCAAGAAGATCGAGGCCGAAATGGCCGGTCGGCATGGCAAGGCCATTGGCGTCGAGTTCGGCGCGCAGGCCTTTCAAACCGGCATCATCCAGCGAAGCGTACATCGCGCCATAACCTTCGACATGTTTATAACCCGCCGCCGAAAGCTTCTTCAGAATGTTGGAAAAAGGCTGGAAATTACGGGCGCTGTAAAGCTGGAAACCGAGTTCTGTCATTGTCTCCTCCATAGAGATCTGGGTCTTGGGATTGTGTGGGGGTAAATCGAAGCTATTCTAGAGCCGGTCCTCGCTTTGCGCGTCGAACAGCGAGGCCATCGTCATGTCGAGGCCGAGGCGCACTTTGGTGCCGGGTGAAAACCGCCTGTGGCCACCGACGCGCACGGACATGGTGTGCCCGGCATGTTTCAGCCAGATCAGATTGTCGGCGCCCATCGGTTCCTCGATATCGACAATCGCCTCATGCACTTCACCGCCGACAATATCGGCATCGACGCGCACATGTTCGGGGCGGACACCCAGAACCACGGCACGGCCGGCTGCGAGCGGCGTTTCCGCATGATAACCGTCCAGTGCGAAAGTCACGCCATTGGTGGTGAAAACCACCTTGCCGTCCTTTTCGATCAACTCGCCGCGCAGGAAATTCATCGAGGGCGAGCCGATGAAACCGGCGACGAAGAGGTTTCGCGGCTTGTTGTAGATGGTGACGGGATCGGCGAGCTGCTGGATGACGCCGCTTTTCATGATGGCGATGCGGTCCGCCAGCGTCAGCGCCTCGATCTGGTCATGCGTCACATAGATCATGGTGTTCTTCAGCGACTGGTGCAGCCGCTTGATTTCGACGCGAAGCTCCGAGCGCAGCTTGGCATCGAGGTTGGAGAGCGGCTCGTCGAACAGGAAAACATCCACATCCCGCACCAGCGCCCGGCCGATGGCCACACGCTGGCGCTGGCCGCCGGAAAGCTCGGCGGGTTTGCGCTTCAACAGCGGCTCGATCTGCAATATGCCGGCCGCTCTTTTCACACGCCGGTCGATCTCCTCTTTCGGCACCTTGGCGACCTGGAGGCCGAAAGACAGGTTTTTCTCCACCGTCATCTGCGGATAAAGCGCATAGGACTGGAACACCATGCCGATGCCGCGATCCTTCGGCTCTTCCCATGTGACGTTGCGGTCCTTGATGAATATCTGTCCGTCGGTCGGCTCCAGAAGACCCGCGATGCAGTTGAGAAGGGTCGACTTTCCGCAGCCGGAAGAACCGAGCAGCACGAGGAATTCGCCGTCGTAAATATCGAGATTGAGGTCTTTCAGCACGGTGACGGCACCGAAGGACAGGGAAAGATCGCGGATGGAAACGCTTTTGTTCATATAGCTCAACCTTTTACTGCGCCTGCGGCAATGCCGCGGACGAAAAGCCTGCCGGAGACGAAATAGACGATCAGCGGCACGGCACCCGTGAGAAGGGTTGCGGCCATGTTGACGTTATATTCCTTCACGCCCTGCACGGAGTTGACGATATTATTGAGCTGCACCGTCATCGGGTAATATTCCGGCCGCGTGAAGACCACGCCGAACAGGAAGTCGTTCCAGATGCCGGTCACCTGCAGGATCATCGCCACGACGAAGATCGGCAGCGACATGGGCAGCATAATGCGGAAATAGATCTGCCAGAAATTGGCGCCATCGATGCGCGCCGCCTTGAACAATTCCTCCGGCAGCGAGGCGAAATAATTGCGGAACAGCAGCGTCAGGATCGGCATGCCGAAAATGGTGTGCACGATGACGAGGCCGGTCAGCGTGCCATAAACACCCATTTCGCGCAGCACGATGACGATCGGATAGATCATCACCTGATAGGGAATGAAGGCGCCGATGATGAGGATGGAGAAGAAGAGTTCCGATCCCTTGAACTTCCAGTTCGCCATGGCGTAGCCGCTGACGGAGGCGACGACGATCGAGATCACCACCGAAGGCACGAGGATGCGCACCGAATTCCAGAAGCCGCGTGAAAGCCCGTCGCAGTTCAAGCCTGTGCAGGCATTGGCCCAGGCCTTCACCCAGGGCTCAAAAGTGATTTCCACCGGCGGCGCGAAGATGTTGCCGAGCCGGATTTCCGGCATGCCCTTCAGCGAGGTGACGACCATCACGTAAAGCGGCAGCAGGTAATAGGCGGCAGCCACGAAAAGCGTGCCGTAAAGTATGATGTTGCGGCGGGAAAAGGTTTTCCTCGGCTTCCTGCCGCGCGGGCCGGAAAGGTCCTGGGCAACCGCATCGCTGGCGGCGACAACCGTGTTCAATGTGCTGATATTAGCCACGCTTCTTGCCTCCGAATTCGAGGTAGGCCCATGGAATGATGATGATCGCGACCGTCAGGAGCATCATTGTCGAGGCGGCGAAGCCCTGCCCCAGGTTCTGTGCCTGGAACATGTAGTCATAGACATATTTCGCCGGTACTTCAGATGCGATACCCGGCCCGCCGCTGGTCTGCGCCACGACGAGATCGTAGACCTTGACGATGCCGCTGGCGATGATGACCAGCGTGGTGATGAAGACCGGCCGCATCATGGGAATGATAATGAGAATATAGGTCTTCCACATCGGAATGCCGTCAACACGCGTCGCCTTCCAGATGTCCTCATCGATACCGCGAAGGCCCGCCAGCATCAGGCACATGACGAGCCCCGTGCCCTGCCAGAGTGCCGCGATCAGGATGCCGTAGATAACGATCTGGGAATTATAGAGCGGGTCGAAGGTGAAACTTTCCCAGCCCATCGAGCGAACCACGGACTGGATGCCGAATTCCGGGTTCAGCAGCCATTGCCAGACAAGGCCGGTGACGATGAAGGACAGGGCGAAAGGATAGAGAAAAATGGTGCGAAAGGTGTTTTCGAAACGAATTTTCTGATCCATCAGCGCCGCCAGCACAAAACCGATGACGAGGCTGAAAATCAGCGACAGCACGCCGTAGATCGCCAGATTCTGGATGGACACGATCCAGCGTGGTGCTGCCCACAAACGCTCATATTGATCGAAACCGATGAAACTCGCGCGCGGCAGAAGCTTTGAATTGGTGAAGGAATAAACCACCGTCCAGATCGTTCCGCCGAGGAAGATCACCATGGCGGTCAGTATCATGGGAATGGAGGCAATCTTGGAATTAAGATTGCGGAAAAGCTGGTTGGGGCGCCCCGAGCGCGCTTGACCTGCCATGTTACCTCCTCCTGTAACGTTACAGTCAACAGTCAGGCAATAGCCTCACCGCATGAAACCCCCTGCCCGTGCTGATGATTGTTGCACAGGCAGGACGCTGGAAAGGAAAGCGGCGAACCGCTTTCCCACCCGGAGAGATCACACTCAGTCCGCCGAACCGATAATGTCCGCGAAGCGCTTCTGCCCGTCTTCCGCCGACATCGAGCCCGCGAAGAATTCCGCCATCAGGTCTTCCTTCTGTTTCTGCGTATCGGCGGAAATCAGCTGGTCGGTGCTGGTCAGGGCATTGCCCTTGGCCAGAATTGCCAGACCCTTTTTCATGCAGTCATTGGCTGCATTCAGATCGACGTCGCCGCGGATCGGCAGCGAGCCTTTCTTCAGGTTAAAGGCCACCTGCGTTTTTGGGTCGACGATGGTTGCGGCGAGAACGTCCTGCGCCTTGGTTTTCGCCTCGTCCTTCAAAACAGGGAAATAAAAGGCGTCGCCACCCGTGGTGAGATATTCACTGAGGCCAAGACCGGGAAGGCAGGAATAATCCGTGCCGGCCTTCTGGTTTGCAAGCTGGAATTCACCCTGCGCCCAGTCACCCATGATCTGGCCGCCGGCCTTGCCGGTGATGACCATGTTGGTGGCCTGGTTCCAGTCCTGAACATTGGTGCCCTTGGCCATGTCGCGCGCCTCAACGGCAGCCGCGAAAATCTTCGCCATCTCGGGCCCGGCTGCCGCCTCGGCATCCTTGTCGCCATAGACCTTCTGATAAAGGTCCTTGCCGCCGATCGAAAGCGTCAGCGTGTCGAACAGGCCGTTGGCCTGCCATGCCTGCCCACCGAGCGCAAGCGGCTGGATGCCGGCCTTTTTCAGCGCCGGCGCGGCGGCAACGAATTCCGTCCAGTTCTTCGGAACCTCGACGCCCGCCTTCTTGAAGGCTTCATTGGAAAGCCATAGCCATTGCCAGGAATGGATGTTTACCGGCGCGCAGTAAATCTTGCCGTCGATGGTGCAGCTGTCGAGCAGGCTTGCCGGCTTGATGACGTCCTTCCAGTTGCCCTTTGCGGCAACATCGGACAGATCGCGCATCAGGCCTGCCTGCACCAGCTCTTCCGCCTGACGGCCGTGGTTGAACTGGGTCGCGCCCATCGGGTCGCCGCCGGTGATACGGCTGATCATGATCGGACGGGCCGTGCCGCCCGAACCGGCAATCGCGCCATCCACCCATTTGTTCCCGGTTGCGTCGAAAGCCTTGGCCAGTTCGGCGACCGCTGCGGCTTCGCCGCCCGATGTCCACCAATGGGTCACCTCAAGATCGGTGGCCCCGGCGATACCCGCCGGAATCATGACGCTGGCCAGAAAAGCCGCAGAAATAACACGCATTCGCATGAGTCTCCTCCCTCACTGAAACGTTGCAGTTGGAACGTATGCGAAGATTTTTGATTAGGCAACCGCCTAAAATACGAATCTATTCCGGGTCATTGCGGGGCTTTTACAGAGCGAGAAACCGAGCGAACCGGCGGCGTAAAAATCCTCGTCCCGCCGCGTAACATATTGGCTATGCTGCTCTTCAAAGTTTCGAGCCGAGGCCGTCTCTCGCATCGCGATCGGACCTGCCGGATGTTTTCCCACGCCTTTGCCCATTGCGTGAACGCACTGGCACCGTGAAAGGGAAAAGGCGAGACGAACAATGTCCGGCTCGCCTTCGATCTTCAATGCGGCCAGCGAGGTTATTGCCGTTTATAATCGTCCTCGATGCGGATGACATCATCCTCGCCGATATAGGCTCCGGTCTGGATTTCGACCAGTTCGAGCGGGATCTGACCCTCATTGGCAAGCCGGTGCGGCTGGCCGATCGGGATATAGACCGACTGGTTCTCCGTCAGCAACTTCGTCTCTTCGCCGATCGTCACCGTCGCCGTGCCTTTGACGACGATCCAATGTTCCGAGCGGTGATAATGTTTCTGGAACGAGATGCGGTGGCCGGGATCGACCGTGATATGGCCCACCCTGTAACGCTCGTCCACATACATGTGTTCGATATAACCCCAGGGGCGATAGACGCGCTTGTGGGTCTGCGTCTGCGGCGCATGTTCGCCGTCCTTCAGCGTCTCCACCAGACCCTTCACGTCTTGCACCCGGTTCTTCGGCACCACCAGAACCGCGTCCTTGGTGGCCACCACCACCATGTCCCTGGCGCCCACCACCGTCGTCAGCAATTGCGTCGAATGGATGAGGCAGCCTTCAGAATCGATGAAGACGCCGTTGCCTTCCAGCGCATTGTCGTTGCCGCGCTTGTCGGCAATTTCCCAGATCGCATCCCAGCTGCCGATATCCGACCAGCGGAAATGGCCATGCACCACCGCCATGCGTTTGGTCTTCTCGATCACCGCATAGTCGATGGAGTTTTTCGGGGAAGCCTCGAAGCTTGCCTGATGCAGGCGCACGAAACCGAGGTCGCTTTCATATTGCTCGACCGCCTGCGTCACCGCCGCAAGAATCTCCGGGGCGAAGGCCTTCAGTTCGGCGATCATCACATCGGAGCGGAACAGGAAGTTGCCGGAATTCCAGAGATAACCCTTTTCCAGATAGGAGATCGCCGTCTTCATATCCGGCTTTTCCACGAAGGCGTCGACGGTGCTGAGGTCTTTTTCGCCATCGATCGCATCACCCGGCTTGATATAACCGTAGGAGGTGCGCGGTTCGGTGGGCACCAGGCCGAAGACGACGATATTGCCCTGATCGGCGGCTTTTGCGCCGAGTTTCACGGCCTCTGAAAACTTGTCGGCATCGAGCACCACATGGTCGGCTGCAAGCGCCAGCACCAGGCATCCGGGCTCGCGGCGCTCGGCCAGCACGGCAGCGGCGGCCATGGCGGCGGCGCTGTCGCGGCGGGCGGGCTCCAGCACCACGGTTGCCGGCAGATCGATCTCTTCGGCCTGACGGCGGGCGAAGAACCGGAAATCCTCATTGGTGATCACCAGCGGCTCGGCGTAAAGGCTCTTGTCTCCCACCCGCTGCAGCGTCTGCTGATATGTCGAAAGATTGCCGACCAGCGGCTGAAACTGCTTGGGCAACTGATCGCGCGATACCGGCCAAAGCCGCGAACCAGCACCGCCGGCCAGAAGAACCGGCGTGATCTTTCGAGAGTGTTCCTTCACAACAAAACCTTTCCAACTCTAAAAATTTCCCGGCGCGCCGGACAATATACATATTTCGAAATACCGCCATCATCGGTTCACGGGCGGATAAGCGCAAGCTCATAAATTCGCCTTGTGAAAGCTTGGTGAACGGACGATGGGGCATTTAGAGGCATGTCGATTGCCTGCGGACGCACCCAGCTAACGCCAGTCGGCGGGCGAGGTTCCACGCGTGGCAGGCACGGTAGGCGGCGAAGCGGATGGTGAGCGGGAATTAATCGATTGAATCGGCCGCAAATTTCATCACGCTTAAATTTGCTGCACTGAACAACATTCAAGGCTTGGCAGGCGCGCGAAAAATACAATAACAACGGCGGATATTTTTACATTGTTATCGACACGAAAGCACGCACAGCCCATGTCCGACACGACCAAACCCGCCAGCACAAGAACATCGGTTACGGATCAGGAAGCCCTGGATTTCCACGCGGAAGGCCGGCCCGGGAAACTGGAAATCACCCCGACCAAACCGATGGCGACGCAGCGGGACCTGTCGCTCGCCTATTCGCCGGGCGTGGCCGTGCCGGTGAAAGCCATCGCCGAAAATCCGGCGACCGCTTACGACTATACCACGCGCGGCAACATGGTTGCGGTCATCTCCAACGGCACCGCCATCCTCGGCCTCGGCAATCTCGGCGCGCTCGCCTCCAAGCCGGTCATGGAAGGCAAATCCGTTCTATTCAAGCGCTTCGCCGATGTCGATTCCATCGATCTTGAGGTCGATACCGAAGACGCCGATGAGTTCATCAATTGCGTGCGTTACCTTGGCCCCTCCTTCGGCGGCATCAATCTGGAAGACATCAAGGCGCCGGAATGTTTCATCATCGAAAGCCGCCTGCGCGAGCTGATGGACATTCCCGTTTTCCATGACGATCAGCATGGCACCGCCATCATCGCCGCCGCCGGCCTCATCAACGCCATCGAACTGACGGGCCGCGACTTCAAGACAACGAAGCTCGTCTGCAACGGCGCGGGTGCGGCGGCAATCGCCTGTATGGACCTCATCAAGGCCATGGGGTTCAACCCTGAAAACATTACGCTCTGCGATACCAAGGGCGTGATCTATCAGGGCCGTACCGAAGGCATGAACCAGTGGAAATCCGCCCACGCGGTGAAAACCAACAATCGCACGCTGGCGGAAGCCATGAAGGGCGCTGACGTGGTATTCGGCCTCTCCCAGAAGGGCGCTTTCAGCGAAGAGATGATCCGTTCCATGGCGCCGAAGCCAATCATCTTCGCCATGGCCAATCCCGACCCGGAAATCACCCCCGAGGAAGTGTCGCGCATTCGCGACGACGCCATCATGGCGACCGGGCGCTCGGATTACCCGAACCAGGTCAACAATGTCCTCGGCTTCCCCTATATCTTCCGCGGCGCGCTCGATGTCCGCGCCAGCCAGATCAATGACGCGATGAAGATCGCGGCGGCACAGGCGCTGGCCGATCTTGCCCGCGAGGATGTTCCTGATGATGTGGCCGCCGCCTATCAGGGCAACCGCCCGCGCTTCGGATCGCAATATATCATTCCGGTTCCCTTCGATCCGCGCCTGATCTCGGCCATCCCGGTGGCCGTGGCGAAAGCCGCCATCGAAACCGGCGTCGCCCGCCGTGAGCTGCCCGATCTCGACGCCTATGCCCGCGAGCTTTCCGCCCGCCGCGACCCAATGGCTTCCACCACGCAGCGCCTTTACGAGCGGGTGCGCCGCTCTCCGAAGCGGGTCGTTTTTGCGGAAGCCGAAGAAGAACAGGTCATGCGTGCGGCGATTTCCTTCACCGCGCAGGGCCTCGGCACCGCCATCCTGCTCGGCCGTGACGATATCATCAAGGCCAATGCGGAACGCGCGGGCATCGATCTCGACCGTGCCAATATCGAGATCACCAACGCCCGCCTTTCCAGCCGCGTCGATGCCTATGTCGATTATCTCTATGCGCGTTTGCAGCGCGGTGGTTTCCTGCTGCGCGACGTGCAGCGTCTGGTCCACAACGACCGCAACCATTTCGCCGCCTGCATGGTGGCGATGGGCGATGCGGACGCCGTGGTCACCGGCGTTACCCGCAACTATTCGACGGCGCTGGAGGATATCCGCCGCTGCATCAACACCAAGCCTGGCCATCGCGTCATCGGCGTTTCGCTGGTCGTCTCGCGCAACCGCACCGTCTTCGTTGCCGATACCGCCGTGCATGATATGCCGAACGCGGAAGACCTTGCCGATATCGCCGAAGAAGCAGCCGGCCTCGCCCGCCGTTTCGGTTACGAGCCGCGCGTTGCCATGCTCGCCTATTCCACCTTCGGCCAGCCGACCGGCGAACGTTCCGACAAGGTGCGCGAGGCGGTGAAAATTCTCGACAGGCGCAACGTCAATTTCGAGGTCGACGGCGAAATGTCGGCCGATGTGGCGCTGAACCATCACCGCATGCAGAGCCAGTATCCCTTCGCCCGGCTTTCCGGCCCGGCCAATGTGTTGGTCATGCCCGCCATCCATTCGGCCTCAATCTCCACCAAGATGCTGCAGGAACTGGGCGGCGCAACCGTCATCGGCCCGCTTCTTGTCGGTCTCGACAAATCGGTACAGATCACCTCGATGGGCGCGAAGGACAGCGACATCGTCAACATGGCGGCAATCGCGGCCTATAATGCCGGACGATAAGAACAGGGCGTGCGGCTTTTTTCTTCTCCCCGGCGGGGAGAAGATGCCCCAAAAGGGCAGATGAGGGGGCACGCTCTCCGCATATCGCTCGCCCCCCCTCATCCCGCTGCCGCGACCTTCTCCCCGACGGGGCGAAGAGACGAGCCGGATGCGCTTGCTCCGCATGGGGCCATCCGGTCCTCAGCGACATCCGGACAACCCCCCCCCTCCTGACAAACTGGCACATAGCAAGGGAGGAAAAGAACAGGATTCTACAATTCAAAATTATTAGGATAATTTTTCTCTCCAAAAGATTTATTGGAACCGGATTTTATTCATACTATTTTTCACGCAATGCCAATTCTCGCTCTTGGCGGGTGCCTCATGTAGTTTCCACCTACAATCAAAAGGAAATACCCATGGCCCTCTCTTTCTCCAGATTTGCCGCAAAACTCATTGCCGGAACGGTTGTCATCGCTACGATGGCCACCGCCGCTCACGCGGACGCAACGCTCGACCGCATCAAGGGTCGCGGCAAGCTCACCGTCGGCGTCATCCTGTCCGGCGCGCCTTTCGGCTTTATCGATCCGAAGACGCAGGAGCAGAAGGGTCTCAACATCGACGTCGCCAAGGCGCTGGCCGCCGGCCTCGGTGTCGAGCTGGTCACCGAAACCGTGACCCCGCCGAACCGCGTGCAGTTCCTGCAGCAGGGCAAGGTCGATATTCTGATCGCCAACATGCAGTACACAGAAGAGCGCGCCAAAACGCTCGATTACGTACCGACCCCCTATGACCGCCAGGGTGGGGCCGCCATCGGCCGCAAGGACAGTGGCATCAAGGACTGGCCGGACCTGAAGGGCAAGATCGCCTGCGTTTCGCAAGGCTCCAACTACACCCAGCCGCTGATCGAGCAATATGGCGCGCAGGTAAAGGCGCTGCCAAGCCAGCCGGAATCGCTGCTGGCGCTCAAGGGCGGCAATTGCGACGTCTCCGTTCACGTCAACGGCACGCTGAGCCTGATGCTCCAGGACCGCGCCGATGAGTGGAAGGATTACGGCATCCTTATTCCCACCGACCTCATCCCATCGGATTCCGTGATCTGGCTGCGCAAGGGCGAAAGCGACACGCAGGCCGCTCTCGACAAAATCGTCAAGGAACTGCACGCGTCGGGCAAGATGCTCGAATTCGCCAAGGCCAACCGTCTGCCGAGCATCGGCTATATGGAAGAGCAGCAGAAGAAGCTTTCGGCGCAGTAAGGAACCGGGCAACTCGCTCACTCCGTCACCCCGGACAGGATCCGGGGTCCAGCGCGGTCAAATCCTTGTTCGCGAAAGACACCTTCACGGCGCAGACGCGCCGTGGCTGGATGCCGGATCATCATCCCCGGGCTTGTTCCGGTGGCCGGCATGACGCAAGGGCGGCTGCTATCATGGCGATTTCCCCTGACTATCGGGAACGGTCGGTTTCGCCCACCGTTCTTTTCTGCTTTAAAGCAAGACAGGTCATTCTGGGGCCGCCTGCAGGGCGGCGCACCCGCGACAACAGCATGGATTTCCGATGCAGGATGGATTTACAGCGCGCTTCATAGAACTGGCCGCGCATCTCGGCCTCAACTATGACTTTCTGAACAGCGGTTACGAGGTTCAGATCTGGCTCGACGGCATGAAGATGACGTTGATCCTCGTCGCCGTCACTTTGCCGCTCAGCCTCGTCTTCGGCTTCATTTTCGCGGCCATGCTGACATCGGGCAAGGTCTGGCTTGCCGGCCCCGTGCGCGCCTATGTGGAACTGACGCGCAACACGCCGACGCTGGTGCAGCTGATGTGCGGTTTCCTTGTGCTTAACATGCTGATTTCCAACGCTCTCGGCGGCGCGCAGAACAATCCGCTGACACCCTTTTTCTGGGTCGTCGCCATCACCGGCCTGCACATTGCCGCTTTCCATGCCGAAGCGTTGCGCGGCGGTATCGAGGCAGTGCCGGCCACCACCATCGAGGCGGCGCGTGCGATCGGTTTCAGTTCCTTCGAGATTTTGCGTTATGTGGAGTTTCCGCTGGCCATCCGCACGGCGCTGCCCTCCATCATCAACAACCTCGTCAATCTGGTGAAGCTCACCACGGTCGGCTCGGCAATTGCGGTGGGTGAAATCACCTATGCCTCGATCCTGATCTGGACACAGCGCGACAATGTGGTCGAGCTGATGATCGTCATCCTGATCTTCTTCAGCGTCATCAATTTTATCGTCGCAAGGGCCGGTCTCTGGCTTGAACGGCGTCTTGCGGTTCCGGGGTTCGGTCAATGAGTGCGGTGGTTTCTCCAACACAGGCGGTGAAGAAGCCACCTTTCGGCACCATTCTGCTGCTCGGCGTGTTGATTGCCGTCATTCTGTGGCTGATCCTCGATCCGTCCCTCGGTCAGGTGCTGCTGCAATGGCTGCCCTATCTGGCCAAGGGTTTTGCCATGAATGTGCTGATCAGCATCCTTGCGATCGCCATCGGCACCTTCATCGGCGTCCTCCTCGGCATCATGGAGCTTGCGCCCTATCGCCTCGTGCGCGCGCCTGCGCTCACCTATGTCCAGATATTCCGCAACGCCCCGCATCTGGTGCTGATCTTTGCCGCGACCTACATCTTCCCCTTCGAGATCGTCGCTTTCGGCAACTACATTCCCTTCCCGGACTGGATCAAGGCCGTCGTCGGTCTCGCCATTCCGGCCAGTGCCCATATCGCCGAAATCACCCGCGGCGCCATCCAGTCCATTCCGACGGCGCAATGGGAAGCGGCGCAGGGGCTGGGCTTTTCGCGCAACCAGACACTGCGCTGGATCATCCTGCCGCAATGCGTGAAGCGCTCGCTGCCGCCATGGATGAACCTCTATGCGTCGATCACCATGGGTACGGCGCTCGCCTCACTGGTCGGCGTGCATGAACTTCTGCACGCCGCGACAGACGCCAGCACCGCCGTACAGCGCAACGATTTCACCGTTGTGGTTTACCTCACCGTTCTGATGGCGTTCTTCCTGTTCTGCTATCCTGTCTCCCGTTTCACGCAGCGCCTCGAGCGGCGCTTCGCTTCCCGCTGATTGGAACAAGCCATGTCCGCACCCGCACCACAAACCGCCGCAAAAGCACTGGTTGAACTGGAAGGCATACACCTGTCCTTCGGTGACAATCAGGTCCTGAAGGGCATCGACCTTACGGTGAACAAGGGCGACGCCGTCTCCATCATCGGCCCTTCCGGCTCCGGCAAGTCCACCATCCTGCGCTGCATCAACGGCCTGCTCATTCCGCAATCGGGCAAGATCACCGTCGGCGGCACGCGAGTGGACCTGCTGAAGACCGAGGCTGAGCGCATCGCGCTGCGCAAGCGCATCGGCATCGTGTTCCAGCAGTTCAACCTCTTTCCGCATCTGACGGTGATGGAAAATATCACCATCGCACCGATCAAGATTCTCGGTACGCCGAAGGCGGAAGCCGAGCGCCATGCCCGCGAATTGCTGGAAAAAGTGCGTCTTTCCCAGAAGGTCGATGCCTATCCCGGCCAGCTTTCCGGCGGCCAGCAGCAGCGTGTGGCGATTGCCCGCGCACTTGCCATGCGGCCGGAACTGGTGTTGTTCGATGAGGTCACCTCCGCACTCGACCCGGAAACCGTGGGCGAAGTGCTCGCGGTCATCCGCGATCTCGTCAATGACGGCATGACCAGCATTCTCGTCACGCACGAAATGCGTTTTGCCGAAGAAATCAGCGACAATATCGTCTTCACCGAAAACGGCCTGATCGTCGATCAGGGCACGCCGGAGCACATCTTCTACAAGTCGACCAATCCGCGCATCAACGCCTTCGTCAAGGGGCTCGGTGGGCAGGTGGCACGGGTCAATGACGGCGAAGGGATATGATGCCATGACCGCCGACGAAAAACTCACCCTTCATCTTGCAGAAGCGATTGCCGCCTCCGATCCCCTGCGTGACGAGGATGCGGTGGCCATCGCCCGCACGGCGCTGATCGATTTTTTCGCCTGCGTGCTGGGTGGCGCTGCCGACAGAAGCACGAAAATCCTGATCGACAGCTTTACACCTGGAACCTCAGGCGCGGCGGGCATTATCGGCCACGATCTGCGCACAGATGCCTTCACCGCCGCCCTCATCAACGGTCACGCCGGGCACGTGCTTGACTATGACGATGTGCACGGCAGCGTGCGCGGCCACCCGACCGTCGCCATCATTCCCGCTTTGCTGGCTGTCGCGGTCGAAGAGAGCTCCACGGCCGATGCCTTCATCGCCGCCTATATTGTCGGGCTGGAAACCATGGCGCGGCTTGGCCTGTCGCTCGGAACGAAGCATTACGAAAACGGCTTCCACGCCACCGCCACGCTCGGCCCCATCGGCGCTGTAGCAGCGATTGCCCATCTCCTGAAATTCGATCCGCAGACAACAGCCGTTGCGCTCGGACTCGCTGCCACCCAATCGGCCGGGCTTCGCCTGCAATTCGGTTATGACGCCAAGCCGCTGCATGCCGGGCTCGCCACGCGCGCCGGCCTTACCGCCGCGCGGCTGGCGCGATCAGGTTTTCAGGGCGCGCCGGATTTTCTGGAAAACCCCATCGGTTTTTATTCCGCCTACGCCTTCGGCGCCGAACAGCCAAAACGCGTTCTCTCCGGCTGGGGCGCACCCTGGCAAATCGTCTCCCCCGGCCTCACCCTAAAGGCCTTTCCCTGCTGCACCGCCAGCCATCCCGTTGCCGTCGGCGCGCTGGCGCTGCGCAACAGCAATAATCTGACGCCGGACGAGATCGAAACGGTCACCATTACCTTCCCGCCCGGCGGCGATGCCGCCCTCGTCGGGCCGGCCACGCCCACGACCGGCATCGATGCGCGCTTCAGCGCCGAATATGTCTTTGCCGCAGCGCTGACGGATGGAGCGCTCGGCATCGGCCATTTCGACGAACGCCCGACGCGCGACGACCTGCTTGCCCTTTCCGCCAAAGTCTCACGCCGGCATGACGAGACCGCCCGCCGCCTCTCGCCCGATCCGACCACCCGGTTCGTGGTCATCGACGTGACGAAGAAGGACGGCACGGTGCTGTCGCGCCGTGTCGACGGCCTTCCTGGCATCGATGACCCGACCGAAAAATTTGCCGACGCGACCGGCGGCAATGAGAAATTCGCCGGCATTCCGGCACTGGTGCGGTCCATGAAAACCGCAGCTGACCTCAGAAAGCTCGAAACGCTTCTGGTATCGCAAATATAACTGGACCGACATGAAGGCATGATCCCCATGACCACCACGACACGCAAAAGACAGATGCATCTCGGCCTTTTCCTGCAGGGCGCGGGGCACCACGTTTCCGGCTGGCGTCACCCCGATGCCGAAGCCGGCAGCGAAAATTTCGATCTGCTCACCCGTGTTACGAAAATGGCCGAAGCGGCGAAGTTCGACATGGTATTCTTGGCCGACGGCCTGACCAGCGGCGTCGACGCCCATCCCTCGATGATCGCGCGTTTCGAGCCGCTGACCCTGCTGGCAGCCCTTGCCATGGTCACCGACAAGATCGGGCTGGCCGCAACCGCCTCCACCACCTATGGCGAGCCCTACCACACCGCCCGCGCCTTCGCGTCCATCGATCATCTGAGCCATGGCCGTGCGGCGTGGAACATCGTCACCACCTCTTATGCCCGCACGGCGGCGAATTTTTCCAAGGACCATCCCGAGCATGACGAGCGTTATGCGGTGGCGGAAGAATATGTGAATGTCGTTCGCGGCCTGTGGGACAGCTGGGATGACGACGCCTTCGTCAAGGACAAGCAGGCGGGCCGCTACGTCGATCCGGAAAAGGTCCATATCCTCAACCACGCGGGCAAATATTTCACGGTCAAGGGACCGCTCAATATTCCGCGCTCGCCGCAGGGCCACCCGGTTCTCATCCAGGCGGGCTCTTCCGGGCCGGGGCAGGATCTCGCCGCCCGCACCGCCGATATCGTATTCACCGCCCAGCAGGCGATTTCCGAAGCGCAGGCCTTCTATACGAGCCTTAAAGCCCGCGTGGAAAAATTCGGCCGCGATCCGGCGAGCGTCGCCGTGATGCCCGGCTTCATGCCGATCATCGGCAGGAGCTTTGAAGAGGCTGGCGAAAAACTGAAGGAACTGAACCGCTGGACCGATATCAAGAGCGCCATGCCGCTGCTTGAAGAACGCATCGGCCACAGCCTCACTGATTACGATCTCGATGGCCCGCTGCCGGACCTGCCGATTTCCGACCAGCTGCGCAGCCGCGCCGAACTTCTGACCGAACTGGCGCGCCGCGAAAAGCTGACGATCCGGGAGCTGGCGCTGCGCGTTGCCGCCGGCCGCGGCCACCATATCGTCATGGGCACGGCCAAGGATGTGGCGGACCGGATGCAGGAATGGTTCGAAAACGGCGCGGCTGACGGCTTCAACGTCATGCCGCCCTTCTTCCCCGGCGGGCTGGAGGAATTCAACCGCGAGGTCGTTCCCCTGCTGCAGGAGCGCGGCCTGTTCCGCAAGGACTACGAAGGCTCGACGCTGCGCGACCACCTCGGTATCGAACGACCGGCGCTGAGGTGAAAAAAACCATGCGGATGCCCGTTCAAAGGCATCCGCATCCACCGAATCCCATTCTCAAGCTGAAGCGGGCCTGAGCCCGCTCCTTTACGCGGCCGCTCGTGCCGACATCTGGTCGCGCCGGGCCGTATTCGGAGTATCCGGGCGGGTGGACGATCCGTCTTCCCGCTGCACCGTACGGCGGTTCAGCTTGAACAGGCTGACAAGCTGCGCCAGCGCATCCGCGCCCTGCGCCAGCGTCGTGCTGATCACCGTGGTACGGGCGCTCATCGCCGCATTCTCCTGCGTCATCCGGTCCAGCCGGTTGACCGCCTTGTTGATCTCGCTGATGCCGACGGCCTGCTCGTCCGCCGCCTTGGCGATCATGTCGACATTGCCGTCAATGTGCCTGACCAGCGCGTCGATCTGCTTCAGCGCTTCGCCGGTTTCGCCCACCAGCCTGACGCCTTCCAGAACCTCGATGCCGGAATTGTTGATCAGCGCCTTGATTTCCTTCGCGGCATTGGCGGAACGCTGCGCCAGCTCGCGCACTTCCTGCGCCACGACAGCAAAACCCTTGCCCGCGTCACCCGCGCGCGCAGCTTCCACGCCGGCATTCAGCGCCAGCAGGTTCGTCTGGAAGGCGATTTCGTCGATCACACCGATGATCTGGCTGATTTCCCGCGAAGCCGTCTCGATACGCTGCATGGCATCGACTGTCCGCTCCACGACCTCGGTGGAAGCCACGGTGGATGTCCGCGCGCTCTGAACGAGCTTGCGGGTCTCTTTCATGTTTTCTGTCGAGGAACGGACCGTCGCGGTGATTTCTTCGAGTGCTGCCGAAGTCTCCTCGAGCGCCACCGCCTGCTCACGCGAACGTTCGGCGAGATTGACGGAGGCTTCGCTGACTTCCTGGCTGCTGCGGGTCAGGTCTCCGGTCTGGCCGAGAACATTTTCCAGCGTCTTCTGGAATTCAGCGATGGATTTATTGAAATCGTGGCGCAGCCGTTCGAACTCGCCGACGAAGGGTTTGTCCAGCGTAATACGGATATTGCATTGAGAAAGCCGCTCGAGCGCAGCACCAAGTTCCTCAACCGCATGCATCCGGTCCGTCACATCGAAAGCGAATTTCACTACCTTGAAGACGCGGCCCCGATCATCAATGATCGGATTATAGGAGGCCTGAATGAAGACGCGTTTGCCATCCTTGCCAAGGCGCATGAACTGCCCCGTCGAGAAGTGGCCCTTTCCGAGTTCCTTCCAGAAATCCCGATAGTCCTGAGACTGGACATAGGCAGGCTCGCAGAACATCGAATGATGTTTGCCGATGATGTCTTCCGCCGTGTAACCGAGCGTCGCGAGGAAATTTTCGTTGGCGCTGAGGATTTTCCCTTCGGGCGTAAATTCGATTATGGCCTGCGCGTGGGAGAGCGCCGCCAGTTTCCCGTCATCCTCAGCGCTCTTGCGCTTGATCGAGGTGATGTCGGTTGCAATCTTGACCACCTTGTAGGGCTTGCCGAAACGGAACACGGGATTGTAGGAAGCTTCGATCCAGATTTCGTCGCCATTCCTAGCCCGACGTCGATACTGACCCTGATCGTATTCGCCACGCGACAGCTTCGCCCAGAAGCTCTTGTATTCAGGCGAGGCCGCATCTTCGGGAGACAGGAACATGCTGTGGGTACGCCCAACGATTTCAGACTGCTGATAGCCGACGGCCTTGCAGAAATTATCGTTCGCTTTCAAAATCTTGCCGGTCAGATCGAACTCGATGATGGCCTGTGAGCGGCTAAGCGCATCAAGCACCGCAGAAGCTTCAAGACCAAGTTTAGAAAAGTAAGACATCTTTTTGAAACCCCCAAACAGTAATCCATATGCAGACCTGCTCCACCCTCGAAATATAGAGATGAAAAACGGTCGGCCCGCCTGCACGCGAAACTAGCCGGACACTGTTAAATAGCGATTAATAATGAACCATAACTATTGATCCGGAACATCAATCGACCGCGAGTATGCTTCATCGCGAATATATTCGCCTTGTTTATTTCGGACCGCTTATTTGCCACAGTGCTGATATTTCTGCGCCGGCAATACGATACGGCCTTTCATCGGGGCGGCATTCATTGTTATGCGGGGTTGAAAGATTTGTGTTGCAGGAGCGCCGATGACCAAAACCCTGAAATGCGATGTGCTGGTGATCGGCACCGGCATTATCGGTTCCATGGCGGCGCTTTATCTGCAGAATGCCGGACGCGAGGTGGTGCTGCTGGAGCGCGGCGAGGTTGCCCGGGGCGCGAGTTCCGGCAATGCCGGCATTCTGGCCTTCCCTGAAATCATCCCCATTCCCGCGCCCGGCATCATGAAAAAAGCGCCGCGCTGGCTGTTCGATCCGCTCGGCCCGCTCAGTGTGCCGCCCGCCTATGCGGCGAAGATCGCACCCTGGCTGTGGCGTTTCTGGCGCGCGAGCGCCGAGCGCAACTTTCGCCATGGGCTGAAGTCACTCACGGACATCAACCGCCTGGCTGCCGTGGAAATGGCTCATGTAGCGGCGATGCCGGAACTTTCGCATCTCGTTTCGAAAACCGGCACGCTCGATCTTTACGACAGTGAGGCAAGTCTCAATGCCGCCCGCGGGGACTGGGACGAAAAGGAAAGCGCCGGCTTCACCTTCCAGCGCGTCGGCCGCCCCGAAATCGAGGAACTGCAGCCGGGTCTCGCGCCCCAGTTCCGCCATGCCATGTTTTCGCCGGATGGCCTGCAGGTCACCGACCCTTACGATTTCACCCGCGCCATTTTCGATCTGGTAATCGCCCGCGGCGCCAGCCTGCGCAAAGGCGAGGCCGAACGCATCGATGCCGTCGGCGAAAGTACGATCGTGACGCTGGAAAATGGCGACAAGATCGATGCCGACAAAGTGGTGATCGCTTGCGGCGCCTGGTCGAGAAAACTTGCCGCGACGCTTGGCAACATCGTGCCGCTGGAAACGGAACGTGGTTACAACACCACGCTTTCCCCCGAAGCCTTCAACCTGACGCGCCAGCTTTATTTCAACGATCATGGCTTCGTCGTCACTCCGCTATCGACGGGCATCCGCATTGGCGGCGCGGTCGAACTCGGCGGGCTGGAATTGAAGCCGAATTTCCGCCGTGCGGAAGCCATGCTGAAGAAAGCAGGACGTTTCCTGCCCGGCCTCAAACTGGAAGGCGGGAAACAATGGATGGGGTTCCGCCCGTCCATGCCGGACTGTCTTCCCGTCATCGGCACGGCACGCGCCACCCCGTCCGTCATCTATGCCTTCGGCCATGGCCATCTGGGGCTGACACAATCGGCAGCAACCGCCCGTCTGGTGACGCAACTGGCCAGCGGAGAGGAGACGGAAATCTCGATCGATCCTTTCCGGCCGGGACGTTTTTCCTGAGTTCGGGAAGGCGGAGCTATTTCACCGGCTGCATGGAACCGTCCGGAAACACCACCTCGGCGAAGGACGGATAGACCTTACGCAGGATCGTGACCTGCTGTTGGTCGCTCACCCCCAGCAAATACCAGTCCGCACCGTCCATCAGCGCCAGCGTGTGGGATTTCGCCTCTATCGTCTGGCCGCCGGTTTCCATCACCGTCCTGGTCGGAATGAGCGCATAGGGCGTTCCATCGGACGTTTGCGCAAGGCTGATCGCCTGCGTATCCATGGTGAACTCGGTTATCTTGACCGCCGCGAGCGCCATCTGCATCTGCGCGGTCAAGGCGCCACGCAATTGCTTCGCGGTAATACCCGCTTCGCCTGCGATGAATTCAAAGATTTTCGGCGGCACCGTCTTGCCGACGACATCGAAATCCTGCGTGCTCAAAGCCGTCTGAAATCGCTCTATCTGCGTGCGAAGACTATCCTGCTCGGCAGGTGAGAGATCGCGTGACAAAGCGGGATGCGCAATCGCCACCAGCAGAAACAGACAATATAACAGACGATTCATGGCTTGGCCTTTCCGGTTATCCGGCATCGCCCGGTCCCCGGCACGGGAACCGCTCATGAACGGGATCGTTCAGCGCAGCAAAAAGAAACCCGCAGCCGACAGCACGACGAAGACGACCAGGCCACCAAGGAAGCCGGCGGTGGTGAAGAAACCCGCGACCATGGCCAGCATCAGGACGCACAGCATCATGGTGCCGTACTTCGTCAAGGCCAGAAAACCGTTATAGGTCTTTTCGTGCTCGGCGTAGTTCATCTCGGCGCCGACTTCGACAGGACCCGTGTGGTGTTCGCTCATTCCGCTTCCCCTTGTGCTCCATCCGTCATACCCGTCACACGGTAAATCTGCCCGTGGACGATCACGGGCCAATGCCGGATTCTCCGTAACCAGAGGTAACATGAAGTCGCCGAAAAGCGCAATGCGTTCTCAGCGAAAGAGCGGCAACGGCATGCATCGTTGCCGCTCAACCGGGCAAAACATGTCATTGGGCAACATTCTTTCGCAAACGGTTGAAAACGGCGGTCCGCCAAGCTGTTTCATGGTGGTTTTGGTTGCTTTTCGAACCGCCTGACCATACACGGGATTCTGTGGGGAGGAGCTCTGGAGCCTGTGGCAGCGGAAGCACGTGGAGGCGTGGCCGCAGCAGGGCCACCGGGCTTTACTCTCCGCCATAAACCCGCAAAGGGCCCGAAAAGGGAAGAGGGGAAAGTTATGAAATCGCTTTTAAAACTAAGCGCGCTGATAGACCTTGCAAGCGAAGCTCTGGGCAAGGCTGCCGGTTATCTCGTGCTCATCTGCTGCCTCGTCAGCGCCGGCAATGCCATGGTCCGTTATGCCTTCAATTACAGTTCGAACGGCTGGCTGGAGATCCAGTGGTACATGTTCGCTTTCATCGTGCTGATCGGCGCATCCTACACGCTGCGCATGAATGAACATGTGCGAGTGGACATCATTTATGGTGCGATTTCACCGCGCAGCCGCATCTGGGTGGACATTATCGGCATTGTGCTGTTCCTGCTTCCCGGCTGCTTTTACCTCGCCTGGCTTTCCTGGCCCATGTTCACGCTATCCTGGCATCAGAGCGAAATGTCCTCCAATGCCGGCGGCCTCATCCGCTGGCCGGTGAAATTCATCATCTTCGCCGGTTTCGCCCTTCTGGTTCTTCAGGGTTTTTCCGAACTCATCAAGCGCATAGGCGCCCTCAACGGGCTTTATGCGCTCGATACGAAGTACGAAAAACCCCTGCAATGATCGCACCGATCTGAACCTTCAGGATATTTCCCATGTTCGAATATGGTATTCTTCCGCCACTGATGTTCCTCGGCATGATCATCTTCATGCTTTACGGATTTCCGGTTGCTTTCTCGCTCGCCACCGTCGGTCTCGTTTTCGGCGTCATCGGCATCTTCACGGAGCATTTTTCGCCGGCCTTCCTTCAGGCCCTGCCGCTGCGCATCTTCGGCATCGTCTCGAACGACCTTCTGCTGGCCATCCCCTTCTTCACCTTCATGGGCGCGATCCTCGAGCGATGCGGGCTTGCAGAGGATCTGCTTGAAGGAACGGGCAAGCTGTTCGGCGCCATTCCCGGCGGCCTTGCCTATGCCGTCATCATCGTCGGCGCGATCCTTGGTGCGATTACCGGCACGGTTGCCGCCTCGGTCATCACCATGGGCGTCATCTCGCTGCCGATCATGCTGAAATATGGTTACAACCCGCGACTTGCCACCGGCGTCATCGCCGCATCGGGAACGATCACGCAGGTCATCCCGCCTTCGCTGGTGCTGATCGTGCTTGCCGACCAGCTCGGTAAATCCGTTGGCGACATGTATCTGGGCGCCATCGGCCCCTCGATCCTGCAGGTCGCCATCTTCATGCTCTTCATCCTGTTCATGTCGGTCGTGCGGCCGAAGGACCTGCCGGCGCTGCCGCCGGAAGCGCGGGGAGAGCTCAACCGGGCGCTGGTGTTCCGCGTGCTGGCGGGCATGATCCCATCCATCGTGCTGATTTTCCTCGTGCTCGGCACCATTTTCCTCGGCCTCGCGACGCCCACCGAAGCCGGTGCGCTCGGGGTCGTGGGCGCCATGGCGCTGGCCGCCGCGCACCGCCGCCTCACCTGGGACCTCATCAAGCAGGGCATGCATTCCACCATGCATATCACCTCCATGGTGGTGTTCATTCTGGTCGGCGCCACCTGCTTCTCCCTCGTCTTTCAGGGCATGGACGGTTCGCTCTGGATCGAGCATATGCTATCGGGCATTCCGGGCGGCCCCATTGGCTTCCTGATTTTCGTCAACATCTTCATCTTCTTCCTCGCCTTCTTCCTCGATTTCTTCGAAATCGCCTTCATCGTCATTCCAATGCTGGCGCCGATCGCCCAGTCGCTCGGCATCGACCTCATCTGGTTCGGCGTTCTGATCTGCATCAACATGCAGACGAGCTTCATGCATCCGCCCTTCGGATTTGCGCTGTTCTACCTGCGCTCTATCGCGCCGCGCACGGTCAAGACATCGGATATCTACATGGGCGCGATTCCCTGGCTCGGCATGCAACTTATCCTCGTCGCCATCGTGATCTTCTGGCCGGAATCCGTCACCTACTGGCTGGACAAGGCGCCCGAAGTCGATCTGAATTCCATCAAGATCGAAGTGCCCGCCTTCGGCAATCAGGGTGGCAACACCATGCCCAATTTCAGCCAGCCGGGTGGATTGCCGGGCATGCCGAATCTTGGCGAGCCCCCGAAGATCGGGCCCTGATCGGCATCTTGTAAGGGCTAGGCGAAACGCTTATGATTGTGGAGTGGAAGACAGGGTTGCGCCCCTGCCTTCCGTTTATTCTCTTTAGAAATGGAACCGGACAGTCACTGACCAGCCTGTCCGGTTTTTCCTAATGACGAATGCAATGCTCAGCGTTTTCCACATCGCATCACCTCCACAGTTGAGAGCAAGGCCTTTGCCGAGGTCGGCGTGGCCAATCCTCGCCGACACTCCAGCTGGCCCCGGAGCCTGCTACTTTTGCCCACAACGGAATTGATCGTAAATCATCCTTTGTTGTCGGATGCGTGAAGGCATGCGCGAACAACAAAAACCCCGGAGACCGAAATCCCCAGGGCCTTTGCTCGGTCCGCCGTCACCGAATAATCAGAGCTTGCCGTTACGCTGCTGGATCATCATGAAAGTATCGAACGTGTATTCCGCAAGCTGCATCCACAGATAACCTTCGCGCTTGAAGGCGACCTGATCTTCGTAGATCTTCTTGAAGTCCGGATTGGAGGCCGAAATATTGGCATAGACCTCCAGCGCAGCCTTGTAGCAGGCCTCGAGGATTTCCTGGCTGAACGGCCTGAGCACAGCACCTTCAGAGACGAGCTGCTTGATGGCGATCGGGTTTTTCGCGTCGTATTTCGCCATCATGCTGGTGTTGGCGAAGGCGCAGGCGTCCTGCAGCGCCGTCTGGTAGTTTTTCGGCAGGCTGTTCCACTTCTCCAGATTGACGAAGGAATGGATGACCGGGCCACCTTCCCAGAAGGCGGGATAATAGTAATATTTCGCCACCTTCTGGAAGCCGAGCTTGTGGTCGTCATAGGGACCGACCCATTCCGCCGCGTCGATGGTGCCTTTTTCCAGCGCCGGATAGATATCGCCGCCGGCGATCTGCTGCGGCACAACGCCGAGCTTTTCCACCACCTTGCCGGCAAGACCCGCAATGCGCATCTTCACGCCCTTGAAATCGTCGACGGTGTTGATTTCCTTGCGGAACCAGCCGCCCATCTGCGCGCCGGTATTGCCCGAAATCATGCCGTAGAGATTGTGCTTGGCGTAAAACTCGTTGAGCAGCTTGTTGCCGTTGCCTTCATAGAACCATGAGTTCGTGAGGCGGGCATTGAGGCCGAAAGGTATTGCCGTGCCGATGGCGAAGGTCGGGTCCTTGCCGACGTAATAATAGGAGCAGGTGTGGCACATTTCCACCGTGCCGGACGATACGGCATCGGCCGCCTGCAGGCCGGGCACGATTTCACCGGCGGCAAAGGGCTGGATGGTGAAATTGCCATCGGTTGCGGCGGCGACATGCTTGGCGATATCTTCCGCGCCGCCATAGATCGTGTCGAGCGATTTCGGAAACGACGACGTCAGGCGCCAGTTGATCTTGGTATTTTGCTGTGCAATGGCGGGCGCGGCCAGCGCTGCCGTAGCAGCTCCCGCAAGCGCACCTTTTTTCATAAAGGAACGGCGATCCATCTATATCCTCCCAGATATGAACGCTGCCCGCAGCTTTGAATTCCCCTCGTTGCTGTTCAGGCATCGCAGCAAAGTAAGCACGGTTACGGCCTGGCTGACAAGCACCCGCACCAAGAATTAATCGCGGAAAAACCGGCCTTTCCTGGAATTTTCGGAAACTCTGCTTCGTATTTTATTTTCAACTGAAATATCCCGGCATCGCCTTATACTTTAGGCGCATAAAGGATCCTCATAACGCAAAACGCATGCTTGACTTGGCCAGCCGGCAGTCGCACAAATTTCGAATATTCGTCCCGGAGCCACCATGCCAAAACCCATTATCGCCGTTCCCGCCGACATCCGGCATTTCACCGGTGCCGACTGGCACGCCGCGCAGAACCAGTATGTTTCCGCCGCGCTGAAGGTGGCTGGTGTCATGTCCTTCATTGTCCCGGCCTTCGAGGACGGAAACGAGGTCGACGCTATTCTCGACCGGGTGGACGGCCTGCTCGTGTCCGGCTCCGCCACCAATGTGCATCCTTCCCTTTACGGAAAAGAGGCGAAAGAAAGCGACGGCCCGTTCGATCAGGCCCGCGACGCCACCAGCCTGCCGCTCATTCGCCGCGCTATCGAACGCGGCATCCCGATGCTGGCCATCTGCCGCGGCATTCAGGAGCTGAACGTCGCGCTGGGCGGTACGCTTGCGTCCGAAATTCAGGAGCAGCCTGGCATATGGGACCACCGCAAGCCGGAACATGACGACCGCGACGTGGCCTTCGCCATCCGCCAGCCGGTGCATGTGCGCGAAGGCTCCTGCATCGCACAACATCTTGGCATGTCGGGCGAAATCCAGATCAATTCGCTGCACCGGCAGGCAATCGCCGAGACCGCTCCACGCCTGCAGGTGGAGGCGACGGCGGCGGACGGCACCATCGAGGCCGTTTCGGTCATCGACGCGAAGGGATTTGCCGTCGGCGTGCAATGGCATCCGGAATATTGGGCTGAGACCGACGCCCCGTCGCGCGCTTTGTTCGAGGCCTTCGGCAAGGCCGTCCACGACTATCGAAACAGCAAGGCATGAACCTTAGCTAATCCCCCCGGCTCATAAGAACACAAAAAAGGGGCAAGCCTGACGGCCTGCCCCAAGTCTGGGAGGAGGATTTAGCGCTTTGCGCGTTTCTTCTGTCGGTAGACGTCGGCAACGACCGCGGCCACGATGATCAGGCCCTTGACGATTTCCTGATAATAGGCGTCCACCCGGAGGAAGGTGAAGCCCGACGTCATGACACCGAGGATGATGGTGCCGATCACCGTTCCGGTGATGCGGCCTGCACCGCCGGCGAGCGATGTGCCGCCAATAACGGCTGCGGCGATGGCGTCGAGTTCATACATCACGCCCATGCCGGCCTGCGCCGTCTGGGCACGGGCGGCGGTGACAACACCGGCGAGACCGGCGAGCAGGCCAGCAATGGCATAGACCTTGATCAGATGCGCCTCGATATTGATACCGGACACGCGTGCCGCCTGCTGGTTGGCGCCGATGGCATAGGTGAACTTGCCGTAGCGGGTGTAACGCAGCGCCACGTGGAAGATGACGGCGACGACGAGGAACACCACGACCGGCCAGATGCCCGTGCCGATGAAGTTGAAACCGTCCGTCAGACCGGAGATCGGCTGACCCTTCGTATACCACTTGGAAAGGCCACGCGCCGTCACCATCATGCCAAGCGTTGCGATGAAGGGCGGAATTTTGGTGCGAGCGATGAGTTGCCCGTTGATGAAGCCCGCAAGGGCGCCAGCCAATATGCCAACGGCGAGCGGTATGAAGAAGGGCAGATCGGTCAACCCCGGATAAAGCGCCCGCGGCCATGTGGACGATTGCGCCACGCTGGCGGACAGCATCGCCGTCAGGCCGACGACGGAACCGGAAGAGAGATCGATACCACCGGTGATGATGACCTGCGTGACACCAACCGCGATGATGCCGATCACCGAAACCTGCAGGATCATGATCGTCAGGCGCTGCTGGTTCATCAGGAAGCTCTGGCCGATGAAAATCCAGCCGAGAATTTCATAAACCAGCGCGATGCCGATCAGCACGAAAAAGATATTGGCCTCCGGCGGGATGCGCCGGTGCGGCTTGCGTCCGGATTTTGCGTCCAGCTCTGTGTTGGCGGCGGCGTTCGTATTCATAGTCATTCCTCCTCGAGAAATCCCGGCGCGCCTCACCGCGATGCGAGATCCATCACTTTAACCTGCGTGGCTTCACTTCTATCAAGGAAGCCCGTCACCCGACCTTCATGCATGACCATGACACGGTCGCTCATACCCAGAACCTCCGGCATTTCGGAGGAAATCATGATGACGGCGACGCCCTGGCGCGCCATCTCGCAAACCAGCTTGTGAATTTCCGCCTTGGCCCCGACATCGATGCCGCGTGTCGGCTCATCCAGAATGAGAATCCGCGGCTTGGTCAGCATCCAGCGGCCGATCAGCACTTTTTGCTGGTTGCCGCCAGACAGGTTCTCGATGCGCTCGTAAAGATGCGGCGTCTTGACCCGGAGCTTGCGGCACATCTCCTCGCAGGCATCAGACAGCGCATTTTCCTGCACGAAGCCATTGGCGACATATTTGTCCTGCAGGACGGCGATCTGCATGTTCTCCAGAATATTCAGGATCAGCAGGCATCCCGTATCCTTGCGATCCTCCGTCAGGAACGCCATACGGTGACTGATGGCCTTCGTCGGGCTGTCGATCGAAACCGGCTTGCCGTCGATTGCAATCGTGCCCGAGGATGCGGGCGTTACACCGAACACCGTTTCCGCCACATTGGAGCGGCCCGATCCGACAAGGCCGGCAACGCCGAGAATTTCACCGGCGCGCACCTCGAAGGAAACGTCGTGGAAAACGCCGTCGAGCGTGAGATTCTTGACCGAAAGCACCACGTCGCCGATCGGAACCTCTTCCTTCGGGAACATCTGGGTGATTTCACGGCCCACCATCATGCGGATGATGTCGTCACGCGTTACATCGGTCGAGGCGTGGGTGCCGATATATTTGCCGTCGCGGAAAACCGAAAACTCATCGGCGATCTCGAACAGCTCGTTCATCTTGTGGGTGATGTAGACGATACCGATACCGCGTTCCCGGAGATCGCGGATGATGCGGAAGAGATGCTCGACCTCGCGCTCCGTCAGTGCGGATGTCGGCTCGTCCATGATGAGAACGTCGGAATCATAGGAAACCGCCTTGGCGATCTCGACCATCTGGCGACTTGCCACCGAAAGCTCGCCGACGCGGGTTTCCGGATCAAGATCGATGCCAAGCCTTTCCAGCAGCGTTTCGGTGCGGCGATACATTTCGCCATGGTCGATGAGGCCCAGCCGGTTCTTCGGCTCGCGGCGTATCCAGATGTTTTCCGCCACCGTCATATAAGCCATCAGGTTCAGTTCCTGATGGATCATGGCAATGCCGTTTTCCAGCGCATCGAGCGGGGAATCGAGACGTATGTCGGCGCCTTTCAGGCGGATTTCGCCACTGTCCGGCTGGTAGATGCCGGCCAGGATCTTCATCAGCGTCGATTTTCCGGCGCCATTCTCGCCCATCAGCGCATGCACGGTGCCGCGCTTCAGCTTGAACTGCACATCATCAAGCGCCACGACGCCGGGAAATTCCTTGCGTATGCCTTCCGCCGCGAGAAGATACTCAGCATTCGGCACGGCTCCGCTGGCGCGCACGGCGGCCATTGTCGATGGACTGACGACCATCTCATCCTCCACAATAGACAAAAATGACCGGAAACAGGCTTTGCCAGATGGCGCACCCTTGCCTCCGGGGAGGCTTGCAGCGCCATGTCGATCACGACATGGAAGGCGCTGCAACACTTTGAATTCACTGAAATTCAATCGTAATCCGCTCGCGCACCGAAGCTTGTTTTCGGCGCCGTCGGAAACCGGCATCTGCCTCCAATATCAATCTGAACGGGCGCAGATGCCGGAAGGCGGCCGTTAGTTCTTGGCCACGTAGTCCTTGACGTTTTCAGGCGTGACGAGCTGGAAAGGAATGTAGACCTTCTTCTCCACCTTGTCGCCCTTGACGAGCTTCAGCGCAGCATCGAGAGCGCCCTTGCCCTGCCCTGCCGCATCCTGGAACACCGTCACATCCAGATCGCCCGCCTGCATCGCGGCAAGGGCGTCCTGCGTGGCGTCAACGCCGGCGACGACATAGCTTTTCATGTCCTTGCCTGCGGCCTTCAGGGCCTGGATCGCGCCAATCGCCATTTCATCGTTGTTGGCGATGACGGCATTGAATTCGATACCGCTGGAAAGCCAGTTGGTCACGAGGTCGGAACCCTGCGTGCGCTGCCAGTTCGCGGTCTGCTCTTCAACAACCGAAATGCCCTTGCATTCGTCGGTCTTCAGAACGTCCTTGGCAGACTGCGTGCGCATGCGTGCCGCCTGGTTGGAAAGCTCACCCATCATGATGACCGCATTGCCCTTGCCACCGAGAAGGCGGCAAACTTCTTTCGCTTCAAGCGTGCCGGCCACCGTCTCGTCGGAGGCGACGAATGCCTGGCCGTCCGGCAGGCTATCGACGTTCACCGGCTGGCGGTTGACGTAAACCAGCGGAATCTTGGCGTCGGCGGCGAGCTTCGACATGGCCGCCGTCGCATCCGTATCAACCGGGTTGACGATGATCGCGTCGACCTTGGACGCGATGAAATTCTGGATCTGGCTCTGCTGCTTGGCAACGTCGTTCTGCGCGTCCTCGACCTGCAGGGTCACGCCCTTCAGTTCCTTGGAATAATCCTGCATGCCGTTGCGCAGCACGGTCAGGAAGTTGTCGTCGAACAGGGCCATCGAGACACCTACGGTCTCCGCATGCGCCGCCGTGCCCAGAAGCACAGACATGGCTGCGCCGATGATAAATTTCTTCATTGTTTTCTCCTCCTCGGTGTCCGGCGCCACCTCTCCCAGCCGGAGGCGAACCCGAGAGCCCGCCGCTACCTCCTCACAACCAGAAAACGGAATAATGAAACCGATTTTCTGTCTGTTCGATATATTTATTCCATTTTTGGTCCAAACGTCAATGCTTTCTTCACGGCAAGGCGGCGAAGCGGCACACAAGGCGGTGATGAGGCAGGATTTCAGGAGGAAGGAGTTTCGTGGCGGATCGCCCGGAACTGCGCCGAAGCTTCTTCAACGTTACCCCCACTCGTCAGGGGAGGATCGATAAGCCGTTGAAATCATGGATGCGCGGGCCGAAACCGAGGATCACGAAGAATATGGCGGAAGGTCCGTTTTCAATGCCGGACCCGCAGACCCCGCCATTGGCAAAGCCACCGGCGGGTCTCATCTTTTCGCTTAGCGCGCCCATGTGAGGCACCATTCCACCGGCGAAAATGCGCGAGAAGGAAACGGGTTCAGCAGAATGGGCGTGTTGGTGCACCACGTTCTATCGATGGGAACCGGGCATGACATCGGCGGGAATCGGGCAGACATATTTGCCACCCTCGGTCTTTTCGTGCCACTCCCTTTTAGCGTTGGCGAGCAGTTCCGGCGAGGTCATCAGCGCAAAGCCGGTCGATGCGAGTGTTTTGGCGGCATGGGCCATGGCCTTGTGGGCGGCGGGGCTTTTGCCCTGCGCCACCACCTGCCAGGTATGCGGATTGGTGCCGATTGCCCAGGCGGGCGTCCAGCACTGCGCGGTTGGCGTCACCCAGCTGACATCACCGACATCGGTGGAACCCGCCCGGAAATGCGACTGGCCCTCGAAATCGCGCAGGCCGAGATGCAGGAGTGTCGACCCATCGATCTTCCGGTTGGAAAAGACGTCGCCCTTGATTTGGTAGAGCCGAATGCTGCTTTTGATCGCCTCGTCGGTGAAAGTGTCCTGAATGCGTTTGGCAAACGCGATATCCGCCTCGTCGAAGGCGATGGGGCCAAGCGCCACCATGTTTTCATGCATCGCCGTTTCCAGCGTGATGTTGGGCAGGAGATTGGTGGAGGCGGTATCGAAGACGATTTCCACCTCTGTTTCGGTCATCATCGCCGCGCCTCGCGCCACCTTGTCCACCCGCGCGGCAAGATCGAGCGCCTGGCGCATTTCCGGGGCTCGGATGAGATAGAGCACTTCGGCCTTCGCCTGCACCACATTCGCCGCATTGCCGCCAGTGTCAGTGATTGCATAATGTACGCGGCAATCCTGCGGCATGTGTTCGCGCAGGAAGTTGACGCCGACATTCATGAGTTCGACGGCATCGAGCGCCGAGCGGCCGAGATGGGCTGCATTGGAAGCGTGGGCCGCAACACCCTTGAAACGGTAAAAATATTCCAGCACGGCCAGATTGTTGGTCGAGCGTACTCCGTTGAACGGTGCCGGGTGCCAAGTCAGCGCAGCATCGACATCGTCAAACAGGCCGGCACGCACCATGAAGGTCTTACCGGAACCGCCCTCCTCGCCGGGGCAGCCGTAATAACGGACGGTGCCGGGCATATTATTGTCCTTCAGATGCCGGGCGAGCGCAATAGCGGCCATCAATGAGCCGACGCCAAGCAGGTTGTGGCCGCAGCCATGGCCGGTGGCGCCCACCTCACGCGGCTGCACCTCAGCCACATCGGCCACCTGGCTCATGCCGGCCAGCGCATCGAATTCACCGAGAAAAGCGATGACCGGCTTGCCGCTGCCGAATTCGCCGATGAAGGCCGTTTCCATGCCTGCCACGCCGCGGCGAACCGCAAAGCCGTTTTCCTCGAGCGCGGCGGCCAGAACGCCAGCGGATTGCCGTTCTTCAAATTTAAGTTCGGCAAAATCCCAAATGCTGTCGCTTAGGGTGGTGAAGTCGGGCTTCATCGCCTCGACTTCGGCGGCAATCGACATCACGGCGTCACGGTTCATGCCTTGTCCTCGCATTTTTGCCCTTTACGGGCACGCGCAAGCGCTTCGGCGGATGCACCGCCAAATTTCTGCGCCTCATAATGGAAAGCCCGCGCCGGGGTCCGCTTCCGGCGCGGGCATAGTGGATTAGTTGTCGACCGAGACTTCCCAGAGACGGGCGTTCGACTGCCAGACCGGCTGGCCCTTCAGCTTCTTCGTCGCGCCCCAGACATCGACCATGTCGTAAAGGAAGATACCCGGCATTTCCTTCAGCATCAGTTCGTGGAACTCATCGAAAATCTTCTGGCGCTTCGTCTGGTCGGCTTCGACATAAGCCGCCTTCATCAGCTCTATCGCCTTCGGATCGTCCCACATCAGCGAAGCGTTCTTGTCCTTGTTGCCGACATAGAAGGCATACATCAGCGCCGGGTCGAGACGTGGGGCGACCGACTGAGAGATCACCTGATAATTGCCGGAACGGCGGCGATCCACCTGCGTGGCATAGTCCAGCACCTCGATCTGCACGTTGAGACCCGCCTGCTGCATCATGGCCTGCGCCATGACGGCGGCCGGGAAGCTCGGCACGTTGCCGCGCTTGTTGGCGATGATGGAGATCGGCTCGCCATTGTAACCGGCGGCCTCCAGCTCCTTCTTCGCCGCCTCGACATCATAGGCCGGGCGCTTTTTCTGGGCCTCGTCATAATAAACCGAGTCCTGCGAGACCATCGAGCCGTTGGCTTCACCCGTGCCGTTCGATGCGGCGGCGACCAGTTCATCGAGATCGAGCGCCATCGCCATGGCGCGGCGCACGCCGGGATTGCTCAGCACCTTGTCGCGGGTCTGGATGTAGAACAGGTTCTTGCCGTTGTTGCGGGCAACGATCAGCTGCATCTTCTCATTGGTCTTGAATTCCGGAATGAGATCGGGAGAAATCTCGGCCGTATCGAGCACACCGGATTCAAGGCCCGCCTTCACCGTCGAAGCATCGGGAATGACCATAAATTTGATACCGTCGGCGAGCGGCCGCTTGGAGCCGACCATGCCGTCCGGCTTGCCGTCATTTGCCGGCGAAACATAATCGGCAAATTTGGCGAGGCGGATATATTCTCCTTTCTTCCACTCGTCCCACTGGAACGGCCCGGTGCCGATGGGCTTGGCGAAACTGCCATCGGCAGCAACCGATTCCGGCGAGATCATGCCGGTATAACCGCATTCCGGCCGCGACATCAGGCCAAGGAAAACGGCGGAGGGTTTTTCGAGGGTAATCTCGACCGCGGATGCATCCGTGGCCTTGACGCCCGTGACGTGAGCGGCCCCGCCCTCCGCAAAATCGTTGAGGCATGCCCATTTGGTTTCCGGCTTCAGGTAGCGCGTCCAGTTCCAGACGACATCCTCTGCGGTGAGCGGCTTACCATTGTGGAATTTCACGTCCTTGCGCAGCTTGAACGTATAGGTCAGGCCGTCAGGCGCGACCTCGACACTCTCGGCGAGAAGCGGCTTCACCTCGCCGGCATTGTTGTAACCGACGAGACCCTCGACGATGTGCAGGATCACGCCATCCGTATTGCCGTCGCGGTTGACGCCCGGATTGTTGCTGCGCAGATCAGAGCTCTGCGCAATGGTGATATCGCGGGCCGCCGCGATATTGGCCGTTACCAGCAGGGCAACGCCTGCGAGAAGAAGTTTTTTCACTGTTCTACCCTCTTTGTTGTCATTGATTGTCATTGGTGAAAGCCGTCCCAGCAGGCCTGTGCCAGCCGGCCGATCGTTTCGAGCGCGATGGTGTATCCCGGCGTACCGTCAGGCATCACCTGCGGCACCTCGTCGGTATAAGTGGTGATGATGAAGGACGGCGCGCCGTTTCTGTAGACGATGCCGGCATCCATGCGCCCGCGCTTGCCGCGACCGCTCTTGCTGGCCACCACAGCCTCGAAGGGCAGGCGAGAGCGGATTCCATACCGCAAAATCTGGTTCTTCAGCGTCTGCATGGCCCATTCGCACAATTGCGGGCTGCAACCGAGCTTTGCCTGCGCATCCGGCGACGATTGCGCATCGAGAATGGTCTGCAGCAGAAGCACCTGATCCGCCGCCGAGGTGGTGGTGACGGTTTTCAGCGGATGGTCGGCCGCTAGCGCCAGCGGCGGGATGAGGAAACGGTGGTGGGTATTGGCCATGCCGAGCGATTTGCAATAGCCGTCCACCTCTTCCAGCGTCAGCCTCTCCAGTACCATCTTGGTGCAGACATTGTCGCTCAGCACCATCATGCCAGCGACGGCATCGCGTAGCGAAATGACGATGCCTGGCGTCATATAACGGAACATGCCGCTCGCAACCTCTTCCGCCAGCCGCTTTTCATAGGTAACGGGCTGGTTGAGATCGATCCGCCCTTCGCTGGCGGCCTTGAGCACGGCCATCATGATCGACGTCTTGCGGGTGCTGCCCGATGGCGTCTCCTCGTTTTCTCCCCGGCCGATCTCTTCACCGGTCAGGAGATTGCGCACCATGAAGCGCGTCACGAAAGGCTGTGCATCGCAGATCGCATTCAGTTGGGCAGCCACGGTCATAGTCATCTTCCTGTTAAACTTCATCTTCCAGACGCCACTTCAGTGTCACGCCGCCCTTTTCATTCTGGTCGAGGGCGGGAATGGCCGAGAGGAGCCGGCGTGTGTAGGCCTCTCTCGGACTGTCGAAAATCGTGTCGCGGTCACCCTCTTCTATGATGCGGCCGTCCTGCATGACGACGACACGGTCGGCCACCTGCTCGACCACGCCGAGATCGTGGCTGATGAACAGGCAGGAAAAGCCGTAACGTTTCTGCAGATCGGAAAAGAGATCGAGCACCTGCGCCCGCACTGTCACGTCGAGCGCCGAGACCGGCTCGTCGGCGATCAGGAACCGCGGACGGCGGGCAATGGCGCGGGCAATCGCCACGCGCTGGCGCTGGCCGCCGGAAAGCTCGTGCGGATAGCGAGCGGCAAAGTCGGCGCCGAGCCCCACTTCCTCCAGCGTTTCCAGCGCCCGCTTGCGCTTGGCGGCCTGATCGAGACCGGGAACGAGGCGCAGCGCCTCTTCCACCAGCGCCAGAATGGTCATGCGCGGATCGAGCGAGGAATAGGGATCCTGAAACACCATCTGGCAATTCAGGCGGTAATCCTTCCAGTCCTCGTTGCGCTCGCGGCCCTGAAAGCGGATATGCCCTTCGCTCTCCTGCACCAGCCCGGCGATGGTGCGGCCGAGCGTCGTCTTGCCGGAACCGGAACCGCCAACGAGCGCCACGACCTCGCCCTCATGAATGTCGATGCTGACGCCATGCAGCGCCCGCTTCGGTTTGGCCTTCTTCAGCAGAGATTTGCGGCCGGCATAATCCACAACGATATCGCGGGCCGAAACCATTGGCGCCTTGGAGGTGTCGATATTGCGTGGCTCGCCGCGGAATGGCAGGGAGGAAAGCAGTTTTTTCGTATAGGGGTGCTGCGGCGCATCCAGCAGGTCCTCGGTGCGGCCCTGTTCGACAATCGCGCCTTTTTCCATCACCACGATACGGCTGGTATAACGTGCCACCATCGGCAGGTCGTGGCTGATGAGGAGAACGGCGGTGCCTTCCGCCCGCGTCAGCTCCACCATCAGCTCCATGACATCGCGCTGGATGACCGCGTCCAGCGCCGTCGTCGGCTCATCGGCGATCAGCAAAGCGGGTTTCAGCAGCATGACCGAGGCCAGCATGATGCGCTGGCGCATGCCGCCGGAAAACTCGTGCGGATAGGCCGTCAGCGCGCCTTCGGGATCGCGGATGCCCACCCGGCGCAGCATGTCGAGAATTTTCTCGCGGCGCTCTTCGGGCGACAATTTGGTATGAAGGATCAGCCCCTCCTCCAGCTGCCGGCCAATCGTCATCGATGGGTTTAGGGAGGTCATCGGCTCCTGAAACACGACGCCGATCTCCGCGCCGCGCAGACGCCGTAGCTCCTTCACCGGCAGGGACATGACATCCTGCCCCTTGTAGACGATCGACCCGCCGGTGACGGCGATAGCCGGAGGCAGAAGCGAGATGAGCGCGCGGGTTGCGAGCGTCTTGCCTGAGCCGCTTTCGCCGACGATGCCGAAGATTTCGCCCGCGGCAATATCGAAGGAAACATCCTTGACCACCCCGTGGCCGGTTCTGGCGACTTCGAGCGAAAGGCCGCGAACGGTGAGAAGTGTGTTGTCCGTCATTTGAGACCTCTCATGCGCGGGTCAAGCCTGTCGCGAAGGGCATCGCCCAGAAGATTGATGCCAAGCAGCGTCAGTGCGATGCACAGACCGGGGAAAAGCCCGAGCCAGACGGCCTGCTGGATGAAGGGACGGCCGGCGGCCAGCATGTTGCCCCAGGTGGGCGCCGGCGGCGGCACGCCGAGGCCTAGGAAGGAGAGCGCGCTTTCCGACAAGATGGCCCAGCCGAACATGGAGGTGGCAAGAACCGTGATCGGCGCAATGCAATTGGGCAGGATATGGCGGAACATGGTGTAGATTTCACCATTGCCCATCACCAGCGACGCCTCGATGAATTCCCGCTCACGCAGGGAAAGCACGGCACCGCGCACCACGCGGGCCATGGATGGCGTATAGGCGATGCCGAGCGCGAAGATGATGCCATACTGGTTGGCGCCGAAAACCGCGAGCAGGCCGAGCGCCAGCAGAATGCCCGGAAAGGCAAGAAGCGCATTGTTGATGGCCATGATGACGCCATCCACCCAGCCACGCGCATAACCGCTGACAAGGCCGATCAGCGTGCCGCAGATCGTCGCGAAGCTGACCGTCAGGAAGCCGATCCAGACACTGGCGCGCGCGCCGACCATCAGACGGCTCAAAACATCGCGCCCGAATTCGTCGGTGCCGAGAAGATGACTGGCGCTTGGGCCGGCCAGACGCGAGGCAAAGCCGAGCTTCATCGGGTCATAAGGGGTCCAGAACAGACCGGTTGCGGCGGTGATGAGCAGGAGGGCGATGAGAAAGCCGCCAATAAGCCCGTTAAGTGTGAACTTTTTCATTCGGCAACCACACGCGGATCGAAGAGGGGATAAAGAAGGTCGACGAACAGGTTGACCAGCACATAGGACAGCGAGACGAACAGCAGGCAGCCCTGAATGACGGGGTAATCGCGGGCGAAAATACTGTCGACCATCAGCCGCCCGAGGCCGGGAATGGTGAATACCGTCTCGATGACGGCGATACCGCCGAGAAGATTGCCGAGGATGAGGCCGATCATCGTCCAGGTCGGGCCGAAAGCGTTCTTGAAGGCGTGCCGCCAGAGAACGGCGCTTTCCGAAAGGCCCTTGGCGCGGGCATGGGTGATGTAATCCAGCCGCAGCACTTCCAGCGTGGAGGCACGCGCCATGCGGATCAGAACGCCCATTTCATGGATCACCAGTGTCATGACGGGCAGGACTAGATAGAGTATGCCACCGACGAAATTGTCGCTGATCGACACATATCCCAGCACCGGCAACCAGCCGAGCTTGAGGCCGAAAAACAGAAGAAGCAGAAGACCCAGCCAGAATGTCGGAATGGACAGAAGCAGGGTCGCCGTTCCCACCAGCGCAAGATCAGTGAGGCTGTTCTGTTTCCAGGCGGCGATCACACCGGCCGGAACCGCAATCAAGCTGGCGAGCAGCACCGCGACCACAACGATCTCGGCGCTGACGAGAAAACGCGACACGACCAGCGGCAGCACCGCCTCATCATTGACAATGGAGCGGCCGAAATCGCCCTGCACCACATTGCCGGCCCAGATGAGGAACTGTTGCGGCATGGATTTGTCGAGGCCGAGTTCGGTCCTCATCGCCTCGATCTGCTCCGGTTGCGCCATGTCGCCCAGCATCAGGGCAGCCGGATCGCCCGGAATGAAGCGGATGAGCGCAAAGACCGTAATCGACACGAATGCGATCGTCGGCAGCGCCATCAAAAGACGGCTCAGTATGAATCTTATCATCGGTTCCCCACGATTGATGGCGGGGAATGGTATCCCGCCTCTATCGGTTTCGTTGCTGGTGACTATGACGGATTGATAAATAAGGCGCAATATTATGCATAAACGTCATATATCTATGCAGAATGACGGCGCGTTTCATCCTGATGAGGACAATGAGATTTTCCGCTCAAAATCCCGTTTTCAGTCGATTTTTTGCGAAAGCTGGATTTCCCGCTTCAAGGCATCGCTCAGCGCCTGCGCAGCGATGGACAGCGGTGCGCCGGAAGCACGGGCCAGGCCGAATTCCTGCGTCGCCTGCGGAACGAATGGCCGGGCAACGACGGGAAGATGCCGGTAGAGGTTCGCATAAAAACTGCTGATGATCGTCACCCCCAGCCCATGCGCGACATAGGCGCAGGCGGAACTGTTGGTGTGGGTCTCGATCTTCACCATCGGCTTGACGCCGGCCTTCTTGAAAACCTGATCGAGCGCCATGCGGTTCGGCCGCTGCCGGCCGATCAGGATGAGCGGAACATTGCGCAGGTCCTTGACGGTGATTTCCTCAAGCTTGGCCAAGGCATGATCCTCCCGAACCACGCAGACACTCTTGCCACTCGCAACACGTTCGACATCGATGCCCGGCCCGATCTCGCCTTCCATCCGCAGGAAACCGAGATCGATCACCCGCTCGCCGACGAGCTTGTTGATGGCGGTCGTCGTTTCGAAAAATGTCTCGATGCGAACGCCAGGAAAATCCCGGACATAGTCGATCAGCATGGCAGGCGCAAAATTTTCCCACATGCTGCTCGGCAGTCCGATCCGGACGATTTCCGGACCGGCTGCGCCATTGCGCAAATCCTCGGCGTGGCCGGACATGCGGTCCACGGCAAGCAGCACGTTTTCCGCGTCCCGCGCAAGAAGGACCGCCTCCGGCGTCGGTATCAGTCGCCCCTTGTCGCGGGCAAACAGCGTCAGCGACAGGTCGGCCTCAAGTTGGGCCAGAAGCCGGCTGATACCGGACTGGCTGAGACCCATGGCCTTGGCGGTGGCGATGGTGGAGCCGGTGGAAAGAAGCGTGCGCAGAACTTCGAGCTGCTTGATGTTCATGAGGCCAGCACCATGGGTGAAGAGACGAGCCGGTTTCGGTTCAGACGTTTTGCCGCCGATAGACCTTTATGTCACCGGTTTTTTTAACGCCGCCACTTGGCCGGCACCGTCGCCGGTTACAATTCCACCTCATAGGCGGTGTCATGGGTGGCTACGCGCGCCTCTCCCGAGCGCGTCACCCAGCCGCGAAACATGCCTGATGTATTGTATGGCGCGGATATGCCGCCTTCGGCATCGATTGCGACGAGGCCCGCGCCGATATCGTAGGGTGCCAGATCCTTGTGAACGAGATTGCCGGCGGCGGTCTCCAGATCCTGCCCGAGATAGGCGACACGCGATGCGATCTCGTGGCCGACGACATAACGGATGAAAAATTCGCCCTTGCCGGTGCCGGAAACGGCGCAGGCCCCATCCCGCGCATAGGTGCCGGCCCCGATCACCGGGCTATCGCCCACCCGGCCATCCGGCTTGTTGGTGTAGCCGCCGGTCGAAGTGGCCGCCGCGAGATGCCCCTCCGCATCGAGCGCCACCGCGCCGACAGTTCCGTGCTTTTCGTTTTCCGTCGCCTCCGTGCCGGTGGCGGCATGGCGCTTCATCGCCGCCAACGCCTCAAGGCGCTTTTGGGTGGTGAAATAGGATTGCGGCTCGGTGGCAAGCCCCTTTTCCTTCGCGAAGCGGTCAGCCGCCTCCCCCGTCAGATAGACGGCACGCTCATCCGCCATCAGCGCACGGGCCGCCTTTACCGGGTTGCGGATGGCGCGGGAGGCGCTGATCGCACCTGCCGCCAGCGTTTTACCATCCATGATCGAGGCATCGAGTTCGTGAATGCCGTTTTCGTTGAGCGCCGCCCCGTGGCCGGCGTTGAAATGCGGGCTGTCCTCCATGACGACGACCGCCGCCTCAACCGCTTCAAGCGCCGTTCCGCCAGCCTTCAGCACGCCATAACCGGCACGCAGCGCCGCTGCCAGATCGTCGCGCGCAGCAGCCCACTCCCCGGCCGTCATGCTGTCTTCCGGCATCACGCCGCAACCACCGTGAATGGCCAGTGCGATCTTCGTCATGTGCTCACTCCCTCGTCGCCCCACCAGCGGCAGGGCCTCTTAGCATCAATGAAAGGCGATATCGCCGATGACCCGCACGCGCACCCGCCGCGCGCCGCCAGGCAGATAGGCGATCGGAATATCCTCCACCTCAAGCGTCTTGAGGCTCGCCCGCTCCGCGCCGGATGCGATCGCTGCGTTCTGCGCTTCGGTCTCGGCTTTCGCAAGGGCTTCGTCGCGGCTCAGGCCGGAAAAGACCTGATCGACCTCGCCGGAAACCTGCGCCATCGCCGCGCCCAGCGCATTGGCAACGCCGGCATTTTCCACGCGCAGCACTTCCGACGCACCCGGAACCGTCTCGGGGATCAGGAACGCTCCGCCGCCGACAGCAACCAGCGGCACGTCTTCGGCTGATGTTTTCATCTGGTCGAAACTGTCGGCCACCATGTCGCGGATGCGTTGAAGCGTGGCCTGCACGAAAGCCGGATCGAGGTCTTTCACACGGTCGCGATCACCCATTTCGATCAAGCCTGCGGCAACGGCGATATCCGATGTCGTCAGCGTCTCACCGCCGAAAACGCGGGCTTCCGTCAGAATGCGATAACCGACCGAGCGCGGACCGATCTTGCCCGTCTCACGGTCGACGATGGTGCCACCGCCGAGCGCAATCGGCAGAAGATCGGGCATACGGAAGAGCGTGCGCACCCCACCGATATGAACGATATTGTTAGCCTCCCGCGGAAAACCGCCGACAAGGCAGCCGATATCGGAGGTGGTGCCGCCAACATCTACCACCATGGCGCCGGAAAGCCCGGTGAGGAAGGCCGCACCACGCATCGAGTTGGTCGGGCCGGAAGCAAAGCTGTGCACGGGGTTGGCAGCCGCGACATCCGCCAGCGCCACCGTGCCGTCATTCTGGGTCAGATAAAACGGCGCTTTTACGCCCGCTTCGCGCAGCGCATCCGAAAATGCCTGAACCGTGGTCTTGCCGAGCGTTTGCAGCGCTGCATTCAAGAGAGCGACATTTTCTCGCTCGAGCAGCCCGATGCGGCCAAGCGTATGGGAAAGCGTGATGCGTGCATCAGGGATCACAGAACGGACGATTTCCGCCGCCCTCACCTCGCACTCCGTCGTCAGCGGTGAGAAGGTCGCGGAAATGGCGATGGAGGTGATGCCAGCATCGCGAATTTTCGTCGCCGCTTCACGGATTTCATCGGGCACCATCGGCACCAGCGGACTGCCGTCATATTCATGGCCGCCGTGGACCATGAAGATCAGCGGATCGACGGCATCGCGCAAATCCCGAGGCCAGTCGCACATCGGCGGCAGTGAAGAACCGGTCGGCAGAGCGATGCGGATGGCGGCAACCCGCTCCAGGCGGGCGCGCTCCACCACCGCATTGGTGAAATGGGTGGTGCCGATCATCACCGCATCAATCGGCCGGTCCGCCGCGCCGACATGGCCTGCCACATGGGCAAGCGCCGCCTTTACGCCGGACAGGACATCCTGCGTAGTTGGAACCTTGATGGAAGCAACGATGGTTTCGCCATCGATCAAAACGGCATCCGTATTGGTGCCGCCAACGTCAATACCGATGCGTTTCATGGGAATACCGATCTGAAGTCAATGTCATAACCGAAGGCGCGCGGGCCGACGGCGGCGATGCCGGCAGGTGTCGTCAAAAGCTCTGGTGCCGGCAGGGCGACAACCGTCACGCGCTGACCGTAACGCACCGATTCCGTACCGATGGCGCCGCCCGAGACAGTGTCGAGAAGGCAAAGGAGGTCGGGCGTCATGGCGACCGGCTGGCCATCGCGGAAGGCGACCGCCCATTCGTTCTGGAAGGCCAGCTCCATGCGCGAACCGCGGTCGGCATCGATACCTTCAATGCTCGTGCTGCCGCGCAGGAAACCACCTGTGGTCTCGCGGGCCACGTCCACCACCTTCCCGCGGAACAGCTGCTTGCCGCCCTCGTGGTCGAGAACCGCCTGAACCGGATCGTCATGGCGTGCACGGGCTTCCATCACCGCGCGCCCGAGTTCGGTCGCCTTGGTAACGGTGTAATGAATACCCCACTCCTTCACTTCCTTGCCGGTGCGGGGGGCCTTGCATGTGGCGGCGGTGGAACCGACTTCGGTGCAGACCTTGCGCGAGATGCGCTCCATCCATTTCCAGGAGGCCGCGCGGGTCACGATCACCTCATTGTCGCGCACATCGACCAGCGACAGCGGAAACATCGGCAGATTGCCGATGGCGAAGGATGTCATCTGCGCTTCGGGATAGGCGCGCCCCATGGCATCGGCATTCACGACCGGCCGGTCGAGCACAGCGGCGGCGAGGAAGGATGACAGCGCATTGGAACCGCCGATTTCAACGCTCATGATCGCCCGGAACGGCTTGCCGAGATAATCCTCCATCACCTCGACGGCACGGGCGAGATGCACGGGATCACCCAATCGTTCCTGACCGACAAGCGGCGCACCCATCTTGGAGACGACGGCAACCATATCGTCATCGGCAAGCGCCATGGGATCCATGACCTTCACCCGCCGCCCCTCGGCATAGAGACGGCGCAGATTGAGCGTCGAGATATAGGGATTGCCTCCACCGCCGGTTCCCAGAATCCAGGCACCGGTGGCCAGAGGTTCGATATCGTCTTCGGAAAATTCCTGGATCATGCGTCATCCTCAGGCATGCCTAAGCCTTTCCGGCCGCAGGCGATGCTCCTTCCCTTTGAAGTTCCAAGTCTGGCCGATCCCGCCTTTGTGGCGGGGTCGGTTTTCATGAGGCGGAGATCACTCCGCCTTGCAGTCCCAATGGAAGTTGGAGAAGTTCAGGTCCCAGCTCTGCATGGGAATGAACTCGTAACCCTGAAGGCACTTGTTCGCCGCGTAACGGCGGTTCGGCGCAACGGCCCAGACGTCGGGCTGAAGATCGGCGATCTTCGTCTGCAGTTCCTTGTAGGTGGCGTTCTGCTCGTTCACATCCGTGGTGGCGCGGACCTTGTCGATCAGGCCGTCGATCTCCGCATTCTGCAACCATTCCATCGACATCCAGGTACCGGAGGCCTTGGAGTGATACTGGTTGTAGAACATCGAATCCGGCGACGGATAGGTCGGCGAGATGTTCACCTGCGTCGATGCAGGCGTCGTTTCGGGCTTGGAAGACAGCTCGACGATACGGTTCCACGGCTCTGGCTTGATATCGAGCGTAATGCCGATCTGCTCGAGGCTGGATTGCAGAAGCAGCGCCACTTCCGCCTCAAAGGCCAGCGAAGCGACATAGCTGTTGACCAGCGTGATCTTCTGGCCGGCATATTTCGACTTCGCCAACTCTTCTTTGGCTTTCTCCAGATCGTAAACGCCGGGCTGGATGTCGCCGTTATGCGCATCCTTGAACGCGTCGGAGAGCGGTCCCTTCATATCGAAGCCCGGATAGATCACTTCCTGGATCGTCTTGTAGTCGGTCGCATAGGCGATGGCGCGGCGAACGTGGACGTCGTCGGTCGGATAGACCTTGGTGTTGAGTTTGATGACGAAACCACCGGCGGTGCGGGTCTGGATCAACTTGTAACCCTTCATGCGGCCGATGGATTCATAGGTGTCGTTGCCAAGCCCGTGCGAGGAAAGGCCGAGTTCGCCCTTTTCCGCCAGCGCCTTGACGGTGGCGTCGTCGCTGGTCTGCACGAAGCGTACTTCATCGATCGGCTTGCCCTTGGTCCAGCCGAGGAAATAATCGGCATTGCGGGCAATGACCATATCGGCCGAACGATTGTAGCTGACCAGCTTGTAGGGGCCGGAACCGGCGGAATGTTCGCCGACATAGGCCTCGCCCCATTTGTCTTCAGGCTTGGCATTGGCTTCGATCAGCGTCTTGTTCATCGCCATCATCAGCGGCGTTGCCGCCATGAAGGGCGAGAACTGGCGCTCGATCTTCATGACCAGCGTGGCATCGTCAAGCGCGGTGACGTTTTCAGGCTTAAGCACGCCGACGATGAGGTTCGACGGGCCCTTGTTGATGCCGAGCAGGCGCTGGATCGACCAGGCAAGATCGGCAGCCTTCACCGCCGTGCCATCCTGAAACTTCGCATCGTCTCGCAGGTGGAAGGTATAGGTCAGGCCGTCCGGCGAAATATCCCAGGATTTTGCCAGATGCGGCACGATTTCGCCCTTGGCGTTCACCGTGGTCAGGCCGTCATACATGTTCACGATGGCCATGTAGCCGGTGTAATCGGTCACCTTCGCCGGGTCGAGCGAGCTGAATATCTGCATGGTGTTGACCGCGACCGACACCTTGTCTTCCGCAAGGGCTGCGGAAGAGATAAGCGGCAATACGAGCGCCGTGCCGAGCGCCAGCGCGGCGAGACGGGAAGAAAGTACAGGCATTTTCATTTTTGTTCTCCTCTTTATTGCGGGTCATTGGCCCGCTTATGGTTAGGCAGCCTTGCTGACCGGAACGGGCAGCGGTGAGAAAGGAATGTCCGGATAACCGAAGGCCGCCGGCCCGACGACCTCAAGTGCGCGGGCGCTGCGCAGCAGGTCGTGGCAGGGGATAGCGATGACGGCCACGCGCTGGCCATAACGCAGCACTTCGGTGGTGATCGGATAACCGGTGTCGACATCCAGCAGGACGATCAGGTCGGGCACGGTCACTTCCACCTTGCCGTCACGGGAAAACAGCAGGAATTCGTTCTGGATGGCGACGCCCGCCGTCTGGCCTGCGCAATCATCGAAGCCGGAGAGCGTGAGATCGCCGACTGCGAAACCGCCGCGCAGGTGGCGCTTCAGATCGGTGATCTTGCCGTTGAAGATGCGCCGCCCGCCTTCCAGCGCGCAGACCGCGGCAATCGGGTCTTCCTGCTGCTTGCGGGCGCGGATCACTGCCTCACCGATGGCAATCGCCTTGGTATAGGTTTTCGGAATGCCGTACTGGTGCACGTAATGCGCCTGCATCGGCGCGGTCGCCAACATCGCACCGCCGCCCTGCGAGACGACGCAGGCGCGCGCCATGCGCTCGTGCCAGACTTCGGAAACGGCGTGGCTGAAAATGACGGCATTGCCGTGCAGATCGCACATCACCGACGGTGTGGAACTATGGCCATAGATGGAGAATGTGGTCATCTGCATTTCCGGGAATGCCCGGCCCATGCCGTCGCAATCGAGGATCGGCAGGCCGCCCAGCGCCGCCGTCACCAGCGGGTTCATGGAATTGGAACCGCCGATTTCCTCGCAGACGATGGCGTCGACAGGCGTGCGGATCAGCTCTTCCATAGCCCGCAGGCAGCGCAGGCCCTCGCGCCCTTCGCGAATGCGCTCGACGCCGACGACAGGCGCGCCGATGCCGCCGATGGACATGCAGAGCGCGTCCGGCTCGATGGCGTCGGTTGCGAGGATCTTCATCTCGTAACCGGCCTTCATGGCCTCCAACGCCAGAAGCTTGCCGAGATACGGATTACCGCCGCCGCCCGTGCCGAGAATGCCGGCACCGATTTCCAGCGCATCGAGATCTTCACGGGTCAGCGTCCGCAATGCCGTTTCGTCATATTTCAGCTTGCGTGTCTCAGCCATGATTGGCTCCCATTTCTCCAACAACCTTTACGTGAATGCGGATGGCATTGCCGGGCAGGTAAGCCAGCGGCATATCCTCGCGCTCGATCACTTCGAGCGTTTCGGCAATCGCGCCGGCGGCAATCGCCTTTTCGCGGGCCTCCGCTTCTGCCTCCGCCAGTGCGCTCTCGCGCGTGCGTCCATCGACGAGTGAGAAGACCCGGTCTGTCTCACCGCTGATCTGCGCAATGGCCGCGCCAACGGCATTGGCCACCGAAAAATTCTCAGGCCGGATAACCTCAAGATCACCGATGCGATCCGGCATCAGGATGGAACCGCCGCCAACGGCGATAACCGGCACCGGTGACGACGAGATGCGGCTGCGCTCCACGCAGGCTTCAAGCATGTCGTTGATCTTGCTGACGGCAGCATCCACCAGTCTTTTATCAAGGCTGGAGACCAGCGCCTTCTCGCCCACATCCGCCTTGCCGGAGGCAACGGCGATATCGGTCGCCGTCAGGGTCGAGCCACCGAAGCAAAGCGCCTCGCGGCGGACGCGGTAACCGACGGATTTCGGGCCGACGGTCAGGCCGTGATCGCCATTGACCACCAGCGAGCCACCGCCGAGACCGATGGAGAAAACGTCAGGCATGCGGAAATTGGTGCGCACGCCGCCAATATCCACCGTGGTCGAGGCCTGACGCGGGAAGCCGTGCGACAGCGAGCCGACATCGGAGGTGGTGCCGCCGACATCCACCACCACGGCATCCCTGAGACCGGTGAGGAAGGCTGCACCGCGCATGGAGTTCGTCGGACCGGACGCGAAGGTGAGCACGGGGAAACCGCGCACCACATCAGCCGCCATCAGCGTGCCGTCGTTCTGGGTGATATAGAAAGGGCAGGTGATGCCCGCAGCCTTCAGCGCCTCGCCGAAAGCCGCAACCGTGCGGTCGGCAAGCGACAGCAGGCTGGCATTCATGATCGCCGCACTTTCCCGTGCAAGCAGGCCATGGCGGCCAATATCCTTGGACATCACCACCGGCAGACCAGGGCAGCGTTCCTGAAGGATTTCCTTCGCTCGCAGCTCCATCGCATCGTTAATGCCGCTGAAAACGCAGGTGACGGCAGCGGCCTTCAGGCTCTTGGCGCGAATATCGGCGGCGATGCGAACGATCTCGTCCTCATCGAGCGGCGAAATTTCGCGGCCGTCGAATTCATAACCGCCGCGCACCTGATAACCGTGATTGCCGACGATTTCCCGGAGGTCATCCGGCCAGTCGACCATGGGCGGCAGGCCGGCGCCGGACGGCAGGCCGAGCCGGATGGCTGCAACCTCGTCCATATGCCGACGCTCGATCACCGCATTGGTGAAATGTGTGGTGCCGATCATCACGGCACCGATGCGCACCCTGTCTATGGCCGATGCCTCGATGACCTTTTCAAGGGCTTCGATGACGCCTGACGTCACATCCTCTGTCGTGGAGGCCTTCACCCCCGCCAGAACGGTCTTATCCTGCAACACAACGGCATCGGTATTCGTGCCGCCGACGTCAATTCCAACGCGATACACGTCAGGCTCCTCTTTCATAAATCGGTCGATTTAACGAGGAAGCGCATGCGCTCCTCCTCGGTCACCGTGGGTTTGAGACGTTCTTCCTCGTCGGTGACGACGGGGATGGCCGCGATCAGGGCGCGGGTATAGGGATGGGCCGGTTCGGCGAAGACCGCCGACGTCACGCCCTCTTCGACAATTTCGCCCCGCAGCATGATTGCGATGCGCGAACAGAAATTGCGCATCAGCGACAGGTCGTGCGAGATCATCAGATAGGTCAGGCCAAGCTCCTCGCGCAGTTGCAGCAGAAGGTCGATCACCGTCTTCTGCACGGACACATCGAGTGCGGCCGTCGGCTCATCGAGGATGAGAATTTTCGGCTCGGCCGCCAGCGCGCGGGCAATCGCCACACGCTGCTTCTGGCCACCGGAAAGCTCATGCGGATATTTGCCGAGATAGGATTGCGGCAGCCGCACAAGCCCCATCAGTTCCTGCATGCGATTTTCACGCGCCTGCCCATCTATGCCGATGGATTTCAGCGGCAAGGCAAGCGTCTGTTTCACCGTGCGCTTCGGATTGAGCGAGGTGCCCGGATTTTGATAGACGATCTGCGTCAGCCGTTTGCCGCGCGCAGGCGCCGGGGCGTCAATGACAAGATTGCCTGACGTCGGGCGCGAAAGGCCCATGATCATGCGCGCGACCGAGGTCTTGCCGGAACCGGATTCGCCCGCAAGGCCAAAAACCTCGCCCTGCTTCAGCGTCAGGTTCACATCCCGCACGGCATGGTAGCCATTGCGCCGGCCATAAATCTTGTTCAGCCCTTCGATGGTGATGATCGGCTGCCGCGTGCTCTGCACCAGATCGGTGACGCGCGGGCCATAAAGCGGCGGCACGGCATCCAGAAGCGAGCGCGTGTAATCCTCGGCGGGGCTATGCAGGATTTGAGTGCAGGGTCCGGTCTCGACGATATCGCCGTGATGCATGACAACGACGCGGTCCGCCACCTTACGCACGACGCCGAGATTGTGGGTGATCATCAGCAGCGCCATGTTTTCTTCGGCAACCAGCTGGTTGATGAGGTTGAGGATTTCATCCTGCGTCGTCACGTCAAGCGCCGTGCCCGGTTCGTCGGCGATCAGGAGCTTCGGCTGGTGCAGCAGCGCAAGTCCGATCAGCACGCGCTGGCGCATGCCGCCCGAAAGTTCGGAGGGATAGGCGTTCATCACCCGTTCGGTATCCGCAAGCTGTACCCGACGCAGCACGGCCGCGATACGGTTGCGGCGCTCGGCCTTGGACGAGTTGATTCCATCGCGTTTGTCGGCAAAACGCATGACATCATCGAGATGCGTGCCGATCTTGAAGACCGGATTGAAGGACGATAGCGGGTCCTGCATGATCAGTGAAAACGCAGTCCCCTTCAGCGCCTCACGCTCCCTGCGCGGTAAGGAAAGCACATCCCGGCCATCGATGACGATCGCACCGGAGGTGATCGCGGCGTTTTTCGGCAGGGTACCGATGATAGCCTTCGCCGTGACCGATTTGCCCGACCCGGTTTCGCCGATCAATGCCACGCGCTCGCCGGCGGCGACCGTGAAGGCGACATCGCGCAGCACCTGCCGGGTGCGGCTGTAATTGGTGAAGGTGACGTTGAGGTTTTCGACCTTGAGAAGCGGTTCAGTCATGGCCTTAGCTTTCCAGGTCGAACATGTCGCGCAGGCCGTCGCCCAGCAGGTTGAAACCCAGCGTCACGTAAAGCACGGCCGCACCGGGGCAGAGCACTTCCCACCAGAAATCCGGCATGAACTGGCGCCCGTCGGCGACCATCGATCCAAGGTCAGGCGTCGGCGGCTTGACGCCGAAACCGAGGAAGCTCAGCGTCGCGCCGAACAGAATGACGAAGGCGGCATCGAGCGTCGTCTTGACCGATATGACCGAAACGCAGTTGGGCAGTATTTCGCGGAAGAGGATGTGTAACGGGCCGGCACCGGCAAGACGCGCCGCCTCGATGTAATCTTCCGAAGCGATGGACTTCGATACCGAATAGATCAGCCGCGCGTGCCAGGTCCACCACAGCAGCGTGATCGCGATCATGGCGTTCATCAGTGTCGGTTCCAGGAGGTTGGAGACCGCGAGCGCCATGACGAGTGGCGGCATGGCCAGCATCACATTCGTCAGGCCGCTGATAAGTTTTTCAGTCCAGCCACCGAAATAACCGGCGATCAGGCCAAGAACAGTTCCGACCGGAACGGAAATGCCGAGCACGCCGATGACGAGAAGCAGCGAGACGCGGAGCCCGAAGATGGTGCGGGAAAAAATGTCGCGTCCTGCCTTGTCGGTGCCGAACCAGTGTTCGAGATCCGGCGGCATGTGGCGGGCGCGGAAATCGACAACCGCGCCAATATGTTTCGGATAGGGCGTAAGCCAGGGTGCGAAGACCGCCAGTACCAGCACCGACAGAAGGATCAACGAGCCGATGACCGCCGCCGGATTGCGGCTGAAGCGATACCACATCATGTAACCGGCGCTTAAGCTCCGATCGGTGGGTTCGAGCATTTTCATATCAGCCATCAGCGAGCCTCCTTGCGGCGCAGGCGCGGGTCGATGATCGAGATCAGGACATCCACGATCAGGTTCGCAACGATGAAGAACAGGCCGGCCACCAGCACCACGGCGGTCACGGCATTGAGGTCTTTCTGCAGGATGGCGTTCAGCCCGTAGGAAGCGAACCCGCCCCAGGCGAAGACCATCTCGATCACGAAGGCATTGCCGATCAGCGACGCGAATTCGAGACCCATGATCGTCAGCGGCGCGATGGAAGAGAGCTTCAGCAGGTAACGGAAGATGATGACCCGCTCCGGCACGCCGAAGCTTTGCAGGGTGAGCACATGGTCCTTGCGCTGGTTCTCGATCATCGAGGAGCGCGTGATGCGGGTGATCTGGCCGATGCCGGCCATGGAAAGTGCGAAGGCCGGCAGTGCGAGATGCTTCAGCGCATCGAGCACGACGTCGAAACGTCCGGCAAGCACGCCGTCGACAAGGATGAAACCGGTCGGGCCGCCCTGCCAGCCGAGCGCGTGGTCGAGCCTGCCGATGATCGGCCAGCCGGAGAGAAACCGGGCGGCCAGCAATTGCAGCGTGATGGCGAAAAGAAAGCTCGGGATCGTGACCCCGGTGAGCGAGAGGATGCGACCGATATGGTCCAGCGGCCGGTCGCGGTAATGCGCCGTGATGACGCCGAGCGGGATGGCGACGAGGAACATGAAGATGACCGAGACCAGCACCAGCTCCACGGTGGCGGGAACGGTCTGCGCGAGATCGGTCGTAACCGGACGCTGCGACACCAGCGAAAAACCAAGATCACCGTGCAGCGCCTTGCCGATGTAGTCGAGATATTGAACGGCGAGCGGCTTATCGAGGCCCATTTGCCCGCGCAGCGCATCCACCTGCTCCTGCGTTGCCGCAGGACCGAGCGCCATGCGGGCGGGATCGCCCGGCACCACGCGGGCCAGCACGAAAATCATGATGGACAGGGCGATCATGACCAGCACGAAGGTGCCGAGCCTGTTCAAAATCGCGACCAGCGGATGTTGCTGCATCGGTGGAACGTTCCTTGTGCATCGGTTGCGTGAGCACAAGTTTTCACCACATGTCCGTTTGAACAATCTGGAAAAGGTATAGTTTTTTGAAAGATGAGTATAGGTTTTTAAGATTAAATCCCCTAAGCCTTTGCGAATGATGCTCCTTCCCCGCGCCCGCCTCTGCCGCCGCATCGCCAGCGAGACCGCCGGCGTGGTCTTTCTGCGGGCGCCTGCGGGTGCGGGAAAAAGCGTGCTGCTGGAAATGCTCGCAAAAGAGCTCGGAACCGAAGTGTGCCGCACGCACCAGCCGCGAAGCGACGAGACCGCGAATGGCTGTCTCCTGTGGGACGTGCCGGTTTTCGCACGGGCCGCGCGCATGCCGGCCGCCATTCTGGAAGCGGTGCGTCTGGTGGTGATCGCCTGCAGGCCGGATCAACGGATCAGCGGACTGGCCCGGCAAATCCTGCATCGCGGTTCGCTTACCATCGGAGCGAATGAACTGCTTCTTGGTGAGGACGAGGTGAAAGACCTGCCACCTGAGCAGAAACGTCTCGCACTCCACGACTATGCGGGTTGGCCGGCTTTTCTGTCACTGGCGCGTTTTCCGAATGAAACACTGTGTGTCGACTATCTGCGGGAAAACTACCTGCCGCATCTTTCCCCCGCCCAGACGGTTGAGCTTTCGTTCTGGCTGGAAAACCCTTCTGCGGAACCCGAGGCGGACTGGACCGAACTGCTGCCGCCTTCCCTCACTGGAAATCCCGACAGCCACCCCACCCTGATACGTCTTCTGGGCGTGGCTGCACGGGAACGTCTCGCCACCCTGCAGGCAGGCAGCGCCGTGGTGGAGGTCGCATCGGCTTTCGAAAAGGAAGGGCGGGCGCTTGCGGCCATGGCGATGCTGCTCGACCGTGGTTATGAGACCCATGCCGCGCAAATCCTAGAACGCGCCCATGGCCGCGAACTGATCTATCGAAGCAGCGTCGACAGGTTTCGCGAAATCATCATGCGGTTTTCGCAGGATATGATCGCAACGAATGAAACCGTGCTCTTCGCCGTTACCCGCGCCCTGCTGAAACAGGGGGAATTGCAGCGCGTGCGCCATCTGCTCGGCAAAAGCCTCGGGTCGGATTATCTCGATCCGCTGAAAGTGCTTGCCCGTGGCTCGCGGTTTTCCTTCGCCGCACGCACCTTCCGGCTGAACCTGATGATTGCCGAGGACCTGACGCCCAATGACGCGGTGATAACCCGCCTCGCCGAGTTCATGGCCGACTACCCCATGGACGACCACGCCAAATGGGCGGCCTATTACAATGCACTGCTGGAATTCGAAATCCGCCGCCGCAATTTCCGCGAGGCGGAGGCTGCCGCAGCGCGTGCGCTCATCTATCTGCGCAAGATGGGCGGGCAGCCGCTGCTCGAATTTTTCATCCATCTGCACCAGATCGTGCTGCGGCTGATGAGCGGCGATACGCTTCTGGCGCGCCACGCGGCGCAGGAGGCGCGTGCGCGGCTGGAACAGGTGCCGCATGACGCCGTTCAGGAGTTCCGGATGCTGCGGCTGGCGGAAGCGTGTCTTGCCTATGAGGCGGGAAAACCGCGCGATCTCCTGCATTTCGTCGAACATGAATTCGATCATTTCGCGGCGGCCGAGATATGGCCGAGCCTGATGCAGTTTGCCCTACATTATGCTTCGCAGGTGCTGATCGATCATTTTCCGATGACTGTGCGCCCCGGTTTTCTCGACGGTCTGTGGATCCATCTTTCGGAAGGGCTGCAATTCCATGCGATGATGGAGATCAGGACGGCCATCGCCTATCAGAACGCCAACCGCTGGGGGGACGCGGCCGCAACGCTTTCGGCGATCCGCATGCCCATGGGCCGCAACTGGGTGGAGAGCGCGCATGAGGATCTTTCTCGCCTGACGCGGCGCGATGAAATCGCCTATGTCATGGCTTGGCTGCGCGATGCGGTGCATCTTTTCACGCCGCGCGCCTATCTCTCCCGCCAGATCGACGCGATGATCGCCAATCCCAAGGTCACCAACCGCGAGAAGGTCGCGCTGCGTATCTGGCAGAGCTATGCCGCGCACCAGCGCCGCGACAACGCCGCCGCCCGCGCCCATATCCTCACCGCCCTTGAATCCGCGACCCGTCTTGGCTGCAGCGGTGTCCTGTCGGAGGAGCGCATCTTCCTCTCACCGCTTCTGAACAATCGCCGCATCCGCAGCTTTATCGAAACCTCTTCCGATGTCCGCACCGCGCTGTCGATTTTCGCCGCCTCGGTCAACTCACCGCAGGCGCGCGCCCTGCATGGCGGGCTTTCGCAGCGGGAAGCGCAGATGCTGCAACTGCTCGCCAGCGGCATGTCGAACAAGAAGATTGCCCAGACGCTCAACATTTCGGAAGTGACGGTGAAATTTCATCTCGGCAACCTGTTCCGCAAGCTGGATTGCAAACGCCGCGCGGAGGCGATCCGCGCGGCGAAAGCACTGGGCTGGTTGTAAGGTTCAGCGGTTGTTCTTCTTGCGCCATTCGGCAAAAGCCGTCTGGTGCTCTTCCTTCGTGCAGGGGTAAAGCCCGATGATCGTCTGGCCGGCCTTGACCTGCTCCACCACGAAATCCTCGTAAGCCGTCATTTCCACCGCCTCGGTCGCCACGTCGTCGGCAATGCCAGCCGGGATGACGATGACGCAATCGGCGTCGCCGACGATGATGTCACCCGGAAACACCGGCGCATCGCCGCAGCCAATCGGGCCGTTGATTTCGATTGCCTCGTGTTTGGTGAGGTTGGTGGGGCTGGAAGGGCGGGTGTGGTAAGCTGGAATATCCAGCTCGGCAATGGTGGCCGCATCCCGGAAACCGCCATCGGAAACGATGCCGGCACCGCCGCGAACCATCAGGCGGGTCACAAGAATATCGCCGGCTGAGGCGGCGGTCGCATCCTTGCGGCTGTCCATGACAAGCACATGGCCCGGCGGGCAGGTTTCGATGGCGACACGCTGCGGATGGGCGGGATTGCGGAATTCGACAAGCTGGTTGCGGTCTTCGCGCGCCGGCATATAGCGCAGGGTAAAGGCCGGGCCGACCATATTCTTGCCCTTGTAGCCCAGCGGGCGCACACCCTGAATGACCTGGTTGCGCAGACCCCGCTTGTAAAGCGCCGTCGCCAGGGTAGCGACGGAAATCGTCATCAGTTTTTCGCGCGTTTCATTGTTCATGTCTGTCTCCTCGCAGTGGGCGGATGGATGTGTTTCAAGTCCTGTGAATGGGCTCGTCTGTGAAGACACCGCCCTGATATTTTGCGATTGCGGCCTCGGGATCGGGGCGCGGCACATCGCGTTCGACTTCCGCACGGTAGCGCGCGGCATTGTCGCGGCGCTGCCAGCCGAGAAAATCGACATGGGAATTATCCCACCAGCTGTCGTCATTGGCGGAAACGCCCCAGATGACCGGGCAACCAAGTTTCTGCACGCGGAAGGTGGCCTCGATCAGCGAGACGAAGTCACCGTAGCTGAGCCAGGTCGATAGCATCCGCCAGTTGGAGGGCTTTTCTTCGCAGGACCCGATACGGACGATGGCCGTCTCCTGGCCGAATTTGGAGTGGTAGAGGCTTGCCATCGCTTCACCGAAAATCTTCGAGACGCCGTAAAGGCCGTCCGGCAGAAAGGGCGTTTCCGGCTCGAGCTGCTGTCCCTGCGGATAATAACCGATCGTGTGGTTGCTGGAAGCGAAGAGAATGCGCGGCAGGCCGTTTTGTCTCGCCGCTTCGTAAAGATTGTAGACGCCGCGAAGATTGGCGGCCTCGATGGGATCAAAAGCCTTTTCCACCGAAATACCGCCGAGATGGACGATGCCGTCGCAGCCCTTCACCAGTTCATGAACCGCCGCCTCGTCTTCGAGCCGGCAGTGAAAAAGCTCCTCATAGGGGGCTGCCTCCCCGAGATCGACGACATCAGAAAGGCGGATGGTCTCGGCGATATGGCCGAGCCGCCCGCGCAGCATGCTGCCCAGCTTGCCGCCGGCGCCAGTGAGGAGCAATCGCTTCAACATGATCGCGTCCTCAGAAAATATCGGGCTCGCCGGCGGTGCGGCCGAAATCCGTCTGCAGGAAGTCGAAATCGCAGCCTTGATCGGCCTGCGTGACATGCTTGGAGAAGAGATAACCATAACCGCGTTCATAACGCGGCGCGGGCGCCTGCCAGGCGGCGCGGCGGCTGGCGATTTCCTCTTCGCTGACCAGCATGTCGAGGCGGCGCTGCGGCAGATCGAGGCGCACGATATCGCCGGTCTTCAGAAGCGCCAGCGGGCCGCCGACGAAGCTTTCCGGCGCGACATGCAGCACGCAGGCGCCATAGGAGGTGCCGGACATGCGGGCATCCGAAATGCGCACCATGTCGCGGTGACCCTTCTTGATCAGCGCCTTCGGGATGGGCAGCATGCCCCATTCCGGAAAACCGGGACCGCCCAGCGGACCGGCATTGCGCAGCACCAGCACATGATCCGGCGTGACATCGAGGTTTTCGTCGTCAATTGCCTTCTTCATCTCCGGATAACTGTCGAAGACCAGCGCCGGGCCTTCGTGAACATGATATTTCGGATCGCAGGCGGCGGGCTTGATGACAGCGCCATCCGGACAAAGATTGCCGCGCAGCACCGCAAGCGAGCCTTCCGCATAGACGGGATTATCGAGCGAGCGAATGACGTCGTCATTATAGACCTTCGCACCCTCGAGATTTTCGCCCATGCTGCGGCCGGTCACGGTGAGCGCCGAACAGTCGAGACGGCTTTCGAGCTGCTTCATCAGCGCCCGCAGGCCGCCGGCGTAATAGAAGTCCTCCATCAGATAGTCTTTGCCGGAGGGGCGGACATTAGCGATGAGCGGCGTGACCCGGCCAAGTTCGTCCAGTTCATCCAGCGTCATCGGAACGCCGGCGCGCCGCGCCATGGCGATCAGATGCACGACGGCATTGGTGGAGCAACCGGTGGCCATCGCAACAATTGCGGCATTACGGAAAGCCGCCGCTGTCAGTATCTGGTTTGGTGTCAAGTCTTCCGACACCATCTCAACGATGCGGCGGCCGCAGGCGGCGGACATGCGCTGATGTCCGGAATCGACCGCCGGAATGGAGGATGCTCCCGGCAGGGTGAGGCCAAGGGCGTCGGTGATGGCGGTCATGGTCGAGGCGGTGCCCATGGTCATGCACACACCGGCGGAGCGGGCGATGCCGCCCTGCACGCCGCGCCATTCCTCGTCGGTGACGTTGCCGGCACGGCGCTCGTCCCAATATTTCCACGCATCCGAACCCGAACCCAGAACCTTGCCGGCATAGTTGCCACGCAGCATCGGGCCGGCCGGCAGATAGATCATCGGCACACCGGCCGAGATCGCGCCCATGACGAGGCCGGGCGTCGTCTTGTCGCAACCACCCATCAGCACCACCCCGTCGAGCGGATGCGAGCGGATCATTTCTTCCGTCTCCATCGCCAGCATATTGCGATAGAGCATCGATGTCGGCTTGGTGAAGCTCTCATCGACCGAAAGCGACGGCATTTCGACGGGGAAACCACCGGCCTGCAACACGCCGCGTTTCACGTCCTTCACCCTTTCCGGGAAATGCGAGTGACAGGTATTCAGCTCCGACCAGGTGTTCAGGATACCGATGACGGGTTTGCCGACAAAATCCTCCTCCGCATAACCGAGCTGCATCATGCGTGAGCGGTGGCCGAAGCTGCGCAGGTCATCGGGTGCGAACCAGCGGTCGGAACGGAGTTTTTTATCGGTCATGTCAATGGTCCTGCGTTGCGGGTTGCGCCAAAGGCTGTCAGTCCTGCCGGAGCGTCAGCCCGCTCGTCGTATCGAAAAGATGAATGTGTTCCAGCGGCGCCGACAGGCGGATAACTTCTCCCGCCGAAGTCGAGGTCTGGCCGGAAAGATGCAGCGTTACCGGAGTGCCGTCGCCGAGATTACCATAGAGATAGGATTCCCCGCCCAGCTGTTCTGCGGTGCGCACAGACATGGTCAGCGCGCCGCCCTCACCGGGCTGCACATGGTTCGGGCGGACGCCGAGCGTCACCTTCTGGCCGGGCTTATAGGAAAAGCCGGTCTGCGGTAGCGGGATCAATTCGCCGGTCGCGATCTTCAGGGACGGCGTTGCATCCGAGGTCACTTCGCCGGCAAAAAAGTTCATCTTCGGCGAACCGATGAAGCCTGCCACGAAGAGATTGGCCGGGCGGTTATAAAGATCGAGCGGCACACCGAATTGCTCCAGCTTGCCGGCACGCAGGACGGCGATCTTGTCGGCCATGGTCATGGCTTCCACCTGATCGTGCGTCACGTAGATCATGGTATTGCCGAGACGCCGGTGCAGGCTTGAAATCTCGCCGCGCATGTCGACGCGCAGTTCCGCATCGAGGTTGGAAAGCGGCTCATCGAAAAGGAACACACGCGGCTCGCGCACGACGGCGCGGCCGATGGCGACGCGCTGGCGCTGGCCACCCGACAGGTCCTTGGGGCGGCGCTCCAGAAGCTGGTCGATCTGCAGCATCTTGGAAACCTGGGAGATCTTTTCGGCGATATCCTTTTTGGAGGTGCCGATGTTCTCAAGCCCGAAGGACAGGTTTTCACGCACCGTCATATGCGGATAAAGGGCATAGGACTGAAACACCATGGCAAGGCCACGATCTGCGGCCGGCACCGTGTTGACCACATCACCGCCGATGACGATATCGCCGCCGCTCAGTTCTTCGAGACCGGAGATCATGCGCAGCAGGGTCGACTTGCCGCAGCCGGAAGGGCCGACGAAAACACAGAATTCGCCGTGTTTGATATCGAGATCGACACCCTTGATCACATCGAGGGCACCATATGTCTTTTTGACCTGACGAAGCTCTATACTTGCCATTGTCGTGTTTCCTCCCTGAGGATTATTTGCCGCCCGTCGATGCAATGCCGGTGGCGATGTATTTTTGCAGGAACATGAAGACCAGCGCGATCGGGGCGAGTGTCAGCACCGTCATGGCCAGAAGGTTGCTCCATTCCGTCGTCATCTCCCCCTGAAAGGAGTTGAGCGCCAGTTGCAGGGTGAAGTTGTCGTTGCGGGTCAGAACGATCAGCGGCCAGAGGAAGTCGTTCCAGCGCCACATGATCGCAAGGATGGCAAGAACGGCAAGCGCCGGAGCCGAAAGCGGCAGAATGATGCGCCAGTAGATCTTCCACTCGCTCGCCTTGTCCATGCGGGCAGCATCAAGGATTTCATCCGGGATCGTCAGCATATATTGCCGCAGCAGGAAGACGCCCGTGGGTGTCGCTGCACCGGGAATGATGACGCCCCAGAGACTGTTGATCATGCCGAGCTGGCTGGTGATGAGAAACAGCGGCACCAGCACGACGGTCTGCGGGATCATCAGCGTGCCGACAACCAACGCCAGCACCGCCCCCCTGCCCTTGAACTGGTATTTCGAGAGCGCGAAGGCCGCCATGGAATTGACGATCAGCATGATGATGGTGGAGGTCACCGTGATGAAGGTCGAGTTCCAGAAATAGAGCGGGAAATTGAAGCGCTGGAAAAGCTCGGTGTAGTTTTCCGTCGCCAGCGCCACTTTTTCAGCCGGTTTCAGCTCGTTGAACGGCATCTTCAGGACTTCGGTTGGCTTGGCCGGGTCAACCACCTGGGCCACGAGACCGATGCGGCGGACCATGCCGAACTTGCGGCCATCCTTGTCGACATAGGCCGGCAGCGGCGCTGCCTGCCCATCCACCACCACGGTTTCTTGCGTATAGGGCAGGAGGCGCGGCGGAAAGCGCTGGAGATCGGCCTCCGTCTTGAACGAGGAAAGCACGAGCCAGACGACGGGACCGAACATCATCAGCACCGCCACGCCGAGATAGGCGTAGGACAGCCAGTCGGTCCAGTGCAGCTTGCCGTTGCGGCCGCGGGTACGGGTCAGAAATGCGCCAATCCTAGCCATCGACCTTGCTCCTGTTTGCCCGGAATTGCAGGGCGGTCAGCACCACGAGGACGACGGCGAGCAGCAGCGAAGCGGCAGCCGCAAGGCCGAAATTGCGGGGCGTCCCGGCAAAGCCGGTCTGATAGATGAATTGAATGATGAAGGTGGTCGCCGAACCGGGGCCACCGCCGGTAAAGGCAAAGACTTCATCGAAAGTCTGCACGCCCTTGATGACCGACAGGACGAGAACGACAAGCATGGTGGGCGCAAGCAGCGGCAGGGTAATGCGCCGGAAGATGCGCCATGGGCTTGCCTTGTCCAGCTGCGCCGCCTCGTAGACATCGCGCGGGATCGCCTGCAGGCCGGCGAGGAGAATGAGCGTATAGAAGCCCATATGCGCCCACACCGACAGGAAGACCGACCAGCCGAAGGCCAGATTGGCCTCGAGCAACCAGTCCACCGAACCGAGGCCGAGCCCCTCCATTGCGGCGTTGAGAACGCCGAAACGCTGGAGAATCCACTTCCAGATCAGCGCGACCACGACGGGTGACAAGAGAACCGGGAAGAAGAAGACCGCGCGAAAAAAGCCACGGGCGCGGATATCGCGATTAAGCACGATGGCCGTGATCAGCGAAAAGCCGACCATGAAACCCACCTGCAGCACGACGAAGAACAGCGTGTTCCAGACGGAGCGCCAGAACAGGTCGCGCTGACAGGAATTGGGATCGAGGTAGTTCTGACAGGAAAGAAGGACCGAGAAATTTTCGCCGCCCACGGCAGGGCGTTCGGAAAGCAATATGTGTTCGCTGCCGGTCACGGAATAGGCCATGTTCAGCACGATCGGCAGAAAGGCGAAGACCGCAAACAGGATCAGATTGGGTGTGAGAAACACCCAGGCAATTCGCCGATGGCCGAGAACCTTTTGCAGAAAGGCAAAGGGCAGTTCGACGATGCCCATCGCGGGCGCAAGAAATTTATACATGAGGGTCCTCCTTCGATCCGGCGCGGCGCGGCATACGCCGCGCCGGAAGGCGATGGATCACTTCGCCTGTTTCAACGCTTCCTCGAGGTCCGTCTTCGCGCGGGCCATGGCCTCATCAACGGTGCTTTCACCGACGATGGCCTGCGTGATGCGCTGGACGGAGATGTTGAACATGGCGCGATTGTTCTTGTAACCCTGATAGGCATAGGCAATCGGGCTGAGGCCGGGAATCTGATCCAGCCAGGCGTTCATGGCCTTCTGCGTCGCAGGCGTCGCACCGGTATAGGTCACACCCTTGTCGGCCACGGCCTTGTGGGCCGGAACGTTGCGGGTGCGAACGGTGAAGTCGAGATAATTCTCGTCCTGAGCCATGAAGTTCAGGATATCGGCAACGATCTTCGGGTTTTTGGTCTGCTTGAAGCCGACGATGCCGGTACCACCAGGCATGCCGGTGCAGGCTGCGCCACCGCAGGGCTGCGGCACGACTTCCCAGTCGAACGCATCGCCCACCTGGCTGTCGAAACGCGCAGTCTGCCAGCTGCCCGAGTAATAATAGACGAGCTGGCCGTTGATGAATTCCTGTGCGGCATCGCGATAGGTATTGCCGCCCTGCCCGGCCCATACGTCACGCGCCATGGTGCCGTCCTTGTTCCATTCGACGAATTTCTTCACGAACGTCGTGAAACCTTCATCGACCAGAATGGGCTTGCCGTCCGCATCGAAAATCTTCGCGCCATAGGAAATGGCCGGGCCGGCAATGCGGTGGCCGGAACGGTCGATGGCCATCGGGTAAGGCGTACCGGTTGCCTTGGCGACGGCATTTGCAGCCTTCGCCCAGTCGTCCAGCGTCGCATCCTTGCCGGGAACCGCGACATTGGCCTGATCGAACAAAGTGCGGTTGATGAAGGCGCCGGTGATGGTGAGCTGGGTATGCATGCCGTAGATGCCCTTGTCGTCAGGGCCGCTGCGATACCATTTCAGCACGTTGGAGAAATTGTCTTCCCAATATTTCGCGTCCACATAGGGCGTGAGATCGAGATAATAGCGGTTTAGGCCGCCAAGGTCGGTCACGGTTGCGAAATCCGGGCCGCTGCCGCCGGCTAGCTGCACGGGCAGGCCTTCCAGCAGCGCCTTGTAGGGTACGACGTCGGTGACGATCTTCACGTCCGGATGCTGCTTTTCGTAACGCGCGAGAATGTCTTTCAGAATTTCGCAGCCGTTGCCGTCATAAGCGCAGGTGAAGCGCACTTCCTCAGCCGCCTGGGCGGTGCCTGCAAAGGACGCCGCGCCAATGGCGAGCGCCAATGCCATGCTGTATTTACCGATCATCTCTTTTCCTCCCTTAGATGATTATGCGTTGGCGGATGCGCGCGGAGCCCAGCCCTTGATCCATTCGCCTTCTGCGGCGTCGGACAGGCGGACCGGCTTTCCTTCCCTGACCGAGCGATAGATGGCGGTGACGAGTTCGATGGACTGCAAGCCGTCGTTCACGGTCACTTCCTTGCCGCCGCGTCCTTCCATCGCGTCGGCAATGGCTTCGACAAAACCGGCAAAGCCGTTTTCGCCATCGGCGACCGTCGCCAGAACAGCGTCGATCTGGTCCTGCGTGGTCGGTGCACGGGCGATGAAACGCCATGTGTCTTCGGCCGGGCGATAGGGCAGCGTGCCGCTCTCGGCGGTGAAGCCTTCGAAGCAGAAGCGGAGTCGGGACGTATCTTCGGCGGCACCGAGCGTCACCGAGCTCGTCGCCAGCGCACCGCTTTTCATGCGGAAGCTGAGCGCCGCGCAATCTTCGGTTTCGATCGTGTTGACGCGCGTATCGGCCATGGCGAACACTTCGTCGACGGGGCCGAGAACATGGCAGAGAAGATCATGGGCGTGGATGGCATGGCCAAGGATAGCGCCGCCGCACTCGCCCTTCCACGTACCGCGCCACGGAATATCGTAATAGCTGGCGCCACGGTTCCAGTGAACTTCCGAACTCGCGACAAAGGCCTTGCCCGCAAGGCCGGCATCGATGAGCGCGCGAAGCTGCCGCATCGCATGTCCGAAACGGTACTGGAAGACGGGAAACACGCCACGGCCGGTCTTTTTGACGGAGTCGATGAGCGCATTTGCCTCCTCAAGCGAGCGGACCAGCGGCTTTTCGCAAACCACATCCTTGCCCGCCGCATGTGCCTTCAGCGTCACGGGAAAATGGAGGTGCGGCGGCAGGCAGACGTCGATGAGCTGGATGCTCTCATCGGCCAGAATCTCATCGAGATCGGTCGTCAGACGGATGGACGTATCCTCACCCGCCACGGAGCGGGCGCGCTCGAGATCGAGGTCGCAGATCGCCTTGACGGAGAAGCGCTCCGGCAACGCCTGATAACCCTTCAGATGCAGGGCGCCGATGCCGGCACCAACGATTGCGACGCCAATCATGCCTTTGCTCCTTCGGCCTTGGCCTGCGCCTGCAGCGACAGGTCGCATACCTTGAACACATGCTCCTGCGTCATCGCCGTTTCGGTGCGGTTGCGGATGTCGTCGCACAGGCGGCCGAAATAGGGCAGGCCGGCACCGGAGGCATCGATATATTCGCAGCGGTCGCCATTCACGAGAACGAGGCGGTCGGTGCCTTCCTTGTTGCCGACATCGACATATTTACGCAGCTCGATGTAACCCTCGGTGCCGAGGATCGTCAGGCGGCCGTCGCCCCAGGTCGGCAGCGCATCGGGCGTGTACCAGTCGACGCGGATATACCCATGACCCTTGTCGCCGCGCAGCACGACTTCGCCGAAATCCTGCAGGCCCGGATCACCGGGGTTGGCATAATTTGCAACGGTGGCGGCCACGATCTCCACTTCGGTCGAGCCGGTGAAGAACATGAACTGGTCGATCTGGTGGCTGGCGATATCGGTGATGATGCCACCGTAAGCTTCGCGCTCGAAGAACCACTTCGGACGAATCTGGCGGTTCAGACGATGCGGGCCGAGGCCAACGGTCTGGATGACGCGGCCGATGGCGCCCTGCGCGACGAGTTCAGCCGCCTTGGTCACGCTCGGAACTTCAAAGCGTTCGGAGAAATCGACGGTCCAGATACGCTTGGTCTTTGCCACGGTCTGGCGAAGGCGATCGAGCTGTTCGAAGGTGGTGCAGCCGGGCTTGTCGGACATGACGTCCTTGCCGGCTTCCATGGCGGCGATTGCGAGATCGGCGCGCTTGGAGGGAATGTCGGCGATCAGCACGAGATCGATGCTGCCATCGGCCAGCAGAGCTTCCTTGGAGGTCGCGCGCGGCACATCCGGGAAGCGCTTGACGAAGCCTTCCACCACGTCTGGCTCGCCTTCGGTCCACCAGCCGGCGAATTCTGCGCCGGCATCCAGCATGTTCTGGGCCATGCCGAAAATGTGCCGGTGCTCAATCCCGAGAGCGACGAACTTGATTGCTTTAGTCATCCTGCAGTTCCACTTCCTTGCCGGTGTCGGCCGAGTTGATGATCGCGTCGATCAATCTGTGAGACAAAAGAGCCGCTTCGCCGGTGACGACCGGGGCGCGCCCTGAGGAGATGGCGTCTGCGAAATCTTCGAAGACGCCCTGATGCCATTCATGCGTGAAAGCCATGGGGTCGGCGCCGCCGCCCGTGCCGGATGCCGCGCCGCCAAAGGTCTCCTGCCGGCCATCGCGCCAGTCGACATGCAGGAGGCCCGAGGCGAGCCGCAGGCTGGCATTGTCGAAATGCAGGACAATCGATTCCGGAGCGCCGGGGAAACTTGCGGTGCTTGCGACCAGCGAGCCGACGGCGCCATTCTTGAAACGAAGGCCGGCCGCGACGTAATCTTCGGTTTCCATGCGATGAAACCGCGTCGTCGCTGCCATGGCCTGAACGCGCGAGACCGGCCCTGTAAGGCTCAGCGCCAGATCGATGGTGTGGATTGCCTGGGAGATCAGAACACCGCCGCCGTCGCGCGCCAGAGTGCCGCGGCCGGGTTCATCATAATAGGATTGCGCGCGCCACCACGGCACGGAAATTTCGCAGAGACCGAGCGCTCCGAGCGTCCCGCCATCCACAAGCTCGCGGGCTTTTTGCGATGCAGCCCGCATGCGGTGCTGGAAGATGATGCCAAGCGTGACGCCGGCCTCACGACATAGGGCGACAAGACCGCCGGCTTCCTTCGTGTTCCGGGCGACGGGCTTTTCCATCAGAATGTGTTTGCCCGCCTTTGCGAGCTGTCCGACGATATCGATGCGGGCATTCGGCGGCGTTGCGATGATGGCGAAATCGACATCCGCATCGCGCGCTGCTTCCTCGACCGAGGAATAAACGACGACCTCATATCCAGTATGTTTCGACGCTTCGGCGGCCAGCGCCCTGGCGCGACCGGAGCCGCTATCGACTAAACCCTTCAGGCGAATTTTTTCCGGACTTGCCGCACAGGCAAGCACATGCGTTTTCGCCACCATTCCGGCGCCAACGATGACGCAGGTCTTGATATTTTGCATTTCGGGAGCCTCCTTCCCAATACGCGATCATTTGCATACCGGTATGCCGGTTGTCAACAGACTTGTGTTCCGGTATACCGGTTATGAAAGCGCTGGAGGGTATATGCCAAAAATTCCCGTAACAGGTGGGACCGTGCCGACAATGGAGCGATTGGATCTTAATCGTCCGGTCGTGGACCAGATCTATTCCGCGCTGAAATCGGCGATCCTTTCCCGGGAGCTTTTTCCCGGCCAGGCGGTTTCGGAGAACGAGATCGGCCAGTTGTTCAATTCCAGCCGAACGCCGGTGCGCGAAGCGCTGAGCCGCCTGCGGGATGACGGCCTGATCGTCACCCTGCCAAGCCGTGGCACCTATGTCTCCAGATTATCGGAAAAGCACATTCGCAGCGCGCAATTCATTCGCGAGGCGCTGGAGGTCGCTGCGGTTTGCAGGCTGTGCCAGATCGGCATAACCGCGGAGGCCGAACAGGAGATCGAACACGCCCTCACCGGCCAGCGCGCAGCCATGCATCGCGGGGACAGAAAGGCTTTCCGTGTACATGACGACCAGTTCCATAGCGCGCTTGCCGCCGCGACGGGGCTTGAGAGGCTGGAGACGCTATTGATCCGCGAAAAGGCGGGGCTGGACCGCCTGCGCGCGCTCGCCATCACCGACGAGGCGCATATGGCGCGGCTGCTCTCCGAACACGAGGCGGTTTACGATGCGATCAAGGCCGGGGACGAAGCCCGTGCGACCGATGGTTTGCGCAAGCACCTGAGACGCGTCCTCGGCATTCTTTCGCAGGTTTTCGAGAACCACCAGGACTATTTCGAATAATTCTGCGCCATCATCTTCAACGGTTCGAGCATCATGAATACGGCAACTCCTGAAAAAGCGCTTGCCATGTCGCAGGCGAAACTTCTGTGCGACACGATGAGCACGCTTGCAGAATCCCCCGTTTGGGATGAGCGGCGACAGGTGCTTTTCTGGTGCGATATACTCGGCAAGGCGGTGCGGTGCGCAGCGCTTGAGCCCGGCCTTTATCGCGAATGGGCGTTTCCCCATACGGTCTCGAGTCTCGGTCTCTGTCGGAACGGCGATCTCATCGTCGCCTGCGGCATGGATATCGTCATCCTCGATCCGGAGAGTGGCGAAACACGCCTTCTCCACTCCCTCCCGTCACCGGACGGCATTCCCTGCCGGCTGAATGACGGACGGATCGGCCCCGACGGCGCCTTCTGGGTGGGAACCATGCACAATGTTCCACTCATGGACATGGAGCCCCATGGTGAACTTTGGCGGATCACCGAAAAAAGCGCCGAGCGCATGCAGACCGGCCTGACATGCCCGAACGGTCTCGCCTTTTCCCCGGAAGGCTCCATCATGTGGCAGAGCGATTCCGTCCAAAAATGGATACGCCGGCGAAAATTCGACAGCAGAAACGGCACATTCGATGAGGGCGTGCTGGTGGCCCGGATGACGGAAGAGACGGGAAGACCCGATGGCGGCTGCCTCGACAGCAGCGGCACCTATTACAGCGCGGGCGTTTCCGCCGGCCTGTTGAACGTTTTCACGCCCGACGGCAGGCATGCGGAGGTGCTCGCAGCGCCCGTCCCGCACCCCACCATGCCGTGCTTCGGAGGACCTGATTTCAGCATCCTTTTCCTGACATCACACCGGCACAACATGTCCGAAGACCGGCTGGCGAAAGCACCATTTTCGGGCGGCGTCTGGGCGATCCCGACACAGACGAAAGGCTTTGCCGCCTTTCGTTTTGGCGAAGGCGGATAAAGCCCGGAAACCGGGCCCAGATTCCTACTCCTCACGGAAGGCGCGGCTGATCTGGTCGGTCAGCGGCTTGGCGATATAGGACAGCGCCGTCCTTTCACTGGTCTGAATGAAGGCCTCGGCCGGCATGCCCGGCACCAGCGGCGCATTGTTCAGCTTCCGCCGCTCGGAGACCGGTACGGAAATCCGTGCCAGATAATAGGAGAGACCGCTGCGCTGATCGGTGGTGATATCCGCCGCGATGCGGCTGACATGGCCTTCCAGTTCCGGCGTGACGCGCTGGTTGAATGCGGTCATGCGCAGCATCGCCTTTTGCCCCAATTGAAGCTGATCGATATCCTTGGGCACGATCTGCACCTCCAGCGCCAGCTCGTCTCCATCAGGCACGATGAGCATGATCGGATCCGCCGGCGTCACCACGCCGCCCACGGTGTGCACGGCCATTTCATGCACCATGCCTGATTGCGGCGCGACAATGTCGATGCGTTTCAGCTGGTCTTCGGCGGCAACCTTGCGCTCGACGAATTCGCCCATCTGGGCCTGTATCTCGCGCAGTTCCCGCCCGACCTCGGTGCGCAATTCCTGATCGATCTGCAGGATTTGCAGCCTGGTTTCGGTGATGCGCCCCGCCGTCTGCGCCTGATAGGCGATTTTCTCGCCGCGCTCACCGCCGAATGTCGCGGCCTGCGTCTGCAGGCTGTTCAGCCGCTGCACGGACACGACACCCTGTTCAAGCAGGGATTTCTGCGAGGTGATTTCAGCCTCCAGCACGGCAAGGCCGTTATCATAGGCGACTTCCTGCGCCTTCAACCCTTCGATCTCATGTTCGAACTGGGTGATACGCTCGGAAAGCTGTGCTTTGCGCCCTTGGCGATAGGATTTGCGGAATTCGAACAGCTTGGTCTCGCTGCGCATGGCGGAGGCGACATCGGCATCGTCTTTTCGCGCCATCAACGCCTGCGGAAAGACGAGTTCCGGCAGATCGTCGCGCTCGGCCTCCAGCCTTGCCATGCGCGCATTCAGCTCATCCAGACGCTTGGTCACGATGGCGAGATTGGCGCGGGTCTGGGTCGCATCAAGGCGCATGACCACATCGCCGGCCTTCACTCTATCGCCCTCATTCACCAGAATTTCGCCGACGACACCGCCGCTCGGGTGTTGTACTTTCTTGCTGTAGGAATCCACCACCAGATGGCCGGAGGCGACAACCGCGCCGGCTAGATTGGTCGTCGCGGCCCATCCGCCGACGCCGGCCAGCAGCGCTGCACCCGCAGCAAGGCCGGCAACAAGATGTTTGCGGATGGAGCGAGACACATGGCTGCGCTGGTCAATGTTTGACATCCGCATCTCCCTCCTGGCTGTTCTCTTCACGGACGTCTTCCAGCACCAGCGCCTGCGGCTGGGTATTGGCGACGACGCGCAGCGGCGAGATCGTCTGGGCGGATGCGGTAAATCCCTTGGCAGCCTGCGCCTGCGGAACGCGCAGTACCTTCGACAGGACCTCGTCGCGCGGGCCGAAGGCCTTCATCCTCCCCTCTTCCATCATCAGAATGAAATCGACAGCACCGATGGCGCTCGGCCGGTGGGCAACGACGACGGCAATGCCGCCCCGCGCCTTGACCGAGGAAATCGCCTTGACCACGGCGGCTTCGCCTTCCGCATCGAGATTGGCGTTGGGTTCGTCCAGCACCACGATGAAGGGATCGCGGTATAGCGCTCGGGCAAGGCCGATGCGCTGGCGCTGCCCGGCGGAAAGCGCCGAACCCGCCTCGCCGATATCGCTGTCATACCCCTTTTCGAAACGCAGGATCAGTTCATGCGCGCCCGCAGCCCTGGCCGCCGCGATGATGGCGTCAGGATCGGGATTATCCTCGAAACGGGAGATATTTTCACCGATCGTGCCGTCGAACAGCTCCACGCCCTGCGGCAGATAGCCGATATGGCGGCCCAGCGCCTCCCGGTCCCACTGCTCGAAACTTGCACCGTCCAGCCGTACCTTGCCGGCCGCCGGCATCCACGCGCCGGTGAGAATGCGCGCGAGCGTGGATTTGCCCGAGCCGGAGGGGCCGATGACGCCGAGCGCGTTTCCGGCGGTCACGATGAAGCCAAGGCCGGTAACGGTCGGTTTTCTTTCTCCCGGCGGAACGATGGTGACGTTTTCGACCCGCAATTCCTTTTCGGGCTTCGGCAGGGCCATGGCGGCGGCATTGGCCGGCATCTGCGCAAAAAGCTCCCTCAGCCGTGCCCAGCTCTGCCGGGCGGCCACGAAGGACTTCCAGTTGGAAATGGCGAGATCGACGGGCGCCAAGGCCCGGCCCATCATGATCGAGCTGGCGATCATCACGCCACCCGAGGCCTCCTGATTGATGACGAGCCAGGCGCCGACCGCCAGAATGGCCGATTGCAGCACGACCCGCAAAGACTTTGCGATATTGCCGAGACCGCCGGCCACATCGCCCGCCTTGCGATTGGCGGCAAGATAAGCCTCGTTGGAAGTTTGCCAGCGCTTTCCGAGCCGGCCGCCAAGCCCCATGGCCTGCACGACTTCGGCATTGCGGCGCGAGGCCTCCAGCTGCCGGTTACGGGCCATATTCTCGACCATGGTGTCGCGGATCGGCTTCTGCGAGAAAATATTGGTGAGGATCGTCAGGGAGACAAGCACTATCGCGCCGGCAAGCGCCGTCACACCGATCCAGAAGTGAAACAGAAAACATATGCCGAGATAAAGCGGCATCCACGGCAGATCGAAAAAGGCCGTCGGCCCGGTGCCGGAGAGAAAACCGCGCACATTATCGAGATCACGCAGCGGCTGCAGCCCGTCGCCCGGCATGCGGTTGACGAGCGGCAGGCGCACCACCGCATCATGCACCCTGCCGGAGTGTCGCATGTCGAAATCTTCACCGATGCGGATCAGAACGCGGGCGCGGATAATATCGAGCAGGCACTGGAAGCCATAAAGGCCAAGCGCGAGAATGGCGATTCCGACCAGCGTCGGCAGGCTGCCGCTTGCCAGAACCCGGTCATAAACCTGCAGCATGAAGAGCGGCGACGTGAGCGCGAGTATATTGACCACGCCGCTGACCAGCGCAACGCCGAGAAATGTGCTTTTAAGGGGCGAAACAACCGCCGCAGTGAGGGACTGCGGCGGTGTCTGCTGGTGGTTTTGAAAGCCCACAGCCTGATTTTCCTTTACGCGGCAAGCGCCGATGCGCTGGCGAAAATGAAGTCCGATGCGTCGAGCACATTTGCATCGACGCCATTCAGTGTGACGGAGACGGACGTGTCTGTGGCAGAAAGGATAACGGCATTTCCGTTATCATTATACCACAACAAATCGTCCACCGAAGTTGCCCCCCAGGCGGAAACGTCAAGCGTATCCGTGCCGTCCTGATAGCCGTAGGTTCCGGTCGGGCCAGCCGCCACAACGTCGTTGCCGCCGGAGAATACGAAGGTGTCTGCGCCGGCAAAGCCGGTCAGGGTGTTGGAGGCAGCCGTGTCCTCGATCACCGTGCCAGTGGCGGCAAAGTAGTCATAGAAGCCGGCCAGCGAACCGAAACGGGCAAGCTGGTAGACGGCGAGATCGAGAAGATCGCGAGCACCGGCGAGCGAATAGGCGCTGTCGGGATCGATCAGCAGTTCCTGCTGGCTGACGGCGATGCCGCTGGTGGACTGGCTGTAGCCGGTGCCTAGAACGATGCTGTCGACCGAACCCGTCAGGTTGCCCTGGGAGTACTGCAGAGCGCCGCTCATGACGATTCCCTTGCCGCCGGTGCTGCCATCGCCCCACGCCTCATAGGTCGTGTTCGGATCGATGGTGGTGGTGGCGAGAGAGCTGGTCTGAGCGTCGTAGAACGCACCATAGGTCGAACCAAAACCGCTCGTCCAACCGTTGAGGTAGCCGATCAGATCGGAGGAAGACTGCGTCAGTTGAATTGTGGTAGCCATAGGTGTACTCCTTTGCTGGCCAATATCGATACCTTCGTCCTGTGGCGAAGGCGTTTCATCTCCGGGACGGGCTGCAACCCTGCCCGGAGAATTTCTTCCACGGTTCAGAACTTCACGTTCATCGTCGCGATAAAGGTGCGGCCCGGCGCCGTGTAGGCGCTGGCTGCCGGGATGTATTTGCGGTCCGTCAGGTTGTTGACGGCGAAGCGAAGCATGGCCTTGTCGTTGAAGGCATAGGAACCGTAGAGATCCACCGTCGTGTAGGGATCGGTCACCTCACGCAGATTGCCTTCCGTATCCAGCGTGCGCGACTGTGTCGGCGTGACATGGTTGAGCCTTGCGCCCAGCGAGAATTTTTCATCGAAGAAACGCATGCCGCCATCGAGCGTCAGCTTCACCTTGGGCGCGACGTCGCCCGGCCAGGCAACGATTTCGCCCGTTGTGGTGGTCGTGCCGTTGGAAAAAACCTGCGTCTTTTCAGGCCATTCTGTTTTCAGAAAGGTTGCCGAACCGCCGATCCAGAAACTGCGGGCATCGTAATTGCCCTCGAATTCAAGCCCGCGCATATAGGTCGTGCCGTCCAGATTGACGAAGCTGGTATAGGTGCGGTCGAGCACCTGATCCGTAACGAGATAACCGAGCGCGATATAGTCCTTCACCTCGCGGCGAAAGGCAGCCATTTTGATGCGAATGGAATCATCATCCAGCAGCACGCCGTCGAAGCTCATATTCGCGCCGACTTCGTAGGTCGTCGCCTTTTCGGCACGCAGGGCCTGGTTCGGAGCGTATTCGTATCCGGGGCTGTCGCCCGGACGTGCTCCAGCGAAAAAAGCCTCGAGAATTGTCGGCGGACGCAGGCTCTGGGAATAGCTCACATAGGGGCGGAACCAGTCGACTGGTTTCAGTTCGATGGTGGCCGAGGGCAGCCAGGCGCTGTAGGTGCGATCGATATCGACTTCATGCGAGGGATATTCGGTGACCGGCGTATTGGTGGTTATACCGGTGCCCGGCATACAGTTGGCCGATGTCCGCGGCCAGATGCTGACGAGAAAAATATTATAACGGGATGCCCATATGGGGGAGTTTGCAGGCAGAAAGACCCGATTGAAGTATTCCAGGGCCGTATAGTGATTGCGAACAAGGTCGCAAGGCACACTTGTCGTTACTATCGATTCCTTGACACTATAATAGGTCGCAGATCCTTTCAGGCGCGACCAGTCGTAACGCACGCCTCCACTCAGAGTGATCCAATCGGCCGGCTCCAGTTCACCATTCAAAAACAGGCTGGCGACGTCGCGCCGCCCGGCAGGGCTGAATGACGTGTAGCTGCTGGCGAAAGAAGGATTTTCCGCGATTTTGGCGCTTGTCGCAACGGATGTGGCAATGTCCCGGAAGGCTTCTGCCCCATAGTTCAGACTGAGCGCGCCCGCCGCCGTATCAAAGCGACTGGTATTTTCCAGGCTGCCACCGAAGCTGCGCAGGCCCATGTCAAGGTTCGTTTCGGCCGCGTATCTCTCTCGTTCCGCCCGCAGTTCATGCGTCATATTATCGTTCAGCCAAAGCGACGACTTGAAGTCGATGAGTTCGCTCTCCGGGTCCCAGTCAAGCTTCGCGACGACGCTGTCGTTTCGCACGCTTTCCCGGTCGATCACCTCAGATGCGCCCTGAACGAAGTCATTCTCCTGATGCATCCAGGACAGCGAGGCCTTCACGTCGCCGAAGTCGCCTTCGCCCTTGAAAAAGGTCGACCAGCCGTCGCGGCCAAGCAGATCCTTCATTGTCAGCGCGGTGCTTCGAGCCTCGCCTTTTGTGCCGACCTTGTATTCATCCATGATCGTGCGGCTGTAGCCGGCGACGAAGGAGAGAGGACCATCAGGCGAGCGGACGGCACCGAGAACCGAGCCCTGAAAATCATAACCATTGGTGCCGCGGGAAACATTCGCTTCCCCACCCTTGTTTTCACCCTCGGCGATGAGATCGTCGGCGCTGACGGTTCGGAACTCGACCTTGCCGCCCAGAGAGCCGGCATTACCCGACCGCGCATTGGTTATTTTCTCGATCTCGACGGCACGGATGAAAGCGACATCCACATAACCCTGCCCGGCGCTCGCGGTGTAGCTCGTGGCGCCGCCGAAAGCCGCACCGCGCTGCGCATTCTGCCGTGCGCCATCGATGGAGACGACCACGCGGCCGCTTTCCTGCAAGCCGCGCACATTGGGCGAAACGGTTGGGAAGCTGCCATTGCCCTCGCCGGCATAAACACCGGAAACCCGGTTGAAAACGTCGCGCGTATTGCGCACGCCGGCCGACTGGATTGCCTCGCGGCCGACCACGCTGACGCTGGCGGGCGTTTCATAAACCCAGTCGGGCGTCCCCTGATAACCGGAACCGGCAATGGAGTTGCGCCCGGTCTTGCCGGTCAGGGTAATGGTTTCCAGAACCGTCGTACCCTCCGCCGCGGAAAAATCGACGGTCGATTGCCCCGTGCCGATGACGATGGTTCTGCCATTGCCGGCGATACGGAAATTGACGCCCGTTCCCGCCAGCAACCGCGACAGCGCCTCCCGCACCGTGAAACTGCCGGTGACGGCATTGGTGCGCACATTGCCCGCCGCCGGCGTGGCAAGCGTGACCTGAAGGCCGGATTGCCGCCCGAAAGCACCCACGACCGATGACAGCGACTGGGCGGGAATATTGAACGGCCGCGTCGCCCCCTGCTCGCCGCCTGGGCGCTGGGAATTGGCGTTGTTAGCTCCGGTCTGGGCCAGAACGGGCGTCGCGAATGAAACGGCGACCGCCGTTGTCGCCAGCAGCACGGCCCTGCGAGCCTGCTTTGCTGCTTTTTCCCCTGAACCACTCTTGCATGTCTGGAGGCGCATACTGCTTTTGTCTTCCTGTCTTTCGCTCCGGATATATCTTGACCGGATTACTCAACAAAAAGACGATTGCCGCGTCGATTTTTTTCAGGCTTTCAGAAGAAATTTTATAAACCACTGAAAATAAATATGATTTTTTGTTTCGGAATATTTCAGAAGCGGGTGATGATGCGGACGCTGCCGCCAATCGCATGCACCTTGCCCTTATAGGGCTCCACCAGGGCCTCCAGCGCGCGATCCGGGTCGCGCAGATCGTAAAATCCTGTCACCCTCTGCTCCGCAAGCCGCTTGTCGGCCATGGTCAGCCACGCCGGATGGTAACGCTGGATCTGCTCCACGACCGAGCCTATCGTCGCATCGACCACATAGAGTTCGCCGTTGCGCCAGCCGCCAATATCCTCGACGGAAACAGTCTCTTTGCGGATCGCGCCGGAAGCGTCGACGATCAGCATCTCGCCCGGCACCAGCCGCGTTGGCGGCGCATTGCGGAAAGAAGCCTCCACAGAACCGTGCGCCAGCGCCACCTGGGTCACTCCATCCGTCAGGTCGACGTCGAAAGCCGTGCCCAGCACCTGAACGGTCACGTTTTTTGCCTCCACGACGAAGGGACGCGTTTTGTCCGGCACGACGTCGAAAAAGGCTTCTCCCTTCAGCACCGTCACATTGCGACGGCCATTCGTGAAATCCGTTGAAAGCGCGCTCGCGGCGGCAAGCTGCACTTTGCTGCCGTCTTCGAGGGTGATCGTGCGGCTTTCGGCGGTGGTGGTCTGATAGTCCGCCTCCAGGCGAACGAAAAATGCCGGAACGAACAGCACCGCAAGACAGAGGGACGCCGCCGCCACAGCCGCGCCGGCATAGTGCCGCACGGACCAGCGCCGCCGCTGCGGCTTTGTCGCGGCCTTGCCGGGCAGATGCGGCGCATCTTCCCAGAGGTTCTTGAATTCCGGCTCCACCAGGCCGAGATTGCGCCACGTCTTGCATGTTCGTTCCCAGGCGAGACGGTTTGCCGGCGCTGCCGCCAGCCATTGCTCAAATTCCGCCTTGAGCCGCGGTTCCGCCGAGCCAGACTGCAAGCGCAGCAGCCAGTCGGCCGCCTCCTCCGCCTTACCGGCCGGCAATTCAATTTTTTTCTCTGGATCAATGGTCATTGAACCGGGCCAGTTCCTTTGCGGGGCGCAGCAGAAGCGTCGTCTTCTGCATTGCTATAAAGACGTTTGAGGAAGAGATTTTTTTCACAGGGCGGGACAATCGGGACTATTTTACTTCATTTCTTTAGTAATCGCGGCAATGCTGCCCTTGATCAGACGATGTGCGCTGGCCACGGACACGCCGAGGTGACGCGCAATCTCTTCCATATTGTAACCACCGAATCTGTGCATTTCCAATGCCACCCGCGCCTGAACCGGCAGGCCGGCCAAAATAGTCCGCATCTGCCGGACTTCGTCACAGAAAAGGGCGTGCTCCTCCGGCGTACCATTGTCCTGCGGCACGCCCCAGAACGGCGTATCGTCCGGCCGTTCCCGAAGGTCTTGGCGGCTGCGCCGGCGATTGTCGAGCGCAAGATTGCGAACGATGCGAAACAGATAGGATTTGAGATTGGAAGGATTGCCGGAGGCCTCGGGAACGAATTTCAGGAATGCTTCCTGAACCACGTCCTCCGCATCCGCCCGCGACCCCAGAATGAGGGTGGCGTATTTGATCAGGTCGACCCTATGCGCGACGTAAGCGTTATAACGCTTGTCATCTTCCCGTATGCCCATGTCTCAACCGAGAGAAATTTCAAGGATCGACGAAACCTGCCGCCCCCGAATGGCCGCGCAGCTCTGCCGTTCAAAGCTCTAGCACCCAAACCGTGGATCGAACAGATATTTCATGACTATTATCATCAAGAATTTGTGCAGACCGCATCGAGCGGACCCGGCAGCGAAGGCGGCCGGGTCTTGACCTGTCAGATGGCCCCGTCGACGATGACCATGGGTCTGCCCTGCGAGCAGGGTTCGATACGGGCATCGATGCGATAGATATCGCGCAGCATCTCCGGGGTTATAACCGCCTCCGTGCTGCCGCTCACCACCATTTCACCACGCGCGATAACCATCGTATTGGCGCAATAACGAAGCGCATGGTTGAGGTCATGCAGAGCGATCAGCACGATCATGCCGGTCTTCTGCGCCAGATCGGTAACGAAGCCCAGAACCTCGATCTGCCGGTGAAGATCGAGCGCAGACGTCGGCTCGTCCATCAGCAACACTTCCGGCTTTCGCGCCAGCGCCTGCGCCAGCGAAACAAGCTGCCGCTGACCGCCGGACAATTCGCCAAGCCCGCGGAAAGCCAGGTCATGGATTTTCAGCGCCTTGAGAATGGCGTCGATCTCGAAAAGCTCATCGTCATGGACCCGCCAGCCGCCGCCCTGCTTGGCGGAAAGAAGCACGGATTCATAGACAGTCAGAACGGCGTTGGCACCGGTATCCTGCGGCATGTAGCAGATGGCGCGGTTGCCGCGGGCCGTATCGGAGAGCTCGACCAGTCCGGGGCCGGAAATCAGGCTGGCGATACGTTTGAAAAGCGTGGACTTGCCGGCGGCATTCGGGCCGATCACGGCCGTCACACTGCCGCTTTCCAGCGTATCGATGCCGACCTTGGAGAGAACCGTGATGCGTCCATAGGCGGCGCCGACATCTTTCAGTACGAGCGCTACCATGCGCGCCTCCTGTTGCCGAAAATAAGCGCGAAGAAGAACGGAACGCCGACGAGCGCCGTAATGACGCCGATCGGCAGAATAGCGCCGGGAATGAGAACCTTGCTGATGACCGAGGTTGCCGACAGAAGCAGCGCACCGCAGATCACCGAGCCGGGCAGGAAGAAACGCTGGTCCTCACCCACCACCATGCGGGCGATGTGCGGACCGACCAGCCCGACGAAACCGATTGTGCCGACAAAGGAAACCGGAATGGCCGCCAGCAGGCTGACCGTCAGCATGGTCGTCAACCGCAGCCGCCGGACATTGATGCCCATGCTGGCCGCCTTGTCATCGCCGAGCCTCAGCGCCGTCAGCGCCCAGGCATTGCGCATGAACAACGGCACGGTGACGAGGAGGATGGCGGCGGTAATATAGACCTTGTCCCAGGTCGCCTTCGTCAGGCTGCCCATGGTCCAGAAAACCACGGCGGCAAGCGCCTGTTCGGAGGCCAGATATTCGAGCAGCGACAGCGCCGCATTGAAGGTGAACACCAGCGCGATGCCGAGCAGCACGATGGTTTCGACCGTCACCCCGCGAAGCGTCGAGGCGAAATGGATGAAGAGAGCCGCGACCATGGCCATGATGAAAGCGTTGATCGGCACCATGTAATGCACGGCGCCCGGAAAGATCGCCACGCCGCCAACCAGCGCCAGCGCCGCACCGAAGCTTGCCGCCGCCGAAATGCCGAGCGTGAAGGGGCTGGCGAGCGGGTTCGACAGGATGGTCTGCATCTGCGCACCCGCAACCGAAAGCGACGCTCCGACTGTCACCGCCATCAGCGCGATCGGCATGCGAATATCCCAGATCACCACCCGGAGCTGGTTTCCAACGGCGGCCGGATCGGCAATCGTCGCCAGAACCTCGGAGAGCGAATAGCGCGCCGGACCGAGCGCCATGTCGGCGGCCATGCTGAAACACAGGGCGATAAAAAGCCCGAAGAGGATGATTATCCTGCGCGCGGCAAGGGCGCGATATTGATCGCGCCCACTGATGCCAACCGCGCTTTCATTCAGCGAACTCATTGGTTCAAACCTTTTTCGAGCGAGGCGAAATAGCCCGGCTTGTAGGTGACGGGGAGGAATTTGCGGTGAAACTCCTCGAAATTCTTTTCCGGATCGAGATCGGCGAAGAGATCGGGATGGAACCACTTGGCGAATTGCTGGATCGGGAAGAATTCGTAGGGGGCGCCATAGAACTGGTGCCAGACGGCATGGACATTGCCTTGCTTCACGGCCTTCAGTTCCGGAAGTGGCGTGCGCTTCATCAGATTGGCCAGCCGCTCACGCGAGAGAGCCATATCCGCCCCGCGTCCGACAGGAACGAACTGGTTGATGTCGGACTCGGCAGCCCAGTTGGAGCCGGTGACGATGACGTGGTCCGGATCGGCAACGACGAGCTGTTCGGGATTGAGGTCGCCGAACGTCGTCTTGATGATGCCGTCGGCAATGTTGTGACCGCCGGCGAGATCGACCATCGCGCCGAAATTGACGGGTCCGAAAGTGCGGCAGCAATTGTTTTCGCCGGAAATGCCGGGGGCGCGTTCAATGAAGACGTTCGGGCGCTTCAGGTCCTTGACGCTGGCGAGCCGGTCGGTCACGCGGGCGATTTCGGCGCGGCGATAAGCGATGAATTCCTTCGCCCGCTCTTCGGCGCCGAAGAGTTTGCCGAGAATTTCGACCGAGGCTTCGCTGTTCTTTTCAGGATCGATGCGGAAATCGAGATAGATGATCTTGATGCCGGCGGCGGCGGCCTTTTCTTCGAAACCGCTCTCCTTGGCGGATTTCTCCGCTTCCAGATTGAGGGTGATCACATCGGGTGAAAGGGTGATGGCCGTTTCCAGGCTGAAATCGCCCTGCGGCACGTAACCGAAGCGCGGCAGTTTCTCGATCTGCGGAAAACGCTCGACATAGGCGGTGTAGCTGTCGGGGTCCTTCTTTAGAAGATCGTCACGCCAGCCGACGATGGTGTCAAAGGTCTTGTCGCCCTTGAGCGCGGCAATGACATGCACCTGGCGCGCCTCACCGACGATGACGCGTCTGGCGGGCAGGTCCAGCTCGACTTTACGCCCGGTAACATCGGTAATCTCGGCCGCCAGAGCCGGCATAGCGAGAAGGGAGAAAGCCAGCACCGCGAGATGCCTGAGAGCGTTGAGCCGCATGAGCAGTCCTCATTGAGTTCCAAAACAAAGCGATAAAGCCGCATGGCTGCGGCTTTATCCATCGGTCGGACGGCGCTCCCCTTCACCGTCCCTTTATTACCTGGCGTCCTTCAGCGAAACGAAGTAGCCGGGCTTGTAGTCGAGCGGCAGGAAGCGGGCATGCAGTTCCTTGAAGGTCGCCTCCGGATCGAGGTCCTTGAAGAGGTCCGGATGCAGCCACTTGGCGATTTCCTGAACGGCCACGAACTGATAGGGATTGTTGTAGAACTGATGCCAGATGGCGTGGACATTACCGTCCTTCACCGCCTGCACGCCGGTGAAAGCCGGGCGCTTGGTCAGGTTTTCAAGCTTGCGATGGGCTTCCTTCAAATCCGCGCCATAACCGACGCCGACCCAGTTGCCGCCCGGAACATAACCGTTCCAGTTGCCGCCGGTAATGATGATCTGCTCCGGGTTGGAGGCAATGATCTGTTCCGGATTGACGGTGCCGAAAGTGCCGGGAATGATGTCCTTGGCCATGTTGATGCCGCCGGCAAGCTCCACCATCTTGCCGAAATTCTCGTTGCCGAAGGACATGCAGCAATCGTCGGAATAACCGCCGGCGCGCTCCATGAACACCACAGGCTTCTTCGGATTGGCCTTTTCGAGCGTATCGGTGACCTTGGCGATGGAATCGGCGCGGAACTTGATGAAGTCCTCGGCGATCTTTTCCTTGCCCGTCAGCTGGCCCATGAGGCGCATGCTCGGCTCGGTATTTTCCATAGGCTTTTCACGGAAATCGACGTAGACCAGCGGAATGCCGACCTTGGCGAGCTTTTCGATATAGCCCGCTTCTTCGGTCGCCGTCTTGGCGTCGATATTCATCAGGATCACGTCAGGCTTCAGGGCAACAGCCTGTTCTATGTCAAAAGTGCCGTCCTTCATGCCGCCGAAAGTCGGCAGCTTGGCGATCTCCGGATACTTGGCGAGATAGGCCGCATAGGTTTCCGGGTCGGCTTTCGCCAGATCGTCGCGCCAGCCAACCACGTGCTGGAAGGGGTTTTCCTTGTCGAGTGCAGCCAGGAAATAAATCTGGCGACCTTCACCGAGGATGACGTGCGATACCGGCACATTCACCTCGACATCGCGGCCCGTCACATCCTTGACGGTGACCTTTTCGGCGAATGCCGGCCATGCGGCGGATACGAGAAGGCCAAGGGCAAGTGCCGCAGATTTGGCTGAGATGCGCATCGGATATTGCTCTCCAGTGTTGACTGGCGCGGCTGTATTATTTTCTGACTGTACTAGTCAACATTTATGTTTTAGAGCCATTCTTAACTGACCGGTACATGAGTTGAAGACCGATGATCGACACAATCCAATATGGCAAAAACGACAGTCTAAGAGACGAAATCAAATCCTATTGGTCCGGCCGCGCCGCGACTTTCGACCTTTCCCCCGGACATGAAATTTTTTCCGAAGACGAGCGCGAGGCCTGGCACGCGCTTATCCTGAAACATCTCGGCCGCGGAGAAGGCCGCAGGGCGCTCGATCTTGCCAGCGGCACCGGCGTCATCTCGCACCTGATGGACGATCTCGGTTTTCAGGTCACCGGCATGGACTGGTCGGAAACCATGCTGGCGCTTGCCCGTGAAAAAGCGAAAAGCCGTGGCCGCAGCATCCGCTTTTTCGTCGGCGATGCCGAAAACACGATGGAGCCGGATGAAAGCGCCGATGTCATCATCACCCGTCATCTGGTCTGGACGCTGGTGGACCCGCAGGCAAGCTTTGCCGAATGGTTCCGCGTTCTGAAACCGGGCGGACGGCTTCTGATCGTCGACGGCGATTTCGTGAATACCGGCTGGCGCGAAAAACTGGTGAAGAAACTGGCGGCCAGCCTCGAAAGCATCGGCCTCGTCAAACCGGACCAGCCGCACAAGCCGGCGGACCCGGAAAACACCTTCAACAGCATTCTTTCCCGCGTTTATTTTTCGAAGGGCGCAAGGGCTGGCGATGTCGCGGCGCTGTTGCGTGCGACCGGCTTCGAACCTGTCGCAATCGATCAGGAGCTTCAGGCCATTCACCGCGCCCAGGCGAAAAATTTCAGCCTGCTGAAAGGCATCCTTCGCGGGCTGCAGCATCGTTATGCCGTGTGCGCGGTGAAGCCGGGGAACTACTCCGTCACCCCGGACTAAATCCGGGGTCCAGTGCGATCAAGTCCTTGATCGCAAAAGACTCTTCCCACGGCGCAGACGCGCTGCGGCTGGATGCCGGATCATCCTCGGGCAGGTTTCGGGGACCGGCATGACGGATGAGAGCTCAGTGCAGCCTCATTTTTCCGCCTGCTCGAAAAGATCGTCCAATCGCGGTTTGGCGCGACCCGGCACATCCACCGTCCTGTAACTCTGCGGCAGGGTCGCCTCGCCGACCTTGATCAGCATGACCATGCCCATGCCGTAATGCGGTGAGCATTTGATGCCGTAAAAGCCCGGCTTTTCAAACCCGGTCTCAAACTCGTCATTGATGCGGCTTTTGAAACCTTCGACACCTTCCGGGATCATGCCATCGATGGTCGCCGCATTGTGGCTCTTGTGGGTGGGCACAAAGCGCACGCGGTCGCCGGGAGCTATTTCGAGAAAATCGGGCTCGAACACCATCGGGCCTTTTTCGCCCCGATTCAGCATTTTTACCTCGAAGGTCTCGGCTGAAGCGTGAACGGGAAACACAGTGGCAGCGCTGGCGACTACGGCAGCGGCGTAAAGCATTCCGGCCTTTGCAATTATGCGAAAACCGGCGTTTGCGAGCCTCGTCAATGTCATCATCGTACCAATACTTTCCTTGCATGCCCGGCCCGCCCATGGGCCGGCAGAAAACGAATATGCGAAAAGCCGGCCTCATCCGTGGTGACGACGCATTCCACCCCGAAGACGGCGGCTATTCTCGCCGGCGTCAGGACCTCCCGCGGCGGACCGACCGCGATCATCTCGCCCCGGTGCATGATGGCGACGCGGTCGCAGAACATGGCGGCGTGATTGAGATCGTGCAGCGCCGCCACAACGGTCAGGCCCTGCCGGCGCACCAGATCGAGCAGGCCGATCTGGTGGCCTATGTCGAGATGATTGGTCGGTTCGTCCAGAAGCAGGATATGCGGCTCCTGCGTCAATGCGCGGGCGATATGCAGGCGCTGGCGTTCTCCGCCGGAAAGATGATGCCAATTGCGCTCCGCCTTGTCGGCCATGTCGACATTGGCAAGTGCTGCATCAACAATGGCGTCATCCTTCTGCGACCAGGCGGAAAGCGGCCCGAGATAGGGCGTGCGCCCAAGCTCCACCGCCTGTCGTGCGGTAATGCGTTCGGTGGTTTCGGCCTGCTGCTCCACGAAGGCGAGCCGGCGGGCAAGGTCTCGCCGTCCCAATGAGGCAAGCGGCTCATCCCCGAGCGTGACATGGCCCCGGCGCGGCTTGCGAATGCCTGCCAGCATGGAGAGCAGCGTGCTTTTGCCGGAACCGTTCGGCCCGATAATCCCCAGAAATTCACCGGAACCGACATCGAGTGAAACGCCGCGCACGATGTCGATATTGCCGGCATGGAAATACAGGTCGTGGGCGGATAATTTCATGAACGCCCCCTCTTCTGCCCGAGAATGAAGGCAAAGGCGGGCGCACCGACAAGCGCGGTGATGACGCCGATGGGCAGCACCTGCCCGGGAATGACGATGCGCGAGAGAATATCCGCGACGATCATGAAAACCGCGCCGGTCAGCGCCGTTACCGGCAATAATATACCGTGGCGAACGCCGACGAAGATGCGCGCGGCATGCGGAATGACGAGACCCACGAAGCCGATGGAGCCGACCAGCGACACCATCGCAGCCGTCATGATCGCCGAAACGGAGATGAGCACGGCGTAGACCCAGCGCACCGGAATGCCGAGTGAGGCGGCGGCCTGGCCGCCGAAGGCGAAGGCATCGAGCGCGCGGGCATACCAGAGACACACCGCAAGCCCCGCAAGGCTGACCGGCAACGCCAGCCAGACATCCGGCCAGCGCACGCCCGAGAGGTTGCCCAGCAGCCAGAACATGATGCCGCGCGCCTGTTCCGCATTGGCGGATTTGGTGACGATGAAAGAGGTCATGGCGTTGAACAGCTGCGACCCGGCCACCCCCGCCAGAATGATGGCGCTGTTGCCGTGTCCCGCCCGCACCGCCAGAAGGCTGACCAGAGAAAACGCAACGAAAGCACCGATGAGCGCCCCGGCCGGCATCGTCAGAAACCCCGCACCGAAGCCGAGAAGCGCCACGGCGACGGCACCGGTGGAGGCGCCGGCGGAAATGCCGAGAATATAGGGATCGGCAAGCGGGTTGCGCAGAAGCGATTGCAGCACCGCCCCGGCGAGCGCCAAAGAAGCGCCGCAACAGGCGGCAACGACGGCGCGGCTCAGACGATAGCTCCAGACGATGCCCTCATCCAGCGGCTCCAGCGGATAACCCGCATGAAAGACGCGATTGGCAATCGTTTTTGCGACCACGTCAAATGGAATGGCTGTCTCGCCGATGGCCGCTCCGGCCATCAGCGCTATCAACAGCAGGGCGAGCGCGGCAAAAACCAGGCCCGCCCTGCCGAGATGGAGGGAGAGGCCGTTCACTTGGCGAGGCCAGCAGCCGAAATCGCCTCGGCCAGCGTTTCGATGCCTTCAATGGTGCGAATGGTCGGGTTCATCGCCTGCGCATCCATTTCGAACACATGGCCTTGCCTGACAGCGGGCATGATGCTTGCCACCGGGTCAGTTGCCAGAAACTTCAGCTTGACGGCAATGTCATCGGCAGGGAAGCGGCGGCGGTCCATCTTGCCGGCAACAACGATAGACGGGTTGGATTTGGCGATGGTTTCCCAGCCGACCGTCGGCCATTCCTCGTGGCTTTCGATGACATTCTTCAATCCGAGAGCAGACATGATGTAACCCGGAGCGCCGTTACGGCCGGCGACGTAGGGGTCGATATCCAGTTCCGCGCTCGAGAACCAGAAGACGGCCGAGAGCTTGCCATTGGCAGAAGCGATCTTGGCTCTGGCGGCGTCCTCGCGCTTCTTCAGGTCGGCGACGACTTCCTCACCGCGATCCTGCACGTTGAAGATTTTGGCAAGGTCACGGATTTCCTGGTAGATCAGTTCCATGGTGAAAACGGTGTTGCGCACGCCGTCGCCACCGCCGGAATTGTCTTTGCCCATGCAATCGGCCGGCGAGGTGTAAACGGGAATCCCGAGTTCGGCAAATTGCGCCGGCGTTCCGACAACACCCTCCGGGCCGATCTGCCATTGGAACTGTGTCGTCACGAGATCCGGCTTCTTGCCGACAACCGCCTCAAAGCTTGGGTCGTTGTCGGCCAATCGCTCGATCTTGGCGTTGGCCTCTTCGTAGCCCTTCAGAACCGGGCCGATCCACAGCGCCGTGCCGACAACCTTGTCGGCGAGGCCAAGCAGGTAAAGAACCTCGGTTGTGCTCTGGCCGACAGATACGGTGCGGGCCGGCGCCTGCTTGAAGGTGATCTCCTGACCGCAACTGTTGATTGTCAGGGGGTAGGTGGTTTCGGCACCCTGCGCGCCAACGGCGGGCAAGGATGCAAAGGCAACCGCCACGACGCCGACGAGAGCCGGCAGGCGTCTAAAATGAAACATGTGTTCTCCAGTCGAAAGTAAACTTATTCCAGAGCAGCAGGCGTCAGAGCGCGCACCAACAGCGGGACGTCTTGTACGGAGAACGATGATCGGATGCAAACAAAATGTAACGTAATAACATTACACCCTCCTCCTCCGGGCTTCCCCGCCCGTAACGATGGTTCATATTTTGACGGCAGGTCTCCTGGCTCACGAATTTGCGTCACTCATCTGCCTTCCCGCATTCCGGAGAATACAGTGGCATGACGCCTTCAAGCGTCACGGGGATGAACGACAATCCGCTTACAGTTGCGGGGGCAGCCACGGCATTGGGCGAAAAAGATCACCCGCACCATGTTCCCTATTAATCCCTTCGCCTTTCGGCTGCAGGAACCGTCGCTTTCTCACATAAGGGGCAAGAGGCGGGGCGTCAATTGCGATAGTGCCGCACCTCAGCACAAAGACGGGCTTGCCAGGGCGAAAATCTTTGCGGAATCAGAGCCCGCCGGTTGCAGCGCGCCTTTCGACATGGCGGTGAGCGTTTCGATCCCCACCAGCCCGGATTGCGCCAGGAACTCGGTCAGAAGACCGCTATCCCGCACGGTATCGAGACGGACAAGCTGATCGTCGAGATCGGAAAAATGTCGCCTCACCAACGCAATCGCATCCGCCTCGTCACCGGCGATGACCGGGCCGACAATATGGCCCCGCCCCGCCGCACGCCGCAATGCAAAGGCGGCAAGACGATCGGCCTCGAACAGGCCGTAACCCGTATTTTCCTGAACAAGGCGTTGCAGGACGCCCCGGCGCGAAACACCGAAAGCCGCCCGATCCAGATCCACCACGGCGGACAAATGATCCCAGGACAGCGGCTCGATTCTCTGCTTTCTTCCAAGCGTCGGCATCTCGGCAGGGCAACGTGCCTTGCCGCGCAGGAGATGTACTTTTTCCGCATCTCCGGAAAAACCCAGCCGTGCGAAAAGCCGTCGCGAGGCTTCCGTGGCGTTCAACCGCAGGGCGGCTTCAGGGTAGCCCGCGATGAGTTGGCCCACCAGCCATGGTGCAACGCCCTGCCCCTGCAAACGGGGAGAAACGATGACCATGCCGACCGTCGCGAAACCCTCATCATAAGGAAACAGCATTGCCGTTGCGACAACACGATCGATCTCGTCAAGCGCGGCAAGGCCGACGCCGCACTGCCGCAGGAAACACCATTCGTTCGCGTGATATCGCCATCCGACAGCCATGGACAAAGCATGCAGATGATCGGCCTCCACATCGGCGATATCCACTGTCCGCAACTCGAAACTATCGACTTTGAGCAGCTCCATGACAAACGGCTCTCATTCCCTCCGGCGCGGAACCTAGATCCCGGCAGCCCAGCTCACGACATCCGAAGATAACCAGCCTCGTCAGCAGGAATTTTCCGAAAGCGCTGGAAGGACACAACAATCTACTGAAATCACCCGTATTTCAGCAGATAAACGCCGCAGGCCGCTCTAAGCTTTTCGGCGTTGAAGCGACGGAGACAGCCATGAACGCAATCGACATTCTGGAGCGTCTTGTCGGCTTCCCGTCGGTGGTCGGAACCGCCAATGGCGACATCGCCGGATGGATCGCCGATTATCTGGAAAGCCACGGCGCGAAAGTATCGCTGCTTGCCGGCCCGGAGGGCGACCGCGCCAATCTCTTTGCCAGCTTCGGCCCGACCGATGCCAGCGGATACATCCTGTCCGGCCATATGGATGTGGTGCCTGCCGGTGAGCCGGAATGGTCCTCCGATCCCTTTACGCTGAGAACCGAAGGCGAGCGTCTCTACGGACGCGGAACCACCGACATGAAAGGGTTTCTGGCCACGGTTCTCGCCGCAGCACCGGTATTTTCACGCATGGCGCTGAAGCGGCCCGTTCACATCGCTTTTTCCTATGACGAGGAGGCGGGCTGCCGCGGCGTTCCGCATCTCATTGCCCGATTGCCGGAACTATGCGCAAAACCGGCGGGCGCGATCATCGGCGAACCGAGCAATCTGCGCGCCGTGCGCGCCCACAAGGGCAAGGCCGCCGCACGCATCACCATTCGCGGGCACTCCGGACATTCCTCGCGGCCGGATCAGGGCGTGAACGCCATTCATCTAATGACCGGCATCATGGCAAAGGTGGTCGAGACAGCACAGGCTCTCACCGAGGGTCCCTTCGAAGCGACATTCGAGCCGCCCTATTCCTCCCTGCAGATCGGCACGGTGAAAGGCGGACAGGCGATCAACATCATCCCCGATCTTTGCGCCATCGAACTGGAGGCGCGGGCGATTGCTGGCGTATCGCCGGTCGCCCTGCTCCAGCCGGTGCGCGACGGCGTCGAAGCGCTCGCCGCCGAGGGCATCGACATAGAATGGACGCCGATGAGCGATTATCCGGCGCTGTCCCTTGCCGCCGATGCAGCGCTCGTGAAGCTTCTGGAAGAATTGACCGGCGCGCCCTGCATCGCCGCCGTCAGCTATGGCACGGAGGCCGGGCTTTTTCAGGCGGCCGGAATTGACGCCATCATCTGCGGCCCGGGCGATATCGGCCGCGCCCACAAGCCCGACGAATTCATAACGGCCGGCGAACTTTCGGCCTGCCAGTCAATGCTGGAAACACTGGCGAACCGCTGCACGGTTTAAACCTTCGGAACCACGGATTTCAGATGACTTTCTTCTTCAATTCCGACGCGAAGCGCGGCGAGATTTTCCGGCAGGCCCTGGCCCGCGAGCTGCCGGAACTACCTTTTTCGATGGATGCCGAAAGCGTCGATCCGGATGCGGTTCGGTACCTCATCACCTGGACCGTGCCGGAGGATATCGGCCGCTACCGCAATCTCGAAATCCTGTTTTCCATCGGTGCGGGCGTCGATCAGTTTCACATCGACACCGTCCCTGCGCATGTAAAAGTCGTGCGCATGGTGGATGAAGGCATCATCCGCATGATGCAGGAATATGTGAGCCTCGGCGTGCTTTCGCTTCACCGCAACCTGCCGGTCTATTTGAAGCAGCAGCGCGAGCAACTCTGGAAGGCCCTGCCACAGCGTCAGGCGGAAGACTGCCGGGTGGGCGTTCTCGGCCTCGGCATGCTGGGCGTTGCCGCGCTGGAACGGCTGAAACCTTTCGGCTTTCCGCTTTCCGGCTGGAGCCGTTCACCGCGCGAGATCGAAGGCGTGACCTGCCATCATGGCGAAGCCGGATTGTCCACGATCCTTTCGACCAGCGATATTCTTGTTTGCCTGCTGCCGCTGACCGACGAAACGACGGGACTTCTGAATGGCGAACGCCTGGGGATGCTTCCCGAGGATGCAGGGCTGGTTCACGCCGGGCGTGGCAAACAACTCGACCACGACGCCCTCATCGATGCGCTGGACAGCGGCAGGCTTTCGGGTGCTGTGATCGACGTCACCGATCCGGAACCGCTTCCGGAAAACCATCCCTTCTGGACGCATCCGAAAATTCTCCTGACGCCGCACATTGCCAGCGTCACCCAGCCTCATTCGGCAGCACGCACCGTTGTCGAAAACATCAAACGATACCAGTCCGGCCTCGAGCCGCTCGGCCTCGTCGACCGCAATCGCGGATATTGATCATCCCGTTCCAGGAAAGGACACCCATGCCACTTCTCAAGACCATCGACACCCATCCCGCCTTTGAACCGAAAACCTCCAAGGTCGCGCCGGACCGCCTTCTTTCCGGCGATCCTTCGATCAAGGTCTGGGCGCTGGACGAAGCCCGCGACGGCACCGTCCGCACCGGCATCTTTGAAGCGACCCCCGGTGAAAACCGCTCGATCAAGGGCGAGACCTTCGAGTTTTGCCACATTGTTGAAGGCGTTGTCGAAATCACGCCCGAAGGCGGCGAGCCGCAGCGTTACACGGCCGGCGACAGCTTCGTCATGAAACCCGGTTTCGTCGGCGTGTGGAAAACCATTGAAACCGTGCGCAAGATCTATGTTACGGTGAACGGATGAACTGGGAACCGGCCATTTTCGAAATCACCCGCGACGGCTATGTGCTGAGCACCGATCCGGCACGGGTTGATTTCGATCTGGTCCATGGTTTTCTCGCGCGCGATTCCTACTGGGCGCAGGGAATGACCGCCGACCGGCTGAAGCGGGCGCTTTCGCATTCGTTGCCGGTCGGCGTTTACGCCCCCGACGGCTCCATGGCCGCCTTCGCCCGCCTGGTGACGGATTACGCCGTTTTCGGCTATCTGCGCGATGTCTTCACGGTGGAAGATCATCGCGGTCGCGGCCTTGCGTCCTGGATCGCCACCGAGATACGCAAACACCCGGAGCTTTCGACGGTATCGAGCTGGATGCTGGCGACCCGCGACGCCCATGGCATTTACGAAAAGGCCGGTTATCGCGCCGCACCGCATCCCGAATATTACATGACGGTGCCGAAACCCGGCGAGGGTTGAGCAACCCTCCCAACGGGCCACCCCGGCCATCCTCATAACCCGGGGCTATGACCCTTACCCCATAAATGCTTGGCCCTTTTCCGGTCCCGATGACAGCATCGTCCGCATTGGAAAAGGAGACGAAAGAGATGGGATATCGCATTGGCGTCGATGTTGGCGGGTCGTTTACGGATTTTGCCGTGTTCGACGATGGGACCGGCGCGCTTTCCACCCTGAAGGTGTTTTCCCGCCCCGATGCGCCCGGAGAAGAAATCCTTCTCGCGCTGGACACGCTGAAAAAGCGCGACGGCATCGAAGCGAAGGACGTTTCCTATTTCACCCATGGCACCACCGTCGGGGTCAACACCGTCATCCAGCGCAACGGCCAGAATGTCGCGCTGTTCACCACCGAAAATTTCGAGGATGTGCTGGGCGTTGCACGCCTGAAAATTCCGCAGATCCACAATCTCTATTCCGTGCGGCCGGAACCGCTCATCCCGCGCGAACGGGTTTTCGGCATAGCCGAGCGCATGCTGGCGACCGGCGAGGTAAAGCTCGCTCCGAACGAAGAGAATGTGGCGCGGGCTGTCGCCGGCGCCCTTGCAGCCGGTTGCGACGGAATTGTGCTCGCCTTCCTGCATTCCTACCGCAATCCCGAAAACGAACGGGCCGTGAAGGCGATGATCGAACGCATAGCTCCGCAATTGCCGGTGGTCTCCTCTGCCCAGACATGGCCGATCATCCGCGAATATGAGCGCACCGTCACCGCCGTCATCAGCGGTTATGTCCAGCCGCGTGTCGCACATTACCTCGACCGTTTCGAAACGGTGCTGCGCGGGCAAGGCATTGCCTGCCCGCTGCTCATCACCAAGACCAATGGCGGCGTCATGGGCATCGATCAGGCGCGGCGGGAATGTGTGCAGATGATCCTGTCGGGCACCGCCTCCGGCGTCATCGGCGCGGGTTATCTGGCAAAGGCCAGCGGCTTTGACCGGGTGATGAGCCTCGACATTGGCGGCACCAGCGCCGATGTGGCCGTTATCCTTAATGGCGAGGCCCAATATGGGGTCGGCGAGCTGATCGGCGATTTCCAGATTCACGTCCCTTCCGTTTCCGTCAGCTCTGTTGGCCAGGGCGGTGGCTCGGTCGCATGGGTGGATAGCCTCGGCCTGTTGCAGGTAGGGCCGGAAAGTGCCGGTTCGACGCCGGGGCCAGCCTGTTACGGACGCGGCGGCGACCGCCCGACGATCACGGATGCCATGGCAGCCGCCAATCTCATCGGCCATATGCCGCTCGGTTATGGCGCGGTGACCGTCGATCACGCTGCATCGCGCGCCGCGCTCTCGCCGCTCGCCGAAAAACTCGGCCTTTCCGTCGAGGCGCTCGCCGGCAACATCGTCGATATCGCCGTCTCCGGCATGTATGCGGAGGTGAACGCCCTCACCTCCCGTTTCGCCATCGACCCGCGCGAATTTCACCTCTTCGCTTTCGGCGGCGCCGGCGCGATGCTCGCCTGTTTCCTCGCCCGCGAACTGGATATGAAGGGTGTGGTGGTGCCGCCCACCCCGGGCGTCGTTTCCGCGCTCGGCGGCCTGATTGCCGATCTGAAGAATGATTTCATCCGCACCACCTATTGCGATGTGAACGACAGGGAGGCCTCCGATCTCGCCCCCCTTCTCGCCGAAATGCAGGAAACCGGCCGCAACTGGCTGAAGGAACAGGGTTTTCACGGTGATTGCGAGATGCGGCTTTCCGCCGACATGCGCTATCGCGGCCAATCCTACGAAATCGAAACCACGCTCCAGCCGGAATGGCTGGGCAGCGGCGACGCCAGCGCGATCAATAGGGCATTTCACGAAGAACATGCCCGCCTCTACGGTCATTCCGATGAGCGGGCGGCCGTGCAGATGGTCAATCTCAGGCTTGTCGTCTCCGGGAAAACACCGAAGCCGCCGCTTCGCGAGACAGACGTGGCCGCAGGCCCCGCAGCACCGCGCTTTCACAAGAAAGGCTGGTTTGGCGGCATGGAGCACGACTTGGCGATCTATCACCGTGACGATCTGGCGGCCGGTCACGATTTCAACGGCCCCGCCATCGTCCTTCAGGACGATACCACCACCGTGGTGCCGCCCGGCTTTACGGTCCATGTGGACCGTTTCGGCAATCTCGTCATTACCAAGCGGGAGTTTTGACCCATGACCATCGATCGCCGCAATCTCAAGGTGCTCGCCAATTTCTGCTCGGCCGCCGCCGACGCCATGGCCTTTACGCTGATGCGCACCGCCCATTCCGCCTTCGTCAAGGAAACCGAGGATTTTTCCTGTCAGGTGGTGACGCGCGAAGGGCTGGCCTTTGCCAATCCCCGGCAATTCGGCGCGCCCTGGTATAGCGGCATCGACTACGCGCCGCTGCTTTCCATGTTCGAAGAATATGAAGAGGGCGATATCTGCATCACCAACGACCCCTATAGCGGTTTCGTCGCCACCCACTCGCCGGATATCCACATCTGGAAACCGGTCTTCCATGAGGGCAAAATTGCCTGTTTCGTGGTCGGGCACATCCACAATACCGATGTCGGCGGCGCGGTTCCCGCCTCATTGTCCCGCTCGCTTTCCGAAATTGAGCAGGAAGGCCTGCGCATTCCGCCGGTCAAGCTCGTGCGCAAAGGCAGGCTCGATCACTTCATCATCGACATGATGAAGGCCAATGTCCGCATGCCGGAACAGAATATCGGCGACCTCCACGCCCAGATCGCCTCTGTCAATATCGGCGAACGCAAGATGCAGGAAATCGTCGCCCGTTTCGGCTTTGACGATTTTCTGGACGGTGTGCGCCAGATTTTCGACTATGCGGAAGAGCAGACCCGGCAAATCCTCACCCGGGTGCCCGATGGCGACTATTTCTTTGCCGATTATGCCGATGAGGATTCCGTCGGCGGCCGGCCATGCCGCGTGGCGCTGACGCTGAAAATCCGCGGCGGCGAAGCCGTCCTCGACTATACCGGCAGCGACCCGCAGCTCGGCTCGTCGCTGAACATGCCGACCGGCGGCCGCGAGCGGCATTCACTCGTCATGGTCGGCCTCACCTATGTGCTTTATACGCTCGATAACAGCCTGCTCCTGAATGCCGGCACCCTGCGCCCGGCGCGGGCCGTGCTGCCGGAAGGCACGATCGTTAATTGCCAGCGCCCGGCCGCCGTCGGCATGCGTTCGCTGACCTGCGCCATGACCCAGATTGTCACCATCGGCGCTTTTGCAAAGGCCCTGCCGGAGCTTATTCCCGCCGCCTCACCCGGCGGAAACGCCATCATGAACATCAAGACCAGCGACAGGAACGGCCGCCCGGTCATGGCCTCCATAGGCCCGGTTGGTGGCGGCGGCGGCGGCACGCCCTTCTGCGACGGCAGCGACGGCGCGGGCGGCGCCACCGGTTTTCTGCGCAACACGCCGATTGAAATCAGCGAAGCGGAAGTACCGATCCTTTTCCGCCGTTATGGGCTGCAACGCGACACTGGCGGGGCGGGCCGTTTTCGCGGCGGGCTTTCGGCTGTCATGGAGTTTGAAATATCGTCCCCGGAAACGGTGGTCACGGCCCGCAACCGCAACCGTTCAGTAATGGCGAGCTGGGGTGTCAACGGCGCAGGCCCGGGGCTGATTTCCCGCTTCCTCCGCAATCCCGATACCGAGGGCGAAATCTCACTCGGCAATACCGATATCGTCCATTGCGGTCCGGGCGATGTCATTCGAGTCGTTGGACCAGGAGCCGGCGGTTACGGCGACCCCTTCACCCGCCCGCCGCAGGCCGTGCTGCGCGATGTACGGCGTGGTGCGGTCTCAGCAGAAAATGCTGCAAGGAACTATGGGGTGGCGCTCAACGGTGATGATATCGACGAAGAGGCGACGGCTGCCCTGCGCGCCGCGCCGCGCCGGAAGACGGACGATATCATCAGCTACGGACCGGAGCGGCTCGCCTTCGAGGCGGTCTGGACCCGGGAACGCTATGATCTTCTGACGCAATTCCTGCAAAAATCGCCGGTGGGATGGCGCTTCTTCCTGAAACACCGGGTGTTTGAAGCGGTCGAAAACGAGGGCGATGATCCCCGCCCCCTTGGCGAGCGGATGGCCGGGATTTTCGACCGTATAAGCGCCCGCTACGGCGTTTGACCTGCGGCATATACCAGCCGCCGAAGATTGCGCTGTCTGCCGGTGGCAAAACAGGATTTTCATTCACCGCCCGCGCCGCAGTCGGTCGATGCTGCTTGCCATCAGGGATTAGCGTTGGGGCATATCCAAAGAGGATTCCACATGACGCTCAGCTTCGATCCAGACAGCTTAACCCTGCCGATCGGCCACTTCATCGGCGACCGGCTGGTTCCAGCGGCAAACGGCATCGACATGCACCGCCCTTCGGACGGCATCGAATATGCCGGTTGTCCCAAGGCGGATGCGGCGCTGGTCGATGAGGCGGTGCAGACTGCCAAGGCCGCCTTGAAGAGCAGCAACTGGGGCGGCGTGCGCCCGCGCGAGCGCACAAAGGTCTTGCAGCGCTGGGCCGACCTGATCGAACAGGAAGCCGAGACGCTGGCGAAAATCGAGGCGCTCTCCTCGACACGGCCGGTGGGCCAGCTGATCGCCGGCGATATCGCCGTCACCGCCGAACAGATCCGTTTCTTTGCCGAATTCGCGGACAAGGAAGGCGGCGATCTGGTGCCGACAGACGATGCAAGCCTCGGAATGATCATGACCGAACCCTATGGCGTGGTCGGCGCCATCACGCCGTGGAATTTCCCCGTCTCCATGGCCGGCTGGAAGCTCGGCCCGGCGCTCGCGGCAGGCAATGCCGTGGTGCTGAAACCATCTGAAATGACGCCCTTCTCCAGCATCTTCATGGCGCAGCTGGCGATCAAGGCGGGGCTGCCGGCAGGTCTCATCAACATCGTGCTGGGCGACGGGCCCGTGACGGGCAACGCCATCACCGGACACCCTGATATCTCCAAGGTCAGCTTTACCGGCTCCACGGCCGCTGGCGCCGCCATCATGGGCAATATCGCCCGGACCGGCATCAAGCCCATGACGCTGGAACTCGGCGGCAAGAGCCCGCAAATTGTGTTTGCCGATGCGGATATCGAGAAGGCGGCGGCGGCCATCGCCGGCAATATTCTCTCCAATGCCGGACAGGCCTGCGTGGCCGGCTCGCGCATCATCGTCGAGGAAAGTGCAGCGGATGCCCTTTCGGCCGCGATCATCGCCCGCATGAAAGCCGTGAGACCCGGCCCTACCTGGGACGAGACAACGCAATATTCGCCTATTATCTCCGAGGTGCAGCGCAAACGCATCGACGGCATCGTGCAGGCGGCGGTCGCCCATGGCGGCGAATGCCTGACGGGCGGCGCAGTGATGGATGGCCCCGGCTATTTCTACCAGCCGACGCTGATCGCCAATGTCGACCAGACCTCCCCTGCTGTCACCGAGGAAATCTTCGGCCCGGTGCTGACGCTGCAGACCTTCCGTACGGAAGAAGAGGCTCTGGCGCTTTCCGACCATCCGACCTACGGTCTGGCGGCGGGTCTTTTCAGCCGTGACGTCTCGCGCGTCATGCGCCTGTCCCGCGCCATCCAGGCGGGCACGATCTGGGTCAACCGTTACGGCCGCTCGCGCGACCACATATTGCCGACCGGTGGTTACAAACGCTCCGGCATCGGCAAGGATCTCGGACGCGAGGCCTATCTCGCCAACCGCAAGAGCAAAAGCGTCCTCATCGGACTGTAACAGGGGAAATGTCTTGAAAACGCATCGCATCGCACTCATTCCCGGAGACGGCATCGGCAAAAGCGTAACGCACGCCGCATGGCAGGTGCTCAACGCCGCCGCCAAAACCTCCGGTTTTGCGCTTGAAGGAACGGAATTCCCCTGGTCCTGCGCCTTCTACAAGGAAACCGGCGCGATGATGCCCAAGGACGGCATCGAAGCCCTGCGCGGCTTCGATGCCATTCTGCTCGGCGCAGTCGGCTGGCCGGCGGAAGTGCCTGACTCCGTGTCGCTGCACGGCCTGCTGCTGCCGATCCGCAAGGCCTTCGTGCAATATGCCAATATCCGCCCGCACCGGCTTCTGCCCGGCGTGCAGGGGCCTTTGAAGGCCGATGGCTTCGACATTCTCTGCATCCGTGAAAACACGGAGGGCGAATATTCCGGCGCCGGTGGCCGCGTGCATCAGGGCACCGACGACGAAGTTGCCGTCGAAACCTCTATCTTCACCCGCAAGGGTGTGGAGCGCATCCTGCGCTTCGGCTTCGAACAGGCGCAGAAGCGTCGCGGCAAGCTTGCCTCCATCACCAAGTCCAATGCCCAGAAATATTCGATGGTGTTCTGGGACGAGGTGACCCACAAGCTCGCTGCCGAATATCCGGATGTCGAGGTTTCCAGCTATCACATCGACGCCATGGCGGCCCGCATGGTCATGGCCCCGGAAAGCCTCGATGTCGTCGTCGCCTCCAACCTCTTCGGCGATATTCTGACTGACCTCGGCGCGGCCATTCAGGGCGGCCTCGGCTTTGCCGCTTCCGCCAATATTAATCCTGACCGCAGCGCGCCGTCCATGTTCGAGCCGGTGCACGGTTCGGCCCCGGATATCGCCCATCTCGGTATCGCCAACCCCATCGCCGCCATCTGGTCCGGCGCGATGATGCTCGAACATCTCGGTGAAAAAGACGCGGCCGTGCGTATCATGACGGCGCTGGAAACGGCGACCGGCCGGGGTATCGGCACTGTGCCGGGCAAGGACAAGACAGACGCCATCACCGCCGCGGTTCTTGCGGCACTCGACTGATTTCGGAGACAGATGATGCAAGGTTTGAAGGACAAGGAACTCTTTCGCCAGACGGGCTTGATCGGCGGCGCCTGGAAGGCGGCGGCATCGGGCAAGGCGGTCGACGTGATCGATCCGGCGACGCAGGCGGTCATCGGCACCGTGCCGGATATGGACGGCGCAGAAACCCGCGCGGCCATCGAAGCCGCCAACGCCGCCTTCGGCCCGTGGAAGAAAAAGACCCACGCGGAGCGCGCAGCGCTTCTGGAAAAATGGTTCGCGCTGATGATCGAGAATATCGACGATCTCGGCCTGATCCTGACCACCGAACAGGGCAAGCCGCTTGAGGAGGCCAAAGGTGAGATCCGCTATGGCGCATCCTTCGTCAAATGGTTTGCCGAAGAGGCCCGTCGTATCGGCGGCGGTACCATCCCTTCACCGACGCCGGACAGGCGCATTGTGGTGCTGAAGGAACCGGTCGGCGTCTGCGGCATCATCACGCCATGGAATTTCCCGAATGCGATGATCACCCGCAAGGTCGCGCCGGCACTCGCCACCGGCTGCACCGTGGTCATCAAGCCTTCGGAATTCACGCCCTATTCGGCCTTGGCGCTTGGCGTGCTCGCCGAACGGGCAGGCATTCCCGCGGGCGTCATCAACATCGTCACCGGCATGCCGACTGATATCGGCAATGAAATCATGGCCAATGAGACGGTTCGCAAGATTTCCTTCACCGGCTCCACCCGCGTCGGTTCGCTGCTAATGCGGGGCGCTGCGGACAGCATCAAGCGCCTGTCGCTGGAACTGGGCGGCAATGCGCCCTTCATCGTGTTCGACGATGCCGATCTCGATCTTGCCATTGAAGGCGCGCTGGTTTCGAAATTCCGCAATGGTGGCCAGACCTGCGTCTGCGCTAACCGGATTCTGGTGCAGGCAAGCGTTTATGACGCCTTCGCCAAAAAACTGGCGGATCGCGTCGACGCCATGCGCGTTGGCCCCGGAACGGAAGCGGGCGTCTCCATTGGCCCGATGATCAACCAACCGGCGATCGCGAAAATCCGCGCCCATATCGATGACGCCGTTTCCAAGGGTGCCACGGTCATCACCAAGCCGCGCAATCTGCCGGAAGGTCCGCAATATACAGCGCCCGTGGTGCTGACGGGCGCAACGACGGCGATGCAACTGGCAAGCGAGGAGACTTTCGGACCGGTCGCTCCGCTCTTCCGTTTCGAGACGGAAGAAGAGGCGCTCACTATCGCCAATGGAACACCCTTCGGCCTTGCCGCCTATTTCTACACCGAGAACCTCAAGCGCGCCTGGCGTGTGGGCGAAGCGCTGGAATTCGGCATGGTCGGTCTCAATACCGGGTTGATCTCCACCGAGGTCGCCCCTTTCGGCGGCGTCAAGCAATCCGGTCTCGGCCGCGAGGGTGCACAGATCGGTATCGAAGAATATCTGGAGACCAAGACATTTCATATTGGCGGGCTTGCCTGAACCCGCTTCATTCTCCCCGCCTAAAGGGTCGCTCTGCGGCCCTTCTTTTTTTGAAGCGCGGAATTGAAAAAGCGGCATTGCGGGAATTGGAAATACAGTCCTGACACAAATAGGTTTGGAAAAGCCGCAGCATTTACACTCCGTCACCCCGGACTTGGTCCGGGGTCCAGCGCGATCAAGTCCTTGATTGCAGAAGACTCTTTCACCGCGCAGACGCGCGGTGGCTGGATGCCGGATCAAGTCCGGCATGACGGAAAAACGAACAGCCCTTCTACTGAATCTTGTCCAGCATCTTGTAATAAAAGCCCACCAGCGGCAGGAACCACGGCTTGCCGAAATGACCCGGCACCGCCGGCCAGTCCAGCCCTTTCAGGGGATTGTTATCCGGCCGTCCCAGAATGGCGTCGGCCATGATCATGCCGAGATGGGTGGAAAGTTGCGCACCGTGGCCGGAATAGCCCATGGCGTACCAGACGCCGTCATGGAAACCGGCGCGCGGATAACGGTCCTTGGTCATGTCTACCAGTCCGCCCCAGCAATAATCGATCGGCACATGGGAAAGCTGCGGGAAGATGCGATGCAGACTTTCCGTCAGGATCGCGCCGCTCTTGGCATCGGAACGCTGGTCGGATGTCGCGGAAAAGCGGGCGCGGCCGCCGAAGATCAAGCGATTGTCCGGCGCCAGACGAAAATAATTGCCGATATTCATGGAGTTGACATAGGTGCGATTGCCGGGAACCGAGGCCTTGATCTCGGCATCCGTCAGCGGCCGCGTGGCGATGATGAAACTGCCGACCGCGATGATGCGGCGACGGAAATAACCGAAGCCGGACGGCGTGTAGGCGCCGGTCGCCACCAGAACATTGTCGGCCGTCACTTTGCCGCGCGGGGTTTCCAGTTCGTGGGTCCTGCCGTTCTGGATGTGCTTCGTCACCGCCGCATTTTCGAAGATCACCGCGCCATGACGGCTGGCGGCTTCGGCAAGGCCGGCCACATAGCGGCCCATATGCATCATCGCGCTCTTCTTCGAGAGCATGGCGCCATAAAAGGGCGAGCCGATCTCCGACTTTAGATCGGCTGCGGAAAGAAGCGCCGTATCGGGATCGACTTCGGCGTGAACCGCTTCGAAATTCTTCGCCAGACCTTCGAAATGCTGCGGTTTCGACGCCATTTTAAGCTTGCCTGCCCGGCGGAAATTGCACTCGATCCCCTCCTCCGCAATCAACGCCTCCAGCGTATCGATGGAGGAATCGAGCGCCTTGTAGAGCGCGATAGCCCGCTCCTTGCCGAGTTCCGCCTTGGCGGAGAGATAGGAATGGGCAAGGCCATTGTTGAGATGGCCACCGTTGCGGCCCGAAGCGCCCCAGCCCACGCGCTGCCCTTCCAGAACGACGACGCGCGCACCGGCTTTCGCAAGCTGGCGCGCGGCACCGAGACCCGTGAAGCCGCCGCCGATGACGGCCACATCATAATGGCCTTCGACAGGACCTTGCGCCGCCCCGGAAAACTGGGGCGCCGTGTCGTGCCAATAGGAGACGAGCTTCATGATCAATGTCCTCTCTTACAGTCCGACAACGCCCGCAAGGCCGGAAATGTCTGAAATTTCCGTGTAACCGTAATAGGGATTTGCAGGTTCATGGCCACGGTTGACCCAGACCTTGTTCTTGATGCCGAGATCATGGGCCGACATCAGATCGTAGCGGAAGGAGGACGACACGTGCAGGATGTCCTCCGGGCCGCAACCGAGCATGTCGAACATATATTCGAACGCCTTGAAATGCGGTTTATAGGCCTGTGCCTGTTCGGCCGTATAGACGGCATGGAAGGGTGCGCCGAGTTTTGCGACATTCGACATGATCTGTGAGTTCATGGCGTTGGACAGAATGACCAGCGGGATCTCCTTGGCGACCTTGGAAAGACCCGACGGAACGTCGGCATGCGGCCCCCACGTCGGAACCCGCTCATAGACCATTGCTGCATCTTCATCCTTAAAGGCTACACCATTGCGCTTGCAGGTGCGCGACAGGGCATTGTGGACGACCTCTGCATAAGGCTTCCAGTCATGCATGACCTCGTCCAGACGATAGGCGGAAAAATTCTTGATGAACTCTTCCATCTCCGCCTCTCCCAGACGATCACCGTAGAGATCGCGGGCAGCCTCTGCCATCTGGAAATGAATGAGCGTGCCGTAGCAATCGAAAGTGATGTATTTCGGGCGGAAGATGGTCATCTCGTCGTCATCCTTGCTTGGGGATTGGTGGTGGCTGCAATAATGAGATCATAGAGGCCTTTGGCTGATCGGCGCACCGCAATTGCCGGTCACGGAAGCAGATTGTTGCGTATCCAGCCGCCAGTTTGGCAGAGAGTTGCGCTGGGGCAAACCGACAGTCTTCTCCTGCCCCAGCTTTATCGACCGACACGAACAGGACGCGGCATAAGATGCGGCGGCGGATAAAAGCAACAGCGAAACATATCGAACCTTCCCATTTGTCGGGACAATCTTCTTTCGGCATCGGTCTATCAATGAATAAGCAGAAAAACGGAGTTCCGGCATGCAGGCGAGCCTGATCGATATCCAAACGTTTCAACAGCACCACCTCGACGCGGCCGTTGAACTTTCCCGCCAGGCCGGCTGGCCGCACCGGAAAGAAGACTGGGCGCTGGTCCTTTCCCTCAGCAAGGGTTTCGTCGCCCTGGAAAACGGGCGCGTCGTCGGAACCGCCATGGCGACGATTCTTGGAGACACCTGCGCCACCGTCAACATGGTGATCGTGGACGAGAGCATGCGCGGCCGCGGCCTTGGACGCCGGCTGATGGGCGCGGCATTGGACGCAGCAGAAAATCGCGAGTGCCGTCTTGTCGCCACGGCCGACGGCCTGCCCCTTTATGAAAAGCTAGGCTTCGCCGCCTGCGGCGAGGTGCTCCAGCACCAGGGCATTCCGGCCGCGACCGACAGGCCGGAAGGTGTCATCTGGGCGGAAACCATCGATCCGGACGAACTCGCCGCGCTCGATGCGCAGGCTTTCGGTGCGGATCGCACGGACCTCTTTGCAGCACTTGCCGACAGGGCGCGTTTCGCGCTCGTGCAGGAACAGGGAGTCATCAAGGGCTTTGCAGCACTTCGCGCCTTCGGACGTGGCGAAGTCATCGGCCCGGTCGTGGCGGAAAACGCTGAAATCGCGAAAGATCTGATCGCATTCGTGTTTTCTGAACGTCCCGGCGCATTCCTTCGTGTGGACACCACGACCGATACGGGGCTTGCCCCCTGGCTTGCCGAACGCGGTCTTGGCCATGTCGGCGGCGGCATCGCAATGCGCCGGTCGAAAACCGAAATCCCCGCCGACAAAAAACTGAAAACATTCGCATTGACCAGCCAGGCACTCGGCTGAATCCGGAGAGACCCATGTTAAGCAATTCACTGATCGAACTGGATCGCGCCCATCTGGTGCACCCCGTCTCCTCCTTCCGCGGCCATGAAAAGCTCGGCGTGCGGGTGCTGCAATCGGCACGCGGCGCCACCGTCACCGACATGACCGGCCATCAGCTGATCGACGGATTTGCCGGCCTGTGGTGCGTCAATGCCGGCTACGGGCACGACAGCATCGTTGAAGCGGCGGCAAAGCAGATGCGTGAATTGCCCTATGCCACCGCCTATTTCGACATTGGCAGCGAACCGGCGATCCGGCTGGCGTCTGAGCTTGCCGACCGCGCGCCGGGTGACCTCAACCATGTCTATTTCACGCTTGGCGGTTCGGATGCCGTGGACAGCACCATCCGGTTCATCCGTTATTACTGGCATGCGAAAGGCCAGCCGCAGCGCGACCAGTTCATTTCCATCGAACAGGGCTATCACGGTTCCACCACCGCCGGCTCCGGCCTCACTGCGCTGCCCGCATTCCATGCGGGTTTCGGCGTGCCCTATGACTGGCAGCACAAAATTCCGTCGCATTATGCCTATCGCAATCCGGCAGGCAGTGATCCGGCTGCCATCATCACATCCTCCCTGCAAATTCTGAAGGACAAGATCGAGGCCATCGGCCCGGACCGCGTCGCCGCCTTTTATGCCGAACCCATTCAGGGTTCGGGCGGCGTTTTGGTCCCACCACCGGGCTGGATCAAGGCCATGCGCGACCTCTGCCGTTCCTATGGTATTCTCTTTGTCGCCGATGAAGTCATCACCGGCTTCGGCCGCACGGGACCGCTCTTTGCCTGTGCAGACGAGGACATCGTGCCGGACTTCATCACGACCGCCAAAGGCCTCACGTCAGGCTATGTGCCTATGGGCGCCGTCTTCATGGCGGACCACGTCTATGATACAATAGCCGACTTCGCAGGCGAGGCCGCAATCGGGCACGGCTACACCTATTCCGCCCATCCCGTCAGCGCCGCCGTCGGTCTCGAAGTGCTGAAACTTTACGAGGGCGGGCTGCTGGAAAACGGCCGCCGCGCCGGTCAAAGGCTGATGGCGGGGCTTGAGAGCCTGAGAAGCCATCCGCTGGTCGGCGATGTCCGCGGCCGCGGCATGCTCGCCGCCGTAGAACTCGTGACCGACAAGGACAGGAAAACACCCTTGCCGAGCGCAGCCGCCCCCGCGCGAAAAGTTTTCGACCGCGCCTGGGAAAACGGTCTGATCGTGCGCGCCTTTGCGAACGGTATTCTGGGTTACGCGCCGCCGCTCTGCTGCACCGACAGCGAGATCGACGCCATCATCGAGCGGACGCTGAAGACCCTCGACCAGACGCTCGAAGACCCCGCGGTGCGGGCCGCCATGGCCTGAGGCGATAGCCGGGTGGCGTTGCGGCACCCTCTCGAAATGTCGCAACGCACCGCATATTCGCAATATTCTGCCGAAGAGCCGATCCATTTCGGCGAATCCGGTGTGCCGAAAGTGCCAAACTATTAATGCAAACGGCACTAAACGCCATAAAAAAGGGCGTAATCGTAAATGGGAACGGGGCAAGGATCCCGTCCGGGAACAGAATAATCTGCCGCAGGCTCCCCAAGAGGCTTAAGGCGGCAAAGCGGAGACCGACATTGCCCAAAAAACTGAGCGACTTCAAATATATGAGCTTCGACGTGGTGGGGACCCTCATCGATTTCGAAGGCGGCCTGAAATCGACGCTGGCCGCAATCGGCGCGGAAAACGGCGTGGAGGTCGATGGTGAAAAGGCGCTCGCGCTTTACCGCGCGGCCCGTTATTCCGACGCGACCGACCTGTTTCCGGATGACCTCGTCCGCGTATACCTGATCATCGCTCCCGAACTTGGCCTGCCGGCGGAACGCGCATTCGGTGAACGCCTGCGCGATGCGGCAAAAAGCTGGAAAGGCTTTGAAGACAGCCGCGCCGCCATGGCCGAACTTGCCAAGACGCATCGCCTCATCGCCATGACCAACGCCCAGCGCTGGGCCTTCGAATATTTCTCGAAGGAACTCGGCAATCCCTTTCATGCCGCTTTCACGGCGGATGACACCGGCACCGAAAAACCCGATCCCGCCTTCTTCGAAAAGGTCTTCGCCTTTGTGGAAAGCGAGGGCGCATCGAAGGACGACATTCTGCACGTCGCGCAAAGCCAGTACCATGATATCGGCATTTCCCGAAAACTGGGCATGACGAATTGCTGGATCGAGCGTCGCCACGCCCAGAAAGGATATGGCGGCACGATCGAACCGGAAAACTTTACCGAGCCGGACTACCACTTCACCTCCATGGCCGGCCTTGCCGAAGCAGTGAAACAGACGGGCGGCTGAGCCGCCCCGCCAATGGCGCGCCGCGAACTGGGATGCGGCAGCCGGAAATTTCTTCAGACGCATTTCAACAAATCATACAAAAGGGGAAGACCATGAGTGACAGGATTACAAACTGGACCCGCTCCGACGATGCCGCCGTTGAACAGGCGATCCGACGCGGCGCAACGCGGCGTGAGCTGCTTCACATGCTGCTGGCGGGCGGCGTCGCCCTTTCCGCCGGTTCGGCCATCCTCGGCCGCGCCTCTGGCGCCGTGGCCGCAACGCCGGTATCCGGCGGCACGCTGAAAGCTGCCGGCTGGTCCTCCTCCACCGCCGATACGCTCGATCCGGCAAAAGCCTCGCTTTCGACGGACTATGTCCGTTGCTGCGCGCTCTATAACCGTTTGAGCTTCCTCGATGTTTCCGGCACACCGCAGCTGGAGCTGGCCGAAGCTATCGAAACGAAGGACGCCAAGACCTGGACGGTGAAGCTGCGTTCAGGCGTCACCTTCCATGACGGCAAGGCCCTGACGGCCGACGACGTGGTTTATTCGCTGAAGCGACATCTCGATCCGGCCGTCGGTTCCAAGGTCGCAAAGATCGCCGCCCAGATGACCGGCTTCAAGGCTCTCGACAAGAGCACGGTCGAAATCACGCTGGCGAACCCGAACGCCGACCTGCCGTCCATTCTGGCCCTGCACCATTTCATGATCGTTGCCGATGGCACCACGGATTTCTCCAAGGGCAACGGCACCGGCGCCTTCAAGCTCGAAAAGTTCGAGCCGGGCGTGCGTTCGATCATGGCCAAGAACACCAATTACTGGAAGTCCGGCGGCCCACACATCGACAGTTTCGAATTCATGGCGATTTCGGACGACAATGCCCGCGTCAACGCGCTTCTTTCCGGCGATATCCAGCTGGCGGCCTCCATCAACCCGCGTGCGCTGCGCCTGCTCGACAAGCAGGACGGTGTCGTTCTGTCCAAGACGACATCCGGAAACTACACCAACCTCAACATGCGTCTCGACCAGGCGCCGGGCAACAATGCCGATTTCGTCGCCGGCATGAAGTCGATCGTCAATCGCGAGCAGATCGTCAAGGCGGCCCTGCGCGGCCTCGGTGAAGTCGGCAACGACCAGCCGGTTCCGCCGATGAGCCCCTATCACAATCCGGACCTCAAGCCGAAAGCCTTCGATCCTGACAAGGCGAAGTTCCACTTCGAAAAAGCCGGCCTCATTGGCCAATCCATTCCGGTCATCGCATCGGATGCGGCAAGCTCTTCCGTCGACATGGCGATGATCATCCAGGCTTCCGCCGCCGAAATCGGCGTCAAGCTGGATGTGCAGCGCGTGCCTTCGGACGGTTACTGGAGCAATTACTGGCTGAAGGCGCCTGTCCATTTCGGCAACATCAACCCGCGCCCGACACCGGATATCCTGTTCTCGCTGCTCTATGCTTCCGACGCACCGTGGAACGAAAGCCAGTACAAGTCGCCGAAATTCGACAAGCTGATGCTCGAAGCACGTGGCATGCTCGATATGGACAAGCGCAAGCAGATCTACTTCGAACTGGAAACGATGATCGCCGACGAAGCCGGCACCATCATTCCCGCCTATATTTCGAATGTCGACGCCATCACCTCCAAGTTGAAGGGGCTGGAAGCCAATCCGCTCGGCGGCATGATGGGTTATGCCTTTGCGGAATACGTCTGGCTCGAAGCCTGATAGACCATGGAGCCGGGCGCGAAAATGCGCCCGGCAGCCTTTCCGTCGTTGCGGAAAGCCTCCACAATCAGGCACGTCGCAGGAGCATGTGAATGAACAGCCGGATATTATCCCTTATCGCCAGGCGGCTGGTCGTCATGCTGATGACGCTGCTTATCGTGTCGTTTATCGTCTTTTCGGCCACCAGCCTGCTGCCCGGCGACACGGCAACGATCCTTCTTGGCCAAGCGGCCACGCCGGAAGCCGTGGCCGGTCTGCGCACCGCCATGCATCTCGACGATCCGGCCCTGCTGCGTTTCGTGCGCTGGCTTCTGGGGTTGCTGCAGGGTGAACTCGGCACGTCCTACGCCAACAACATGGCGATTGCCGATCTTATCGGTCCGCGCTTCGTCAACTCCATGAAGCTTGCCGGCATTACCACCATCATCGCCGTACCGCTGGCGCTGACCCTCGGCATCAGCTCCGCCATGCTGCGCGGAACGCTGTATGACCGGGTTGTCACCGTGCTGACCATCGGCGTCATCTCGGTGCCGGAATTCATGATCGCCACACTCGCCGTGCTACTTTTCGCCGTCTATCTGAAATGGCTGCCGGCGCTGTCGCTGGTGAGCGAAGTTCACACGCTTTTCGATGTGCTGCGGGTCTATGCCATGCCGGTCATCACGCTGACCTTCGTCGTTTCCGCACAGATGATCCGCATGAGCCGCGCCGCCGTGATCGAGACGCTGGATACGCCCTACGTGGAAATGGCGCTTTTGAAGGGTGCGCCGCGGATGCGCATCGTGCTTCGCCATGCGCTTCCCAATGCGCTCGGTCCCATCGTCAATGCGGTGGCGCTGTCGCTTTCCTATCTCGTCGGCGGCGTCATCATCGTCGAAACGATCTTCAATTATCCCGGCATTGCCAAGCTGATGGTCGATGGCGTCGCAACCCGCGACCTGCCGCTGATCCAGAGCTGCGCGATGATCTTCTGCGTCGGTTATCTCCTCCTCATCACGACGGCGGACATCATCGCCATCATGTCCAATCCGAGGCTGCGCTGATGGCCGAGAATATCACAACAACTTCGGGGACCTCGCGTTTGGGTTACAAGATCAACGCAGTCGGCGTTTTCGGCTTTCTCGTCATTTTTTTCTGGGCCATGGTCGCAATCTTCGCGCCCTATCTCATTCCGCATCCGGTCGGTGAGATCGTCGATCTCGATTATTTCGGGCCGATGACCTCCGATCTCTGGCTCGGTTCCGATTATCTCGGCCGTGACGTGTTCTCCCGCATTCTCATGGGCGCGCGTTTCACGGTCGGTATATCGCTCGCCGCTGTCACCATCGCCTGCACCTCCGGCGTCGTGCTTGGCATGTGCGCCGCCGTCATCGGCGGCTGGTTCGATGCGGCGCTGAGCCGGTTTCTCGATGCGGTGAATTCCATTCCGAGCAAGCTTTTCGGCCTCGTGGTCGTCGCCGCCGTCGGCTCTTCCATTCCGGTGCTGATCATCACGCTGTCGGTCATCTATACGCCGGGCGCCTATCGTTTCGCCCGGGCGCTCGCCGTCAACGTCAACACCATGGATTTCGTTACCGTCGCCCGGGTGCGCGGCGAAAGCCTGTTCTACCTCATCGGCTCTGAAATCCTGCCGAACATCGTCCGGCCCGTCCTAGCCGATCTTGGCGTGCGCTTCGTGTTCATCGTGCTGCTTTTATCGGGCCTTTCCTTCCTCGGCCTCGGCCTGCAGCCGCCGAATGCGGACTGGGGCGCGCTGGTGCGTGAGAACATCGGCGGCCTGCCGTTTGCGGCCCCCGCCGTCATCTTCCCGTCGCTGGCCATTGCCAGCCTGACGATCAGCGTCAACCTGCTGATCGACAATCTGCCGCAGAAAATCCGCGACAGGAGCGAATAATGAGCAATCTCGTTGAAATCCGTGGACTGAAAGTCGAGGCCACCACCGATTCCGGCCGCCGTATCGACATCATCAAAGGCGTGGACATCGACATCGCCGATGGCGAAATCGTCGCGCTGATCGGCGAAAGCGGTTCCGGCAAGACCACCATCGCGCTGACCCTGATGGGCTATGCCCGGCCGGGCTGCCGCATTTCCGGCGGCAGCGTCAAGGTGGCGGGCCAGGACATGGTGCAGCTTTCCGAAGCCGAACGCGCCAAAGTCCGCGGCACAAAAGTGGCCTATGTGCCGCAGAGCGCCGCCGCAGCCTTCAACCCGGCGCAAAAGATCATCGATCAGGTCATCGAAGTCACCCGCATCCACCATCTGATGCCGCCGCAGGAAGCACGCACACGGGCGGTGGAACTTTTCAAGGCGCTGTCGCTGCCGAACCCCGAGACCATCGGCGAGCGTTACCCGCATCAGGTGTCCGGCGGCCAGCTTCAGCGCCTCTCCGCCGCAATGGCGCTGATCGGCAATCCGAAGCTGGTGATCTTCGATGAGCCCACCACCGCGCTCGACGTCACGACCCAGATCGAGGTTCTGCGTGCCTTCAAATCGGCGATGCGCAAGAACGGCATCGGCGGCGTTTATGTTTCGCACGATCTCGCCGTCGTCGCCCAGATCGCCGACCGGATCGTTGTGCTGAAAGGCGGCGAGGTTCAGGAAACCGGTACGACCACGGATATCCTCGAAAATGCCCAGCATCCCTACACGAAGGAACTGCTGACGGCCTTTCATGACAAGGCGCGTGTCATCACACCCGCGAAGCAGGAGCAGGCAACGCCGCTGCTGGATATCGAAAAGCTGATCGCCGGTTACGGAACGAAGGGCGAAGACAAGATGCCGCTGGTGCGTGCGGTGGATAACGTCAGCCTTTCGGTCTATCCCGGTCGCAATCTCGGCATCATCGGCGAATCCGGTTGTGGAAAATCGACGCTGGCGCGCGCCATCGCCGGCATTCTGCCGGCGGCCGGCGGCCATGTCATCTTCGAAGGCCGGGAACTGGATGCGGATGCACGGCGTCGAACCGGCGACCAGCTGCGCCGGATGCAGATCGTGTTCCAATATGCCGATACCGCACTCAACCCCTCGAAACCCATCGAGGATATTCTCGGCCGGCCGCTGACCTTCTATCACGGCATGAAAGGCAAGGCGCGCGACGCCCGGATCGATGAGCTTCTCGATATGGTGAAGCTGCCGCGCTCGGTGCGTCACCGCCACCCTTCCGGCCTTTCCGGCGGGCAGAAGCAACGCGTCAATTTCGCCCGCGCACTTGCCGCCGAACCCTCGCTCATCATCTGCGATGAAATCACCTCTGCGCTCGATACCGTGGTGGCGGCCGCGATCATCGATCTTCTCGGAGAACTGCAGCGGGAGCTGAACCTCTCCTATATCTTCATCAGCCACGATCTCTCGGTGGTGGAGACCATCTGCGACGAGATCGTCGTGATGTATGGCGGGCAGAAGGTGGAGCATCTGGAAACCGAAGCGATCAAATCGCCCTCCCACCCCTATTCGAAACTGCTGTTCTCCTCGGTGCCGAAACTCGACCCGACATGGCTCGACAATCTCCAGCAGGATGCGGAGTTGGTGCGGGCGTTTTCGAAAAGGTGAGCTGGACGAATGCCAAACAGGTAAGAGAACCTCTCCTGCGTCATGCCGGACTTGATCCGGCATCCAGCCACGACACGTCTGCGTCGTGAAATGAGTCTCATGCGATCAAAGACTTGATCGCGCTGGATCCCGGATCAAGTCCGGGGTGACGGAGGGTGAATGCAACGCCTTCCCAAATCCATCGGTTCTGCGGATGCCTGAGGCGCTCCCTCCACCTCACAGCGGAAACAGGCTGGTCAGCGGCATATGCGACTTGATGATCGGCGATTTCAGCACCACGAAGCTGAAATATTTGTCGATGCCGACATCCATATCGGTCAGCCGCTCCATGATCGACTGATATTCGACGATGCCAGAGGTGACGAATTTCAGCAGGTAATCGTAACCGCCCGAAACAAGGTGGCATTCCACCACTTGGTCGATCTTTTCGACAACGCCGAGGAAGCGGGCGAAATCGATCTGGCGATGGTTCTTCAGCGTGATTTCCGTAAACACCGTCAGCGTCTGGCCGAGCTTGTTGATGTTGATCTGCGCCGAATAACCCTCGATATAACCTTCCGCCTGCAGCTTCTTCACCCGCATCAGGCATGGGCTTGGCGACAGATTGACAAGCTCCGCCAGCTCGACATTGGTGATGCGACCGTTTTTCTGCAATTCGTAGAGGATCTTGATATCGATCCGGTCAAGTTTCATCACGTGCGGAACCCCTTTTTTGTTTTTTGAACACGCGGCATAAAATTCTGGCGCGGCAAAGGAAATCTTACCACATGGGCGAGCCCTGTCGACGTGGGGATATTTTTTTGATGCAGCATAAAGAGTTGCAGAGGCCTCGCCCAACAGCAGGAGATTCCGGCAAGACGCGGAGTCTGGCAGCGTTTACACGCCGGCTGAGGTAAATTAGGACGAATACAAGGAGTCCGACCATGCCCGCCCCGCTGCAACAGATCACGACATCGCCGGAACTGCCGACATCCGCAGACGCCGTCATTATCGGCGGCGGCATCGTCGGTGTCTTCGCCGCCTATTATCTTGCCCGGCGCGGCCTGAAAGTGGCGCTGGTCGAAAAGGGCCTGATCGGGGCCGAGCAATCCAGCCGCAACTGGGGCTGGTGCCGCCAGCAGAACCGCGACGCCCGTGAATTGCCGATTTCCACCAAGAGCCTGGCGCTCTGGCAAGAGTTTGGCGCAGAGAGCGGCGAGGACACGGGTTTTCGCCGCTGTGGGCTGTTTTACCTGAGCGACAATGAGGCCGAACTTGCCGGCTGGGCGCGCTGGCGCGACTTTGCTATTACCGCAGGCGTAACGACCCATATGCTGAGCGCCGATGAGGCGAGCGAACGTGGCCGATCCACGGGAAAGCGCTGGAAGGGCGGCGTGTTTTCGCCGACGGACGGCACGGCCGATCCTTCCATGGCAGCACCCGCCGTGGCGCGCGCCATCATCAAGCTGGGGGGCACGGTGCATCAGAATTGCGCCGCACGCGGGCTTGAGACGGAAGGCGGCCGGGTCAGCGCCGTCGTCACCGAAAAAGGCACGATCCGCACCAAAACCGCCATCATGTCCGGCGGGGCCTGGGCGTCGTCCTTTTGCCGGCAGCTTGGCATTCGTTTCCCGCAGGCCTCCGTCCGCTCTTCCATCCTCTCCGTCACACCGGGTGCGGAGGGGCTGCCGGATGCGCTGCACACCGCCGCCGTTTCGGCAACGAAGAGAAAAGACGGCGGTTACACACTTGCCATCAGCGGGCTGGGGCGCATTGACCCGACGGCGCAGCAGATGCGGTTTGCCCGTGAATTCATCCCGATGTTCCTCAAGCGCTGGCGAAGCCTGCGGCCGGGCGGGCTGGAAGGCATTCGCGGCGGCCACGAGACGCTGAAACGCTGGCGGCTCGATGCGCCGACACCGATGGAGCGGGTTCGTATTCTCGATCCGAAACCCAACGCCGCCGCCATCCGCGAGACCCATAGAAGGGCGCTGGAGCTTCTGCCCGCCCTCGGCAAAACGCAGATTTCCGCCGCCTGGGCCGGTTTCATCGACAGCACGCCCGACGGCGTGCCCGCCATCGGCGAAACCAGCGAATTGCCCGGCTTCATTCTCGCCGCCGGTTTCAGCGGCCACGGTTTCGGCATAGGGCCGGGCGCCGGCCATCTGATCGCCGATATCGTGACCGGCTCGAACCCGATCGTCGATGCCGCCCCCTATCACCCCAGCCGTTTCCTGAATTCGTCCTGGGGCAAGGTCGCGGATTTCTGATCCTCGCTTAGTGGGATGCGACAGGCTGACCACGACGAAAACGGCCGATGTGAAAATCCGCAATCGGCGTCGTGGTGTTTCCGGTCGCTATCAGCTCCGCCATCACGTCGCCGACACCCGGGCCGATCTGGAAACCGTGGCCGCTGAAGCCAAAGGCATAATAAAGGCCGGAGGTTGCGGCACTGTCTCCCATGACCGGCAGATCGTCGGCCATATAGCCTTCCACGCCGGACCAGGTGCGGATCAGCCGGGCATGGCGCAAAGCGGGTGCCAGCCGCAGAAGCTGACGCAGCTGGGCATCGAGCCCGGCGGGATCGTATTTCGCCCGGCGTTCGTCCAGCGCCGCGGCGCATCGTTTCACCCCGCCGAAAATGACGTTTCCGCGCGGGATTTGCCGCATATAGATCACTTCACCGGGAATTTTGGTGGAAACGCCAACGACCGGGTGAATGAACCATGGCAAGGGTTCCGTCACGCCCATTTGCGGGCCGGCAACCTCCAGCGGCACCGCCTCGCCCAAAGCGCCGGCAAAACCGCCGCCCCATGCGCCGCTGGCGACCAGCACCACGGGCGCGCGATAATCCCCTTCCGCCGTCATCACCCGGAAATCCTCACCGGCCTTTTCGATGGCCAAAACCTCGCAATTTTCCACGATCCTTGCACCGTCCCGCCGCGCCGCACGGGCGAAGGCGGGCGCGACGAGGCGCGGATTGGCGTGACCATCATGCGGCGACCATGATCCGGCAACCGCTTCCGGTCCGATAAAGGGGAATTTCTGCCGGATGACCTCGCGCGGGAGGATATGCAACTCCAGACCATATTGCGCGGCATCGTCGCGGTATTTCTCGACCGTGGCGATCTGTTCTTCCGTCCAGAGAAACCGGATATGGCCGACGGGCATGAATTCCACATCCGCACCGGTCAGTTGCGGGATGCGGCTCCAGATATCCCGCGATCTGTTGGCGAGCGGAAGCTGCCCGAGGTAACGGCCCTGACGACGGACATTGCCGAAATTGGTGCCGCTCGCCTGCTGGCCGACGAGGAAACGCTCCAGCAGAATGACGCTGACGCCCCGTTGCCGCAGGAAGAATGCCGTGGCCGTTCCGACAATACCCCCGCCGACAATAATGACATCCGCCTCCGCAAGCGCGTTACGCATTATCGTCTCCCCTCACAATCGCCAGCGGCAACGGTTTTACCGGCGCCTGCCCGCGCAGCCGTCCCGCCGATTCCACCGTCAGACCAGAGGCGGCGGCGACAATCTCCTGTCCCGCCTGCCCGCAGAACCGCCCCTGGCACCGGCCCATGCCGGCCCGCGAGAAAGCTTTCAAGCGATTGACCTCCGTTGCGCCCTTGCCGGTCACGCTCGCGCGCAGCTCTCCCGCCGTTACCACCTCACAGCGGCAGATGATCGTGTCGTCGGCAAGCGCCTGCGCCAACTGGTGCGGCCAGGGGAAGGCCCGGGCCATTCCCTGCGCAAAGCGCCTCGCAGCTCTCAATTGCTTCTGACAGCAGCCGATCTCCGCGCGGGATGGCTTCAAACCCTGATCCTCAAGAAGCGCGAAGGCGGCAAGCCGGCCGGAGGCTTCCGCACCATCTGCACCGAGAATACGCACGCCATCGCCCGCCAGATAGACATTCGCCACCGAACTGCGCCCCATATCGTCCACATCCGGCAACCATTGCCGGATCGGCGGATGAAAGGAAAAGCGACATCCGGCAAGATCGGCAAGCTGGCTTTCCGCCCGCAGATGATAACCCATGCCGACCGCATCGCAGGTGAGGCGTGTTTCCTCACCGGAGGCATTCCGGTAGCGGATACCGGTCACGCCATTCTCACCGTCACCGAGAATCTCTAACGGCACAATGCCTCGCTCGATCCTTACCCCGCCAGCCAGCAAGGCCCCAACGAGCCGCATGCCCTTGAGGAGCTGCGACGGCCACGCGATCATCCCCGGCAGACCCTTGATCTGCGTGGAAAACGGCGTGGTATCCAGCACCGCCACGGGGGCCGCGCCTGCCTTCATATATTGATAAGCCACGAGATAAAGCAGCGGTCCCGTGCCCATGAAAACCACGCGACGCCCTATCGCGCAGGCCTGCGCCTTCAGGGATATCTGCGCCGCGCCAAGCGAAAAACATCCCGGTCTCGTCCAGCCCGGCAAAGGCATGATGCGGTCGGTCGCACCCGATGCGATAATAAGGGCATCGAAATTGACAGCTTCGGATGTCTCTGCGCGCTGAATATGAATGCGATTGTCGCGGATTGCCCATGCCAGGGTCTGCGGCCGGTAATCGATGTGGTCTGAAAGCCCGTCGAATGCCTCGTGCAAAGCCTTCGCCTTGCCCGCTTCCGTGCTGTAAAGGGCCGCATAGGAACGCCGGAAATTTTGCGGCTGGCGGCGGTAGATCTGGCCGCCGCTGCGATCTCCCTCATCAATGACGACGGGGCGGAGCCCCGCCCGCACCAGCGTCTCGGCGGCACGCGTACCGGCGGGGCCGGCGCCCACGATCACGACGCGCAAATCGGCCATAACCCCTCCGGAACCTCGGTTCTGATATCCATGCCCGGAAGTACGGCGGTGGAACAGGCGCGCAGCCGCTCGCCTTCACCCGTCCAGACCCAGCAATCCTGACAGGCGCCCATCAGGCAGAACCCCGCCCGCTCGCCATCGGCGAACTCGGACAAACGGGCAAAGCCGCGCGACAGCATCAACGCCGTCAGCACTGTGTCGCCCTCAAGCGCCTCGACGGGCTTGCCGTCAATCAGGACAGGGCAAGCCGCGCGTCGCTCTTCGGCAATGCGCCTGAATCTGGCCGGCATCCGCGTTTCCTTTCCCGAAATCTTCGCAGGCACCTCTCCTGCACCGTCACAGATTTCCACGGCAGAAGGTTTCCCGCCAATCGCAAATGGTCGCTTGAACAGAACCTTTGGTTATGGAAGAGATGACGCCGGAGGTTTCCATGAACGCCCGACAGCTTGAAATTTTCCGCGCCATCATGCGCGATGGCTCCGTGACGGCGGCCGCCAATTCGCTTGCCGTTTCCCAGCCCGGCGTCAGCAAGGTGCTGCACCATCTGGAAAGCCAACTGGGTTACAAGCTGTTCGAGCGCATCGGCGGGCGGCTGGTGCCGACGATGGAAGCGCATCTGATCTATGAGGATGCCGACCGAGTTTTTCGCGAACTTGAAGTTCTGAAAAAGCTGACGCGCACCATTGGCGAGCGCAAGCTGGGCCTTCTGCGCATCGGCGCCAGCCTGCCGGTTACCTATTCCGTTCTGCCCGAGGCGCTGCTTGCCTTCCGGCACGCGCATCCGACCGTCAAAATCCACCTCAACGCTCTGCCCAAAAAAGAGATTGCCGAACAATTGCTGCTGGGCGACATCGATTTTGCGGTAACGCTGTCCACCATTCAGGCGCCGACGGTGCGCAGCGAAATCCTCGCCTCCGTACCGGTCGTGGCAGTGATGCGGCATGATGATGCTCTCGCCGAAATGATGACGGTCACGCCCCGCGACCTCGCCGGCAGGCCGCTCATTTCCTATGGCAACCATGCGGACGAGATCGGCCCGCAGCTGAACGAGGTCTTCGAACGCGACGGGCTTATGCGTGACGTTTCGGTGCAGGTCACCTCATCGGTCGGCGCGGTACCGCTGGTGCGCGGCGGCATCGGCATCGCCCTTGTCGACGGCCTGGTGCGCTGGAACAGTTTCGAGGGGGTGACGGTGCGCCCTTTCATGCCTGAAGTAACGATGAATGTCGCCGTTTCCACCAACACGGCCCGGCCGCTCTCGCGTTTCTTCAACCCCTTCGTCGGTGAATTGCGAAAGCTTTTCCGCGCCCTTCCCGCGCAGAATTGACGGACAAAACAATACCCGCAAGGCCTGAGCCTGCGGGTATTGCAGTCCGCCGCATGTGTTCGAACGATCAGCTTTTAGGCAGGCCGGGCGGGTTGGTGCGCGATTCCGGCAGGGCTTCTTCCGATAGCCGCCAGCGATCCAGAATCTTCGCGTAAGCGCCGCTCTTGATAAGGTCGTTGATGGCGAGCGTTAGCGCATCGGCCAGGCCCGATCCCTTGCGGGTGGTGATGGCGACATCGGAACGCTCCGGCCAGCCGGCGGAGAGCGTGCCGACACGCTTGATGGTCTTGTCACGCGCGGCGATGAAGACCAGCTGCGCGTGCGGCTGGACGATCACATCCGCCCGCCCCGCTGAAAGCGCCACAAGCCGGGTCGCTTCATCATCGTAATATTGCAGCTCGATCGGCTTCAATCCCGCGGCGACGTTTTCGTCGCTCCATTTCAGCAGAATACGCTCCTGATTGGTGCCGGCGCCGACGATGATCCTCAGGCCGGCCGCGTCCTTCGGCTCGCGGATGGCGATTATGCCGCTGTCTGCCTTGACGAAAAATCCGTGCAGGCCCTGACGATAGGTGGAGAAATCGAACTTCTCCTTGCGCTGCTCGGTAACGCCAACATTCGAGATCACCGCATCGTATTTGCCGGAGGCAAGCCCCAGCGGCCAGTCCGCCCAGGCCACCGCCACCAGTTCCAGCTCCAAGCCAAGGCTGTCGGCCACCGCAAGCGCATAATCGGGATCTGCGCCGACCACCGTTTTTGCATCCGTCGCATAGGTCGCGAGCGGCGGTCCGCCGGGTGCGACTGCCACGGTGAGTTTGCCCGGCGTGACGAATTTGAAATCCTTCGGAACGGCGGCAATCGCGCCGGGGTCTTTTTCGACCCGGATACGGCCGGGCTGATCCGGCGACAGGTCGAAGACATCGGTTGCGAAAGCCGACCCAAAACCGGCGATGGAGAAAAATGCACCGAGCGTGGCCGTGGCGAGACGAGAGGTGAAGGTCATTGTGGTTTCCCGATAGAGTGATTGCGGGACGGAGGTAGCGCGGACGGGAGGATGCCCGCGCTACCGGCTGAGTGATGTCCCACCTTCAACTCAGCTTTTGGCAACTCAGCTTTTGGAAAATCTGACCTCAGCTCTTGGGCAAGCCGGGCGGATTGGTGCGGGATTCGGTGATGGCTTCGGAACCGAGATTCCAGCGGGCGAGAACCTTGCCGTAATTGCCGTTCTTGATCTGGGCGTTCAGCGCGGCGGTGATGGCGTCCGCTATGCCTGCGTCCTTTTTCGAAGCGACGGCGATCTCGGCCGCTTCCGGCCAGCCGCCGGAGAAGGTGCCGACAAGCTTCGTCTTCTTCTGGCTTGCCGCCTGGAAGGCAGAGGTCGCGTTGGGGCCGAGATAGGCATCCGCGCGGCCGGATTGCAGGGCGACGTCAAGCACGGCCTGATCGTCATAATATTGCACCTCGGTATCGGCCAGTCCCTTCGCCTTGTTGTCCTTGATCCATTTCAGCAGGATCTGCTCCTGATTGGTGGCGGCCCCGACGATGACCTTCAGCCCTGCGACATCCTCCGGCTTGCCGATGGATGTGACCTTGCTGTTATTGCCGACATAAAATCCCAGCAGATCGTTGCGGTAGCTGGAAAAATCGAACTTTTCCTTGCGGGCTTCCGTCACCGTGATGTTGGAAGTAACGGCGTCATATTTGACGGATGCAAGACCGAGCGGCCAGTCTGCCCAGGCAATGGGCACAAGCTGCAGCTCAAGGCCAAGGCTGTCGGCGACCAGCTGGGCGATATCCGGCTCCACGCCGATCGGCGTTTTCGTGTCGCTCGCATAATCCACCAGCGGCAAGCGGAAGGGAACGGTCGCGACCGTCAGCTTTCCGTCGGCAATGAACTTGTGGCCGGCGGGCAGAAGCTTGATTGCCTCTTCCACCTTTTCGGCGCGCACCCGCCCCTTCTGCTCAGGCGACAGGTCAACCTCCTGCGCATGCACGGCCGGGATGAGTGCAGCGGTGGCGGTGAAAAGACCGCTGGCAAGCAGGGACAATAATTTCGATGAAAATGCCATGTGAGTGTTTCCTTTGTTGTTGATTAGAGAACTTTTGCGAGAAATTCGGCCGTGCGCGGGTGGTCAGGCTTGTTGAACACTTTCTCCGGCGTGCCCGTTTCGAGAATGCGGCCCTGTTCCATGAAGACGACCCTGTCGGCGACTTCGCGGGCAAAGCCGATTTCGTGGGTGACGATGATGAGGGTGACGCCGGAGCGGGACAGCTCCTTGATGACATCCAGCACCTCATTGACCAGCTCCGGGTCGAGCGCGGATGTCGGCTCGTCGAAGAGCAGCACCTTCGGCCGCAGCGCTAAGGCCCGGGCAATCGCCACACGCTGCTGCTGTCCGCCGGAAAGCTGACGGGGGTAAGCACCTGCCTTTTCGGCCAGACCGACGCGGGCCAGAAGATCGCGCGCTTCGGCCTCGGCCTGTTCTTTCGAAATGCCTCGAACGGCAATAGGCGCTTCGATGATGTTTTCAAGCGCGGTCAGATGCGGGAACAGATTGAAGCTCTGGAACACCATGCCCACTTCGACGCGGCGCTTCAGAATGTCCCTTTCCTTCAGCTCATAAAGCGTGTCGCCTTTCTGGCTATATCCGACCAGTTCACCGTCAATGGCGATGAAGCCGTCGTCGACACGCTCCAGATGATTGATGGAGCGCAGCAAGGTGGACTTGCCGGAGCCGGACTGGCCGAGAATGGTGGTGACGCTGCCTGCCGGAATGGAGAGCGTGACATCGTCCAGCACCTTCAGTGTTCCAAAGGACTTGGAAACGCCGTGGATATTGACCGAACCGCCACGATTGCCGAGCTGGAAACTTCCCGTCCTGGCGGCAGCCGGTCTTTCAATGGGGGGCGCTGGCGTCTCCACCGCTTCCGGCAAAGGCTTGCGCGGCAGGAATGTGCGATAGAGCGTGGCAAACAGCGAGGGCGGCGGATTGCGCAGCGCACCGCGCGAAAAGTGCCGCTCGATGTGATGCTGAACGATCGAAAGCGCAGTCAGGATCACCAGATACCATACGGTGGCGACCATCAGCAGCGGGATCACTTCCAGATTGCGGCGATAGATGATCTGGATCGTATAGAACAGCTCCGGCAGCGCGAGGATATAGACCTGCGACGTGCCCTTTGCGAGGCCGATAATATCGTTGAAAGCCGTGGGCAGGATCGAGCGCATGGCCTGCGGCAGAACGATGCGGGACGCCTGCCGCCTGCGCGGAAGGCCGAGCGCGGCGGCAGCTTCGAGCTGCCCCTGATCGACTGAAAGGATTCCGCCGCGAACGATTTCGGAGGCGAAAGCGGCCTGATTGAGCGTCAGCCCCAAAACGGCCGCCGCAAAGGGCGTCATCAGCTGTGTCGTATTCCAGCTGAAGAAATTGATGCCGGTATAGGGCACACCGATTGTCACGGTTTCATAGAGATAGCCGAGATTATTGAGGATCAGCAAAAGCACGATCAGCGGGATGGAGCGAAAAATCCAGATATAGGTCCAGGAGACAGCGACAAGCAGCGGTGACCGGGAAACACGGGCAAGCGCCAGCAGGGTTCCCAACACAAAACCAAACAACGCACCGAGCGCAGTCAGGAGCAGCGTCCGGCCGAGACCGACCAGCACCGGTTCGGCGAAGAACCATTCGGCAAACACATCCCAGCCCCAGCGCGGGTTGCCGAAAACGGAATGCACGACGGCGGCAATGATGAGGACGGAGAAAACCGTGCCCACCGTCCGCAGCGGGTAGCGGGCCGGAACGATGCGGAAATGGGAGTAACCGCCCGTGATCGGTTCACTCTTCTTGTCGCTCACGGCGAGATGCGGAAAATCAGAGGCTATCGTCATCGGAAAAAGCCTTTCACGGATGGGCGGAAGAGGGTTGCGGCCGGACAGTCGCTATCGGCGCTCCTCCCGGAACAGAGACGGGTGCGGGTTCGGACAGCCATTTTTCAAAGGGCAACGACCGGATCGTCTCGGGATCGGCCGCGGTATCGAACAAAGCGCGATAACCATTGGTGAGATAAAGACCGACCGCTTCCGGCTGACGGAAGCCGGTGGTCAGATAAACGCGGGCATAACCCTGCCGGATCGCCTGCTGCTCCAGTTCCCGGAGCACGATTTTCGCAAGCCCCTGTCGGCGATGGGCGGAATGGGTCCAGACCCGTTTGAATTCCGCCGTTTCGTCGTCGTAGCGCATGAAGGCGCCGCCGGCGATCGCTTTGCCGTCGCGCAGGAGCAGCAGGAAATTGCCCGATGGCGGGCTGAAGGCTTCCGGCGGATATTTGTTCAGCTCCGCCTTGGCCCCTTCCGCATTGAAGAACGTGCCGTAGCGGCAGTCATATTCGAACAGCAACTCCTCCAAAAGCGGGGTTGCGAGCGGATCCTTGATCGATGTGTAGAAAAAACTGTCGCTCATGTCCTTGTCCTAATTTTCGCGTCAGGAGAGATAGGCTTCCGCCAGCCGCACCCAGAAGCGTGCCGCCGGCGCGATGATCGCGTCGTTGAAATCGTAATGGGGGCTGTGCAGCGGCGCGCTGTCGCCATTGCCGACGAAGAGATAAGAACCCGGCCGCTCCTGCAGCATGAAGGCGAAATCCTCGCTCGCCGTGCGCGGCTGGAACGCTTCGGCGATCTGCCCGGCGGCGAAATGCCGTCTGGCGACATCGCGGGCGAAGACCGTCTGAGAGGTGTGGTTGATGACCGGCGGGAAACCGCGGGAATAGGCGACCTCTGCCTTCGCGCCGAAACTCTCGGCCTGCGCTTTGGCCAGCGCCGGGAGCCGCTCCTCCAGCCTGTCACGCACGGCAGGCGAAAAAGCCCGGGCGGTGATCTGAAGCTCGACGCTTTCGGGAATGACGTTGGAGGCGGTTCCGCCATGGATGGAGCCGACCGTCAGCACCGCCATCTCGCGCGGATCGACATTGCGCGAAACGATGCTCTGCAAGGCGGTGACGAAGCTTGCCGAGGCGAGAACCGGATCGACCGTCTCATGCGGCGCGGCGCCATGCCCGCCCTTGCCGACGATCCGCACCTTCGCCTTGTCGACGGAGGCCATGGCGGGGCCTTCGACGAAGCCAAACTGTCCGGTGTCGACACCCGGCCAATTATGCAGGCCGAAGACGGCATCGACCGGAAACCGCTCGAAAAGCCGGTCCTTTATCATCGCCCTTGCCCCGGCGCCGATCTCCTCGGCCGGCTGGAAGATCAGCGTCAGCGTGCCGGAGAAATTCGATGTTTCGGCAAGATACCGGGCAGCGGCAAGCAGGATCGTCGTATGGCCATCGTGACCGCAGGCATGCATGACGCCCTGCGTCTGGCTGGCATAGGCAAGGCCGGTTTCCTCGACAATCGGCAGGGCGTCGATATCGGCGCGAATGCCGATGCGCTTGTCGCCATGACCGCGTTTCAACGTGGCGACAACGCCGTGGCCGCCGACACCTTCCGTCACCTCATATCCGAACGACAAGAGATAGCGGGCGATGAGGGCCGCCGTGCGTTTTTCCTTGAGCGAAAGCTCGGGATGCCGGTGGAGATCATGCCGGATGGCGATGCTCTCATCGATGAAGGCAAGGATTCCCCGTTCGGCGTCGTCCTGCGGACGCGCGCCGTCAATGCGGATATTCATGGTTCTGTCTCCTGCACGGCTCGCTACGCGCCGCGTCTTGAAATCTGCACCGGGCGGCAATCGTCTCCGCCCGGCGGCAAGCTCAGGCGATGGCCTTGTCCGACCCGTTTTCGCGGCGGGAATAGACGCTTTCCCTGAAAGGCAGGCCGAGATGGTCGCGCAGCGTCGCCCCTTCCAGATGCGGATCGAAATAACCGCGCCGTTGCAGCACCGGGATGACGAGACGGACGAAATCGTCCAGTCCCTCGGCAATTACCGGGAAGCCCAGAATGAAGCCATCGGCCGCATCGTGCTCCACCCAGCGGATGATTTCGTCCGCCACCTTGTCCGGGGTGCCGATGAAACCTTCACGCGGGGTCGCTGCCTCCAGCGCCGCCTCGCGCAGCGTCTGGTTCTTTTCCTTGGCGCGCCGCTTGATGCGGTCGGTCGTGGAGCGGAAACTGTTCTTGCCGATCTCGCCGAGTTCGGGGAAAGGCTCATCCAGCGGATAGACGCTGAAATCATGATGATCGAAGAAACGGCCAAGATAAGCGAGCGCATCCTCGATGGTGATGAGGTTGCGGATGACATCGTATTTCGCCTCCGCTTCTTCCTGCGTCTCGCCGACAATCGGGCCGATGCCGGGGAAAATCTTCACATCGGCAGCGGACCTGCCCTGCGCGACGGCGCTCTGTTTCACACGTTTGAGGAAAGTCTGGTTTTCCTCCAGCGAGGCGGAATTGGTGAAGACGGCATCCGCATGTTTGCCCGCAAGACCGATGCCGGCATCGGAGGAACCGGCCTGGAACACCACCGGCTGCCCCTGCGGCGAACGCTGGATATTGAGCGGGCCTTCCACCTGGAAGAAGCGGCCCTTGTGGCCGAGCGTATGGAGTTTGGCGCGGTCGAAAAACTGTCCCGTCTCGCGGTTGCGCAGGAAAGCGTCATCGTCCCAGCTATCCCACAGGCCCTTGATCACTTCGAGATATTCGTCGGCGATCTCGTAACGCAGCGCATGTTCGGGGTGGTTGCGGCTGTAATTCTTCGCCGTACCTTCAAGCGGCGTCGTCACGGCATTCCACCCGGCGCGGCCGCCGCTCAGGAGATCGAGCGAGGCGAACTGACGGGCAATTGTGAAGGGGTCGCTATAGGAGGTCGAAACGGTGCCGGCGAGACCGATCTTGGAGGTCACGGAGGCGAGCGCCGAAAGGATCGTCAGCGGCTCGAACCGGTTGAGGAAATGCGGGATCGACTTGTCATTGATATAGAGCCCATCCGCCACGAAAGCGAAGGCGATGCCCGCCGCTTCCGCCTTCAGCGCGGTCTTCCTGAAGAAGTCGAAATTGACGCTGGCATCCACCGGGCTTTTGGGGTGCCGCCAGGCATTCATGTGCCCGCCGGGGCCCTGAAGCATGATGCCAAACCGGATTTTCTTTCTCGTCATGTCATTCCCTCCTCAGAGAGAATTACGCCGCCCGGGAAAGGCGATGCGTGGCAAGCAGTTCTATCGAGGCAAGCCGCTGATCGGCACCGACATGCGGCGGCTCGATGATGAATTCCTCGATGCCGTGCTCTTCGGAAAGCGCACGAAGCGCCTTGTGAATATCCTCCGGCCCGCCATGCAGGACGTTGGGCTTGCGCTCTTCGATGCGGTAATCGGTATCGCCGGACTGGCGGGCGAATTCCTCCGCCTGTTCACGCCGGCCAAGGTTGAACGCCCTGCCGTCGCTGAGGAATACCCGGTAGATGCGCTGACCTTCCACCTGTCTCGCGGCATGGGCGGGGTCGCTGGCCGCAAAAGCCGACAAAGCAAGGATCGGAGCGCTTCCGCCGCTTTCTTCCCGGAAAGCCGAGAGGCTGCGGCGGAGAACCTCCGCATCGCCATTGAGGTGGCCGGCAAAGACGAAATTCCATCCTCGTGAGGCCGCAAGCCTTGCGCTTTCCAGGCTGGCGCCGAGCAGAAATCTTTCCGCAGCGACCGGCGGCGCAGGTGTTGCCCGCAGCCCGGCCTGTGCGTGGTCCTGCGGCGCGGCGCCGGACAAAAACGTGGTGAGTTCACTGAAGGCCGTTTCGAAATCCGGTTTGCGGGCAGGATCATAGGCCTGCTGCAAGGCCGACGTCGCCAGCGGCAACCCGCCCGGTGTCTTGCCGATGCCGAGATCGACCCGGCCGGGCGCAAGCGACGACAGGACATTGAAAACCTCGGCAACCTTGTAAGGGCTATAGTGTTGCAGCATGACGCCGCCCGAGCCGACGCGGATGTGGGAGGTCTTCGCCAATATCCACGAAACCAGCGCTTCCGGTGCGGAACCGGCAAGCTCCGGCGAATTGTGATGTTCGGCCACCCAGAAACGGCGGTAACCCAGCTCTTCGGCGCGCCTGGCAAGATCGATCGTGTCGCGGAATGCACTCGCCGCGTCCTCACCCGTTGGAACCGGGCTCTTGTCCAGCAAACTGAGCGTATACATCATCACCTCGCGTGTCTTTGATGCATACTTTGTCTACCGATTTTATATTCTAATAAAGGATGATCGTTCCACGTTGCAGCGCGATCAGAGAAAATATTGTTTTCAGTGATGTTTTCGGAAGCCAGCCCTGGCAAAGCCATCAATAGAGCCGAAGGAATGGCCCAAAAAGGCTGCAACAGGCCGCTTTCAACGCCAAACCCGGACGAAACGGGCTTGCGCCGGAATTCGCTAAAAACTACTTAGTTAGTTAGGAATAATATGGCCCGGCGCTGCAAAACGCGCCGACTCTCTTTTCGGATCATGCGATGTTGACCAAAAAAGGCAAATACGGATTAAAGGCTCTTGTCGATCTGGCGCGGTTGCCCCAGGGCGAGACCGCCTTCGTGACCGAAATTGCAACCCGCAACAATATCCCGAAAAAATTCCTGGATACTATTCTTCTGGAGCTGCGCAATAGCGGCATTCTGCGCTCCAAGAAGGGCCCGAATGGTGGTTATTCGCTGTCGAAAATGCCATCCGAAATCATGATCGGGCAGGTCATCCGCACGCTGGACGGCCCCCTGGCCCCCATCCGCTGTGCGAGCCGCACGGCCTTTGAAGCCTGTGACGACTGCGATGATCCGGAGACCTGTCAGGTCAGGGTTTCGATGACGGACGTGCGTGACGCCATCGCAACCATTCTGGACAACATGACACTCGCACAATTCGTGGCCAAGGACGGGCAGAACGCCCGCTCCATTCCGGCCGGCGAGTAGGATTCCGCACGGCCCTTCATTCGAGCTTCGCCTATTGCCTGCGCAGATCGTCGTCCAACGACGCGATCAGCCCGGCTTCACTGACGCCTTCGACAAGGCCGAGGCGCGCCATCAGTATTTCAAGCGTGATGGCATTGTTGCGAACCGAACGAAAGGTGACGTTTTCCGCTCCCACCTGGGCCGCATCGATATTGGCCGCAAGGCTGGATATCTGCGCCTTCAGGAGCTCGATGGCGAGAAATATTTCGCCTATCACGGGCCGCGCCGCACCATCGCCGGCCAACCTGTCGATCAGCAGCGCCGAAAGTTCACGCTGCTTCTGCCCCAGAGCCACGGCGGCTTTCAAAAGGGTAGAAACGGAAACGGCCAGATTTCCGGCGCCCTGAGCTAGAAACACCACCTGATCGGCGCGTAACAGACCTTCCCATGACGTATTGGGGCGGTTGCGCAGAACGACAAGCAAAGGCTGCCCGGCCGTGTTGACGGCCGGCACGACAATCCAGTCCGCGTCGCCCCTCACCGACCCCGCAACGTCATCGGGAAGCCGCAGGGCGTAGTCGTCTTCCGTCACCGTAACCGCCTGATCCAGATCCGCGGCAGATATTGCCAGTGCGAAGGTCTCGCCAAGATCGAGACGGGCGAAGAGCGCCTTGCGCTGGTCTTCGCTGCCCGCATTCCTGATGAATTCAAGCGCGGTGAAATGTTCGACGAGATCATGCGCCGCCGCCGCATCGGCTGCGGAAATGATGGCGAGCGCCTGCGAGAGAACATCATTGGTGATGTCCGTCCCGCCCAGTTCCGTTGGAACGGAAAGAGCAAGAAGACCGGAACGGGCGATCCGCGCATGGATTTGCCCGGGACTTTCAACGGCGCAGTTTTCGGCGATCGTGCGGGCAACGGTCAGCACATCGACATCCGCGCCGAGGCGTGGAGGAACGAAACGAAGTCTTTCGCCGAGAGGCGTGACGGATCCCATGCTCAACTCCCTCAAAGAATGACAAAGTGAAAGCGCCGAACGACCGACGCTCAGTCCAGAGAATGATAACGCCCGTTTTGATAGAGCAGCGAATGGCCGGAGCCGATGCGGATCGCCTCCACCTTGCCGATGACGATGACGTGGCTGTGCCGTTCGATCGTCTCTTCAATGGTGCAATCGATCGCGGCAACAGCGTCTTCGAGAATGGGCGCACCGCTCGACAGCCGTGTCCATTCCGCACCGCGATACCGGTCCGGGCCCTTCAGGCCGCCGATGCCGGCAAACTGATTGGCGACGAACTGGTGGTTCGCCCCGACGATGTTGACGGCGAGATGACCGAAACGCTGCACCACCGGCCAGGTGGATGAGGATCGGTTGAGCGCCACCAGAATGCGCGGCGGATCGACCGACAAAGCGGTGGCCGAGGTCACGGTCGCGCCCGTTCGCTCGTCGCCCTCACCCGCCGTAATCACGCTGACACCGCCGCCCAGCGTTCTCAGCGCCGCCTTGAGGCTGTCGGCATCCGCTGCCCTGCCGGCGACCGGATCGCGGAGGTTGATGAATTGTTGATCCTTGGCCGCATATTGCAATGTCATCGGGTTGCTCCTGAAAACAGCTGAATTGTTCAATAGCTAGCAGCGGCAGCGGGGGGTGAAATAGACATCGTTTTCCATAATGATAATATTCTATAGAAATAATGTTTTATGTGCCGCCGTCCGATTTCGTCCCACTCCAAGGTTATCTGCCGAAAAGTTGGGAGGCACAGGTCGCCTCCCGTCGAGGGATCAGGATCCGGACACCAGCTTGACGTTGCCGCCATGACCGCCGCCACCGAAAACCTGTTTCGCGCCGAAAGAAGATCGGATCTGGTTGCGGGGCCCGCCAAGCCCGATTTCCGGAAACAGCAGTTCGGATAGCCGATAGGCTTCCTCCAGATGCGGATAACCCGAGGCGATGACGGTATCGATGCCCAGCGCCTGATATTCCCTGAGCCGCGCCGCCACCGTCTTCGGCGAACCGACCAGTGCCGTGCCCGCACCCGAACGGACGAGACCGATGCCCGCCCACAAATTCGGAGAGACTTCGAGCCGGTCGCGCCGGCCATTGTGCAGCGCCTGCATTCTCGCCTGTCCGACGGAATCCGAAGCCCTGGAGAAGACCTCCTGAGCGGATGCGATGGTTTCGTCGGAGAGCTTCGAGATCAGCCGCTCGGCATCTGCCCATGCTTCCTCGTCGGTTTCACGAACGATGAAATGCAGACGGATGCCGAAGGTAACCTTGCGCCCCTTTTTGGCGGCGGCGGCGCGCACCTTGGCGATTTTTTCCGCCACCTGCGCCGGCGGTTCGCCCCAGGTGAGATATTTGTCGGTGATACCGGCGGAAAACTCGATGCCGGCATCGGAAGAACCGCCAAAATAAAGCGGCGGGCGCGGTTCCTGCACCGGCGGCAGCCCGAGTTTCGCGTCCACCGCCTTGATATATTTGCCGTCGAGGCTTCCCTTGCCGGTTTCGATCAGCGAATTGAACACCTGGAAGAACTCATCGGCGTGATCGTAACGCTCGTCATGCGGCAGGAAAATGCCGTCACCGGCCAATTCCTGCGCGCTGCCGCCAACCACAATGTTAAGAAGCAACCGGCCATGGGAAACGCGATCGAGCGTCGAAGCAAGCCGCGCATAATAGGCGGGCGAAGCGACGCCCGGACGGATGGCGACGAGGAATTTCAGCTTCTCGGTATAGGCAGCGAGATTGGCCGCAAGGATGAAGGACTCTTCGCAGGCGACGCCGGTGGGGATGAGCACGCCTGAATAACCGAGCCGATCGGCAGCCTGGGCTATTTCCCGGAAATAGCCGGGATCGGCAGGACGCGAAAGATCATCCGAGCCGAGATAGCTGCCATCGCCTGAGGTGGGTATGAACCATAGAAAATCGAGTGGTTTATCGGATGTGCTCATCGGCAGGTCCTTTGCAATCTGCCCTTGGGCAATGCGCTTGATGATAAAAGGGTAGTCAATTCCCCGGCGCGTTTAAGAAATTTTGTTCCAATTTCCATCCGGCGAGGAGAGTTTCTCTCCCGGATAAACGGCGCTTCGAAGGGAAAAGGAACCCTCGCTGGTGGTCGTCAGAAGACCGGATAAAGGCCGAGCATCGCAAAGTTCATTTCGCAGATCTCTTCCCGTTCGAGTTCGAGATCGCTTTTCTCCTGCCTGACGCGTCCGGAATGATCCAGAGGATGAAGGCTGACCTGTTCCTCTTCCCGCGGCTGACGCCGGGTCAAACCGAACAGATCGAAAGTAAACGCATGAAGTCCCTGCGGCATGTGCGCCTCCTTTGCTCAACTCCCCTTATCCTCAGGCGACCGTCCGAAATCGTCAATATTTTCCATAAAATTACTATTCTATAATTGGAGGATCGCCGGCAAATGCGGACTAAGGTTGCGGCGGCGGGAAAAAATCCGTTTCCGGCTGCTAATAATCGGGCACGGAACCGAACGATCAGTCATTTCCTCAAAAATGTGCTTCGCCCAGGGCAGTCAATCTACGCAATCTCGATCCGGACACCGCCTTTGCCGATGCGCCATCTGCCTTCAACCGTTCGAAAAGAGCATAACCTTCAGGCCATCGTCCGTAGCCGCTGGCAATATTGATATGTCCAACGGCGCCGAGATTGATGAGATCGCTCCCCCACAGGCTCGCACTGCGCGCAAGCTCTTCGGCATCCATGTAGGGATCGTTCATGCTGCCCACGACGAGGCTGGGGAAAGCAAGCGGTTGCTGCGGAAACGCGCCGAACCGGACGATACAGGGATGCATCGCCTCCACGCGGTCGAGATGGGCGGGTGCGACCAGAAGCGCGCCCCTGATTTTGGCGGCGAAGGGGCGAGACGCCATATTCGCCACCAGCAGGCAACCGAGGCTGTGGGCGACGATATAAGCGCTTTCGACTGTCGCCAGCGCGGCCTCGAGACGATCGAGCCAGTCCTCGAGAACCGGGCATTGCCAATTGTCCTGATCGACGAGCTTCGAGTCGGGATCATCCAGCAACCAGTGCCGCTGCCAATGTCCTTCATCCGAACCATTCAGGCCAGGGACAATCAAGGTGGTACACATGCCTGCTCCATGGGTTGTGGGCGGTATGCCGCAAGCATGGTGAATTTCGCGATTTCCGTCGACTATTGACTTGCTCACCTTTCGTGGCCTCACGAAAAATCGATCCAGACAATTTCGATCATGCAGAAAATGCGTTCTCCAAGGCGGAAATAATTTCGTCCGGAGGGAATCATTTCCTCAAATTTATTATATAGAAAATATGTGCAATATAGTCTTTCCAGACGGAAAGCTTTTCCTCCGCCGCATGACAAAAAAAACGTCGCTGCTTCGCCGGGCCGCCGCCGCTTTGCCATTCTCGCACCTGCGGAGGCTTGCGCCTCCCGTAGGCCCAAGCGGTGAAGGCCAAACGTCAGCAGGGCCATTCCACTGCAAGATAAAACGAAAATTCAGGCGGATAATGTGAGCAGCACGAGCGAATTTCTCTGGTACATCCCCAATGACGTCAAACCGGGCCACCGAGGCGACGCCGTCAGCGAAAACCACAATAGTCTCGACACATTGACGAGCCATGCCAAAGCGCTTGAAACCCATGGCTGGAAAGGCGCGCTGATCGGCACCGGCTGGGGACGTCCGGATACATTTACGGTGGCGGCGGCGCTTGCGGCCCGCACCACGGCATTCGAGCCCCTGATCGCTATCCGTCCCGGCTACTGGAAGCCTGCCAACCTCGCATCGGCCGCCACCACGCTCGACCAGCTTTCCGGCGATCGAGTTCGGATCAACATCGTTTCCGGCAGGGATGAGCTTGCCGCCTATGGCGATGAAGAAGGCGATCAGGCGCAGCGTTATGCCCGCACGAAAGAATTCATGCGGCTGGTGCGGCGGCTCTGGACCGAGGAAAACGTCACTTTTAACGGCGATCATTTCCGGGTCACGAACTCCACGGTTTCGCCGCGCATCGCCGCACGCGAAGGCCGGCCGCATCCCAAACTCTATTTCGGCGGCGCTTCGGAAGCAGCCGAGCAGGTTGCAGCAACCGAGGCCGACGTGCAGCTTTTCTGGGGAGAACCGCTCGCCGGCGTGCGCGAAAGGATCGAGCGGCTGAGAAACTTCAGCGAAAAGCTCGGCCGCGATCTGCCGCCGCTGCAATTCGGCCTGCGGATCACCACGCTGGTGCGAAAAACCACAGCCGAGGCATGGCGGGATGCGGAAGCGAAAGTTGCCGAAATGGCCGCAAACAATGGGGTACGCTGGAACGACCATCTTCAGGCCGTGGCGGTCGGCCAGCGCCGCCTGCTAGATTTGCACCGTCAGAGCGACGTGCTGGACGACAATCTCTATACCGCCCCGGGCAAATTCGGCGGCGGCGGGGCGGGAACCACATGGCTTGTCGGCTCGGCGGAAGATGTCGCCGCGTCACTGCGCAAATACCGCGCGCTGGGCATCAGCCATTTCGTGCTTTCCGACACGCCCTATCTCAAGGAAATCGAGCGGCAGGGCGAGAGCTTGCTGCCGCTGCTGCGGGATTGATGGGCGTGACCTGAAAATGGGCGGCCCGCCTCGGACAGGGCCGCCCTTTTGCTTCATCGGTCAACCACCCGCCGCCTTGATGCTCCGACGACCGAGAATCGTTCGGATCATATGGCTCTGCGGCGCATGCGCCCTTGCCGTAATGGCGTCGCGGTGATGGCGCTCAAGATCGTAATCCCGGCGCAGGCCGCGATTGCCGCCAAGCTCCAGCGCCAGATCCGTCACCGCCACGGCATTGTCGATGACCACATGACGAACGGCCAGTGCATCGGTTCCCACCCTCTCCCCCGCATCGACATCGCGGGCGACGGAGAGAAGGAGGCGTAGGTTCGCCGCCAGCAGCACTTCGATCTGGCCGAGACCTTCCTGAATGCGGGGGATGGAGGACAGCGATGCGCCAAGACTTGCCGGAACATGGCCATTCAGATGGCGCAACAGATCGTCCCGCGCCGAAAGCGCGACACCGTGATAGACGGAAGCCAGCAGAACGAAGAAATTATACCCGTCCGCTTCATCGCGCCGCAGCGGCTCCGCCGGCTGCTCGGCGACGATATCGGCAAGCGGCACCTTCACGTCTTCCAGCACCAGATCATGGCTGGCTGTGGCGTACATGCCGGTCGCCTCCCATGCTTTTTTCTGGGCGATGCCAGCCGCATCGAGAGGAACAAGAAGCTGGATAAGGCGCGGCGTCTCTTCCGCCGTCACGGCAAGCACGATCGCCCATTTCAGGCCCGGCAGGCCGGTGACGAAGCTCTTGCGGCCATTGACTACCCAGAAATCGCCCTCGATCCGCGCCGTCGTTTTCGGCAGGCCGCCATGGGCGGGCGAACCGACACCCGGCTCCGCCTGCGCATTGTTCAGGAGCGCCGGTTCCCTGCTATTGGCGGCCAGTACCTTTGCAGCAAGTGCTGCCGGCCACTTGCTGCGCCGGATCGCGGCATGAACGCTGTAATGCATGGCGAGGATGAGGGCGGTCGACGGATCGCCCCTGGCAATGGCCGTAATGACGGCATGTGCCGTTTCCATGCCCTCGCCCCAGCCGCCATCCTTTTCAGCCGTGACGAGACCCAGCAGACCGGACTTGAAAAGCGCCTCGAAATTACCGGCGGCGAATTCGCCGCTTTTATCATGGTCCGCTGCGGTCAGGCTGAAATCCCTGACCAGCGCGGTTGCAACGGCGACCGGATCTGGCCGCTGCGCCGGCGCGGTCGCAACGGCGGAAAGTGCAACGCTCATGCCACCGCCCTTTCATTTGCCGGGACGAAACGGTCGTCGATCCAGTCGCCCAGATCGAAGTCGTTTTCAAGGAAGCCCCATTGGTGCAGGAAGTCCTTGTAATGGCGCACAGCGCCGACAAGGTCGGCATCGAGGCCGAGACCGAGATGGCGGTGAACCTCAGCGCCATTGGCGGCCAGAACCTGTTCCTCCGTCGCGCCAGCCTCGCGCGCGATGAAACGGCGCGTCTCGTCCGGGTGCTGTTCCGCCCAGAGCGAGGCCCGGGCGATGGCGTCAACCAGCCGCTGCACCAGATCGGGGCGCTCATCGGCAAGCCGTCCATCAACCGTCAGCACCCGCGGCGAACCGGAATTGATGCGGATCGTCGGGTCGGGGTGAAAACCGAACTCGGCCACCTGCACCGCACCGATCAGGTTCGCGGCGGCAATACCGGCCGTTCCCTTGACGAACATCGCATCGACCTCGCCCCGCAGCAGCGCGATGATTTCCTTACCGAAGGACTGCCGGCGCTTCAGGCCGAACAGCGACGGCCCTTCCTGCGAGGCCAGTACCGAATCCTTGATGACAATGTGCTTGAGTTCGACATCCTCAACCTTCAGCCCTTCCAGCGAAAGCGCCGAAACGATGCCCTTCAGCGCCGTCGCGCGCATGAAACCGACAATGCCTTCCGGCCGGCGCGGCACACCGAAACGGCGGCCGACGAGATCGGCACGACATCAACGACATAGGCTATTATCGCCGGCTGACGGAACTGGCCCACAAAGGCCGGTTCGACGCGGTTTTCCTTTCCGACCACCCGGCACTGCTGACCGACCCCACAAGCCGCCCGTTTCACACCATCGATCCACTCATTCTCTCGACATCGCTTGCGGCACAGGTGCCGGATATCGGTTTTGTGGCAACGGTATCCTCCACCTATAATTCGCCCTATAATTTCGCCAGACGGACCCAATCCATCGACCTCGTCACCGGCGGCAGGCTGATCGTCAACATCGTCTCTTCCTTCAATCCCAATGTCGCCGCCAATTTCGGCAACGATCCGCTGCCGCCGCGCAGCGAGAGATATGCCAAGGCCACCGAATTTCTCGATGTGGCGAAAAAAACTCTGGTCGAGCTGGGATCCGCGCCGCGAAGGCGAGGTGCCGGAAGAGCGTTTCTGGGATGCGGCGACCGCCGAAACCATCGATCACGAGGGGCAATATTTCCATGTCAAAGGCCCGCTCAACGTTCCGCGTGGGCCGCAGGGGCATCCGGTCATCGCGCAGGCCGGCGCCTCCGAAGGCGGCATCGATCTGGCGGCACGCCATGGCGAGATCATCTATTGCAACATCCTGTCCCGACCGGCGGGCCAGGCCTTCGGCAAGAAGGTCCGGGATCGCGCCGTCTCCCTCGGTCGCGATCCCTCCGGCATCCGCATCGTTCCGGGCCTCGTTGTCATTCTCGGCGAGACCCGTGAGGAAGCATTGCGCAAACACGAACTGTATAGCGGAACAGGCTCCGAAGACGGTCTGCTGGCGCGCTTCGCCAGGGAAAACGGCATCGATCCCCGCGATTTCAATCCCGATGTGAAACTCGATGCGGAACGTTTCGTCCCGGACCAGAACCGGCAATGGGCGGTGGGCATGGGGCTTGGCCTTTCCGACCTGCTGAGCCATGAAAAACTCACCGCCCGCGAGGCCGTTCGCCGCTCGGAGGGACATCACCGGCTGCTGCTCGGTACGCCGGAAGAGGTGGCGGATGGCATTATCGACCTCTGGCAGGACGGCACGGTGGATGGTTACACCCTGCAGCCGCCGCGCGCGCCCGACGACATTGCTGAATTCGTCGAAAAGGTCGTGCCGGTGCTGCAGGATCGGGGTGTTTACCCGCGCCAACATGAAGGCGTGACGATCCGCGACCGCTATGGCCTGCCTTATCCAGATTAACAGCAGCGGTAGCGCTATCGCAAATGTCGATCTCCCGCCCCTCCCGCAGGAGGCGGGAATGGCGGGAACGGAACATATTATTGGCCCGTCGCCACTTTCAAAACCGGCTGCCCGCCTGAAAGCTGCGGCAGGACGGAGGCGAAATCCGTGACGATTTGGCGATAATCGTCCGGCTGGAATTCATAGGGCAGTTCGAGACGGAATTCCGAGACGTGCGGCAGAACGGGATCGCGCGACAATCTCTCCAGAATTTCGTCCGTCGTTCCAACGATATCGGGCAGGAAAAGCGTGCGCCGCGCCCCATGCGGCGTGGTCGTGCGCTTGTCACGCTCGGCGGCGAATTCCTTGTAACGGCGGCGGGTCGCGGGGCTCGCGCTATCGGTCGGCAGGATCACGCGGCCAAGAGCGACACGCGGCTGGCGCTCATGCGCCCATTCCTGCCGGAAGCGGCTGACCAGCGCCGCCTGCGCGGTCAGAAAATCATCGGTATTTTCGCCGCTGACAATATTGCCCGTCAGAAGATTGAAGCCCGCCTTCCCCGCCCAAAGCGCGGAATTCTGCGATCCGCCGCCATACCATAGCCGGTCCGTCAGCCCCTCGGCGACTGGACGCAGGCGCGGCACCTGCGCGCCGGCCGCATTGCCCGCTTCCGTCTCGCTGGATAGCGGTTCCGACCGCAGGGCCCTTGCCAGCTTTTCGGCGCGGGCATGGCTGTAGTCCGCATCCGGAACCGTATCGACATAATCCGAAATAAGATGGGCGAAGGGCGGCGCGCCCACCGAAACCCCGACATTCAACCGCCCGCGCGACAGGACATCCACGGTGGCCAGATCTTCCGCCAGCCTGAAGGGATTTTCGTAACCAAGCTGAATGACGGCGGTGCCGAGGCCGATTCGTTTCGTGCGCTGCGATGCCGCCGCGAGGAAAGTGGCCGCCGATGAAACGCCCCGTTCCAGATGGCGCTGGCGAACCCAGGCGCTGTGATAACCCAGCGCCTCTCCGGCTTCGAAAAGCTGCAGGGTTTCTTCCAGCCCCTCAGCAGGATCATCATCTTGATAATTGCCGGGAACCAGAAATGCGAAGTGGGAGATATGGGAAAGAGGCATGGCTGTACATCCGGAAATGACTGTTGAAGCTCAGCAGCGCAGATGCAGCCATCCCTGTTCCAGACAGCCGTTCAATGCGGCGCATTCCCACGCAGAATGCATGATGACAGGCACGGCTGGCACGGCATGTTCGTTTATAGTCCCGGCCTTTGTTGAAAGATCATTGCGCGATTCAATAGTCTACTAAAATCATGGATTACATCCCATTCGGCATAGGTCGCGCTCATGCCTCCCGTCAGATTTTCTTCCGCCAAGACGCAAAATTTCACTCAGGAGCCCGGTCTCACCGATGAGCTGTGCAACACCGTGCGCAAATGGCCTTGATTTTTGGCACCAACATGTAATACAGATTATCATACATGTTGACAAATAACGCATACATGTATGACATTACAGCAATCGCAAACGCTGCCATACCTGCATGAGGGAGGAATTATGATCATCACCGACGTCGAGGTCCGTGTTTTCCGCACGACGACCCGTCGGCACTCGGACAGTGCCGGTCACGCGCATCCGGGTCCGGCGCATCAGGTGGAACAGGCCATGCTGACAATCCGCACCGAGGACGGTCAGGAAGGCCATTCTTTCACCGCGCCGGAGATCGTTCGCCCGCATGTCATCGAAAAATTCGTCAAGAAAGTCCTGATCGGTGAAGACCATCGCGACCGCGAACGGCTATGGCAGGACCTTGCTCACTGGCAGCGTGGTTCGGCCGCGCAGCTGACCGACCGCACATTGGCGGTGGTGGACTGCGCATTATGGGACCTTGCCGGCCGCTCGCTCAATCAACCTGTATACAAGTTGATTGGCGGTTATCGCGACAAGGTGCTCGCTTATGGCTCCATCATGTGCGGCGATGAGCTGGAAGGCGGGCTTGCGACACCTGAGGACTACGGCCGCTTTGCCGAAACACTGGTGAAGCGCGGCTACAAGGGCATCAAGCTGCACACCTGGATGCCGCCCGTCAGCTGGGCACCGGATGTGAAGATGGACCTCAAGGCCTGCGCGGCCGTGCGCGAGGCAGTCGGACCCGATATTCGCCTGATGATCGACGCCTTCCACTGGTATTCCCGCACCGATGCGCTGGCGCTGGGCCGTGGTCTCGAAAAACTCGGTTTCGACTGGATCGAGGAGCCGATGGATGAGCAGTCGCTGTCTTCCTACAAATGGCTTTCCGACAATCTCGATATTCCGGTCGTCGGCCCCGAAAGTGCGGCCGGCAAACATTGGCACCGGGCCGAATGGATCAAATCCGGCGCCTGCGATATTCTGCGCACCGGCGTCAACGATGTCGGCGGCATCACCCCGGCGCTGAAGACCATGCATCTGGCTGAAGCCTTCGGCATGGAATGCGAGGTGCATGGCAACACGGCCATGAACCTTCATGTTGTCGCCGCCACCAAGAATTGCCGCTGGTATGAGCGCGGCCTGTTGCACCCCTTCCTCGAATATGATGACGGCCACGATTATCTGAAATCGCTGTCCGACCCGATGGACCGCGACGGCTTCGTCCACGTCCCTGACCGGCCGGGTCTTGGCGAGGACATCGATTTTACCTTCATCGACAATAACCGGGTGAGGTAAGGGGCGATGAAAACGGTGCTCGCCTTCGGAGACAGCCTCACCTGGGGCGCGGACCCGGCAACGGGTCTGCGGCACCCCGCCGAACACCGCTGGCCGGAGGTTCTGGAGGCCGCGCTTGCCGGAAAGGCAAAGGTTCACCCGGAAGGGCTTGGCGGGCGCACGACCTGTTACGACGACCATGCCGGCCCGGCCTGCCGCAATGGCGCGCGGGCGCTTGAAGTCGCGCTGTCCTGCCACATGCCACTCGATCTCGTCATCATCATGCTGGGCACCAACGATATCAAGCCGGTGCATGGCGGGCGGGCAGAAGCCGCCGTTTCCGGCATGCGGCGGCTGGCGCAGATTGTCGAGACCTTCATTTACAAACCGCGAGAGGCCGTGCCGAAACTGCTGATCGTCTCCCCGCCGCCCTGCGTCGCAGGCCCCGGCGGCGAACCTGCCGGCGGGCGGGATATCGGGCAATCGCTCAGGCTTGCGCCGCTTTACCGCAAACTCGCCGCCGAACTCGGACATGCCTTTTTCGATGCCGGATCGGTGGCCAGCGCCTCACCGGTGGATGGCGTGCATCTGGATGCGCCGGCAACGGCGGCAATCGGCCGGGCGCTAGTAGCTCCGGTCAGAGAGATTCTTGGCTGATCCTGCGACACCCGAGGAGGAACCGGGCGTGTGGATCAAAACGTGGAAAGGCCGTATGAACCGGCCGTATTGGGAGGAAAGATGAAACATTTTCTTGCAACCGCAGCACTTGGCGCCCTGCTGATCGGCGCCATGCCGCTCAGCGCCTTTGCCGAAACGCCGAAAGACCAGCTCATCGTCGCCACGACCATGAGCAATATCCTCACCCTCGATCCCGCCGCCATTACCGGCCGCGAGACCGTGCAGGTGCTGAACAATGTCTATGACACACTGGTCGTGCTTTCCCCGAAAGATCGCAGCGTTCAGCCTCGCCTTGCCGAACGCTGGGAGATTGCCGAAGACCGGAAATCCATCCGTTTCCATCTGCGTGCCGATGCCAAATTCGCTTCCGGCAACGCCGTGACGGCCAAGGACGTGGCGTGGAGCCTGAAGCGGCTACTCGCCCGCAACCTGGCGCAATCCTCCTTCCTGAAAACCCGCGGTTTCAAGCTGGAAGAGGCCGACAAGCTGTTCGTTGCCGAAAACGACCAGACCTTCGTGCTGAATATCCCGAAGCCTGACGACCCCAACCTTCTGCTGATGATCCTTGCGCAGAACGGCCCCGGCTCGATCATCGACAGCAAGACCGCGCTTGAGAATGAAAAGGACGGCGATCTGGGCGGCGCATGGCTGACGCTGAATTCAGCCGGCTCCGGCCCCTTCAAGCTGACGCAGTGGAAATCCAACGAATATATCATCCTCACCCGCAACGACGATTATTGGGGTGAGAAGGCAAAAATGAAGCGCATCCTGATGCGCCATCTGCCGGAATCGCAATCTCAGCGGCTGATGCTGGAAAAAGGCGATATCGACGTTGCCTATTCCCTTCAGGCCCCGGACCTGAAATCGCTCGAGGCCGACAAGGCTGTCACCATCGAATCCACACCCGGTTCCGGTTTTTATTACCTCAGCGTTTCGATGAAGGATGAGCGGTTCGCGAACAAGAAGGTGCGCGAGGCCCTGCGTTACCTGATCGACTACGACGGTCTCGACAAGGCGGTCATGCCCTACTACGGCAAGCTGCATCAGCGCTCCCTCAGCACTGGCGTCATGGGCGCGCTGCCGGATCAGGGCTACAAGCTCGACATCGAAAAAGCCAAGGCGCTTCTGGCTGAGGCCGGTTATCCGAACGGTTTCAAGACCACGCTGCGCGTGCTTTCGGAAGACCCCTTCATGAAGGCGGCGACGGCGATCCAGAACACGCTGGCGCAGGCCGGCATTCAGGCCGAGCTGATCAGCGGCTCCGGCGACCAGATCTATGGCGCCATGCGCGAGCGGAATTTCGAACTGCTGCTCGGCCGCGGCGGCGGCGGCCAGCAGCCGCATCCGGACAACAACCTGCGCTCCATCGCCTATAATCCCAACAATGCCGATGACGCCAAGCTCACCAATTACCAGAGCTGGCGAACCAGCTTCTTCGATGAGAAGCTGAACAAGATGATCGAGGCAGCGCTGGTCGAGCGCGACGTGGCGAAACAGACGAAGCTTTATGAGGAGCTGCAGGGTTATATGGACGAGATTGTCATGTCCATTCAGCCCTTCTCCGAAGTCATCGACACCGCCGCCTTCCGCAGCGATGTCAAGGGCATGATCGTCAGCCCCTGGCTTTCGCGCTTTGAAGAGGTGAGCAAGGAGCGGTAATTCGCCGCCTATTCTCGAATAAGAAAAGGCGTGGCTAACCCCGCGCCTTTTTGCTGTAACAAAGCCCCACGCACCCAATATGTTAGGCACAAGCGAAGCCTCCGCACTCCGTCACCCCGGACTAGATCCGGGGTCTAGTGCGATCAAGTCCTTGATCGCGATAGAGTCCATTCACGGCGCAGACGCGCCATGGCTGGATGCCGGATCTAGTCCGGCATGACGGAAGGCGGGTCTCGCACTATGTCAGTAGCCTACGCGTAATTGGCGGCCCGCCATCCCCGCCGTAGCCATTCCAAAAAAATGCCCGGCAGGGAGGCCGGGCAAGGAAGGAGGATGTTATTATCCGTGACGCCCCGGAGGAGGACGGTCACGGTCTTGGAGCCGTCACGCGCCTTCATATTCCAGCGAGGCGCCGATCAGTTCGCGCGCATAGGGATGCGTCGCGCCATTGCCGGCGATAGCCTCGCGCGGCAGGATTTCGGTGATTTCACCACGCAGCATCACCGCGAAGCGGTCGCACATGTGATCGACGACGGCGAGATCGTGGGTCACCATGATATAGGTGAAGCCACGCTCTTTCCGCAGGCGCTGGAGGAGGTTGAGGATTTCCGCCTGCACCGAGACATCGAGCGCAGACGTCGGCTCGTCTAGCAGCAGCAGCGACGGTTCGAGGATCAGCGCCCGGGCAATCGCCACGCGCTGCCGCTGACCGCCGGAAAGCTGGTGCGGGAAGCGGTCGAGAAAAGAGATGGGCAGTCCGACATCCGTGATGACCTTGCGCATCCGCTCTTCACGATCGCCGAGCTTGTGGATCGCAAGCGATTCCGAAAGCACGGTGCGCACCGACTGGCGAGGATGCAGCGATCCATAGGGGTCCTGAAACACCATTTGCAGCATGCGGCACCGTTCGATCAACGGCATATCGCGCACCGACCTGCCGTCGATGAGGATATCGCCGGTCCAGAAATCGTTGAGCATGGAGACGCAGCGAAGCACGGTGGATTTGCCCGATCCGCTTTCGCCGACCAGCCCGAAGCACTCGCCCGGCTCGACGCGGAAGGATACGGAAGGCAGCACTTTCAGCGCCGTATGGCCGCTGCCGAAGGTGATGGAGAGATCGCGGGTTTCAACGGAAACGGCCATTATACGTTCTCCTCCAGCCATTCGGGGCGGCGATCCAGCACCGCAAGCGGCGCGCGCGTGCCGCCGATGCGCGGCTGCGCCGCCAGCAGGCCGCGCGTATAGGGGTGCTGCGCCTGATCGAGATCGCGTGCGGCAAGCGTTTCCACCACCCGGCCGGAATACATGATGAGCACACGGTCGCAGAAATTGCGCACGAGATTGAGGTCGTGGCTGATCATGATGAGGCCGATGCCGCGATCACGCACCAGCCCGTCGAGAATATTCAGCACCTGCAGCCGCACCGTCACATCAAGCGCCGAGGTCGGCTCATCGGCGATGACGAGATCGGGATCGGCAAGCAGCATCATGGCGATCATGACACGCTGGCCCATGCCGCCGGAAATCTCATGCGGATATTGTTCGTAAACACGGGCGGCATCGCGGATTTTCACCGCATCGAGCATGGCCAGCGCCTTTTCCCGGGCCTCGGCTTTCGAAGCCTTGAAGTGGCGCAGATAAGTCTCCGTCACCTGGTCGCCGACCCGGCGGATGGGGTTGAGGGAGAATTTCGGATCCTGAAGGATCATCGACATGCGCCGGCCGCGAACCTTCAACATCTCTTTCTCATCGAGCGAAAGAAGATCGAGGCCATCGAAATCCAGCCTGTCGGCGGTGATTGTCGCCGACGGCAGAAGGCGCAGCAGGGCGCGGCCGACGGTGGATTTGCCCGAGCCGCTTTCGCCGACGATGCCGAGCCGTTCACGCCCGAGTGTGAAGGAGATACCGCGCACCGCCGCAGTCGGCGAGCCGCCATAGCGAATGCGGAGATTTTCGACGTCGAGGATTGGTTTTTCCATGGCCCTATCTCCGGTTCATCTGCTTCGGATCGAGCGCATCCCGCAGGCCATCACCCAGAAGATTGAAGGCGAGGCTGACGGAGAGGATCGCAATGCCGGGGAAGGTGACGAGCCACCAGCTATCCAGCATGTAACGCCGGCCGGTGGCGATCATCGCCCCCCATTCCGGCAGCGGCGGCTGCGCGCCGAGGCCGAGGAAGCCGAGGCCGGCGGCGGTGAGGATGACGGTCGCCATGTTCAGCGTCAGGCGGATGAGGACCGAAGGCAGGCACATGGGCATGATCGACTTGACGATGATGCGCAGCGGCGATGCGCCCTGAAGCCGCGCGGCGGCAATATAATCCGCCTTGCGAAAGGTCATGGCTTCGGCACGGGCAAGGCGCGCAATCGGCGGCCAGGAGGTGAGCGCAATGGCGATGATCGCATTGTTGAGGCTCGGGCCGAGTGCTGCGACGAAGGCGAGCGACAGGATGAGGCTCGGGAAGGACAGGAAGATATCCGTGATGCGCATCATCACCGTATCGAACTTGCCGCCGAGATAACCGGAAGCCGTGCCGACCAGAAGGCCAACGGGACCGACGATGATCGAGACCAGCGAGATGATGGTGAGTGTGATGCGTGCGCCCCAGAGAAGGCGGCTGTAGATATCGCGCCCCAACTCGTCCGTGCCGAAGACGTGGCCATTACCCGGCGCCTTCAGCGTATTGGCGAGATCCTGTGCGTAGGGGTCATGCGTCGCAAGCCAGGGCGCGAAAATCGCGGCGATGACCAGAAGCAGCAACACAGCTAGGCCGAAGGCCGATGTCGGGCTTTTCAGGAGGAAAACCACGATGTTCTTCAGCGCATTCAAGGGCACCGGAAGGCGGAAGGAGGTTTCTGTACGGGCCGTCATCAGCGGGTCCTCGGATCGAAAAAGCGGTAAAGAATGTCGGACAGGAGATTGAGCCCGATGAAGATGACGCCAACGATAAGCACGCAGGTCATCACGGCATTCATGTCGCCGATGATAAGATTGCTGGTGAGATATTGCCCGAAGCCCGGCCAGGCGAAGACGGTTTCAATGAGAACCGCCCCTTCCAGCAGCGAACCGTAAGCAAGCGCAATAATGGTGACGAGCTGCACGCGAATATTACCGAAAGCATGCAGCCACACCGTCTGCCGCTGCGACAGGCCCTTGACGCGGGCGGTCGTCACATATTCCTGGCCCAGCTGGTCCAGCATGAAGCTGCGCGTCATGCGGGTGATATAGGCCGACGAGGAATAACCGAGCAAAGCGGCGGGAAGGATGAGGTGGTTGATGGCCGACCAGAAGACCTCCATATCGCCCGCAAGCAGGCTGTCGATGAGCAGAAAGCCCGTCCGCTCCTCGACCAGACCGATATAGAACTGGTCCATGCGTCCACCGCCGCCGACAAGGCCGAGATGGGCGTAAAAAACGATCAACGCGATCATGCCGGTCCAGAAGATCGGCATGGAATGGCCGAACAGGCTGAGCACCCGCACCAGATGATCCTGCCAGCGGTCTTTATTGACGGCGGCATAAACGCCCATGGGAATGCCGAGGCCGGCGCCGATCAGGATCGCGAAGGTCGCCAGCTCCATCGTCGCCGGCATGACCCTGATGATGTCTTCGATGACCGGACGCCCGGTGCGGATCGAGGTTCCGAAATCGCCGGTGAACACGTCTCCCAGATAATAGAAGAACTGTTGCCACAGCGGACGGTCGAAACCGAGCGCGTGATAGACCTGTTCATAGGTTTCGCGCGTCGCATCCTCGCCCACGATCGCCCGCACGGGATCGGCGGGCATCAGGCGGCCGATAAAAAAGGTCAGCAGCAGCAATCCAAGCAGCGTAACCGCAATACTTCCGATCTGGCCGGACAGGCCATATAGCGAAAGGCGTCTTTTTGACATGATTCCTCCCTTGCCAGAGATCGACCGCGCAAGTGACCAGGGCGCAATCCTGTCTGACAACTATCCGCAAGTTGTCACAGGTGTTGGAGGCTGTCAAGCGCATGCCAGCGAAATCCGTATTGGTCAAGGTTCCGAAATATGTGTCCGGGGTGGAAATTTCAGACCGGGCTCACCCAGCTTTCGTTTTTGTTTTTGGGGAAAGGTGCCTGCGTTGCCGCAACCGCAAATGCCTGTATTCTCCGCCTTACGGAATGCGCGGATACCTGTCCCCCGGCTATGATGCCGATGACGTCCGTGCCTTCAAGGGGAGGAAGATATGGCTGACATGACGCTTCTGGCATTTGCCGTCGTCGCCTTTATCGGCATTGCGACGCCCGGCCCCACCGTTTTGCTGGCGCTTGCCAATGGCTCGAGATTCGGAATACGCCGCGCGATGATCGGCATGGCTGGTGCTGTCCTCTCGGATTTCGTCCTGATCGGCGCGGCTGCGCTGGGACTAGGCGCCCTACTCACGGCCTCCGAATTCTGGTTCAGCGTCGTCAAATGGGTGGGCGTCTGTTATCTTGCGTTTCTTGGCCTCATGCTTTTGCGCTCCAAAGGCACGCTTGATGGCGTCCTTCAACCGGCAGAGGCCAGCGGTGCCGCCTCCACCCGCTCGATTTTCCTCAAGAGCTTTCTCGTGGCGGCGACCAACCCCAAGGGATATCTGTTCTTTTCGGCTTTCCTGCCGCAATTCATCGATCCAGCAGCGCCGCAACTCCAGCAATATGCGGCGCTTGCGCTGATCTTCGCCGGCATCGATTTTATCGTGATGTTCGGATATGCCCTGCTCGGCTCGCAGGCCGTCCGGCTGTTGCGGAAATCCGGAGCCCTGTGGCTCGACCGGGTTTGCGGCGGCGCGCTTCTCACACTCGCCGCCTCGCTGGCCTTCTATCGGCGAGCGAGCGCGTAACCCATTGGCCTATAGGCCATTTCGGGATCACTCCGTGGCAGTGCGGGAGCGCAGAAGCACCTTGTAGCGCTCAAGGCTGCCGCGCAGATGCGCCGCCATATATTGGCGGGCGGCATCGGCATCGCCTTCGATGATGGCGTCGACAATCCTCGCATGCTCCTCCTGGAGATGCAGGTTGTAGTCCTTCGGACGCGACCCGGGCGCCGCACCCTGCAATTCGCCGCGGGGAATGATGCCGGAGCGAATGAGCTGAAGAAACTCTGGAAACCGCCGGTTCTGCGTCGCCTGTGCAATGGCCAGATGGAACTCGAAATCGGCGTCCCGCGTCGGCAGGCCGGCGGCGAGACAATCACCAACGCGCCGATGCGCATCCACAATCGCCTCCACCTGCACGGCGGAACGGCGCGATGCCGCAAGCCCGGCGGATTCGACCTCGAAAACGGTGCGCAATTCCAGCAATTCGATCACCGAGGAAATTCGCCCGACGGCCAGATCGTTAAAGGGCAGCTCCTTGGCCGGTTTTACTTCGACAGCAAAAACGCCCGCACCCTTGCGGGCTTCAACAAGGCCATCGGCGCGCAGAATGGCGATGGCCTCGCGCACCACGGTTCGGCTGACGGAATATTCACGCGTCAGTTCGCTTTCGCTTGGAAGACGGTCGCCGGGGCGGAACACACCCTCCGACAGATCCCGCCGTAATGCCGAACTGATTTTCGCCGCGAGCGATACCCCCTGCTTCGTGCTGCTCTCAACGTCCATTCCGGCCCACCTGTTTTAAACTTGTCTGGCATGTTAGCAAACGCCCGCCACATTGCAAGGGCCGGGCCTCCGCACCGCCGGCACGGTTGGCCGCCCTCACGCCGCAGCCATGGCCGCACTGCTGGAAAAGCGGCTTCTATATTCACCCGGTGAGAGACCGAGAATGCGGTGAAACACCCGACGAAAGGCGGCTGAATCTTCATAACCCACCGACCATGCGATCTGATCGACCGAACGGCGGGTGAATTCCAGCAATTCCCGCGCCTTGCCGACCCGCAGATGCTGGACATATTCGATGGGCTTCATGCCGGTCGCCGCCTTGAAGCGACGCAGGAAGGTCCGCTCCTCCAGACCGGCATGGCCGGCCATGTCGGTAACGCTCGTCGCCCGCCCGGCGCGGGTCTGCAGCCAGTGCTGCACTTTCAGGATCGGCTCATCGCCATGCGTCAGCCTTGGAGCAAAGCTGCTATAATGACGCTGTTCGCGCCCCGAAGGATCAATCAGCAGGAATTTGCCGGTCTCGATCATCACCGAAGGTCCGAGCAGTCGGTCGACGATGCGCAGGCCAAGATCGGTCCACGCCATCAATCCGCCAGCCGTGATGATATCGCCGTCCTCGATGACGATCTTGTCTATCTCCAGCCGGACATCAGGAAATCGGTCCCGAAAACGTTCCGCAAACAGCCAGTGGGTCGTCGCCGGGCGGCCAGCCAGAAGCCCGGTGGCCGCGAGCATGAAGGACCCACCGCAACTGGCAGCCAGCGTCGCGCCCTGGGCGTGCCGGTTCAGCAGCCAGCGGGCGTAAGGCTCGGCTTCCTCGATTTCAGCCGGCCCGGTCAACCGGCCCGGCACAACGAAGATATCGGGATGCCCCGGCCCGCCGGGTTCCGTGTCATAGGAGCGGGAAAAATCACCGCCTTCGCCCATGCTCCAATGGCTAACCCGCAATTTAGGCCCGCCGCGATCCTGTGAAAATACCGACGCGATGGCGAAAAGATCGGTGATGCCATGCACCATGGCGATCTGACAGTCCCGATAGAGGACCAGCCCCACTTCCAGCGCGCTTCCCGTTACACCTGCCATGCGCCCACACCCCGTTTTGTCAGTTTCGGCTCGTTTTCTGTCAGAAGCGCCAATCCAGCCCCGGCACCCTCCAGAGTATCTCTATTCCCACGGGACGCAAGCAAGCTCCCTGCAACAGGAGAGAGAGCCATGACAACGATCACCACCAGAGACGGAACGCATATTTTCTACAAGGACTGGGGCCGCAAAGACGGCCAGCCCATCATCTTCTCCCATGGCTGGCCGCTCAGCGCCGATACATGGGATGCGCAGATGGTGTTCTTCGCTAACAACGGTTTCCGCACCATCGCCCATGACCGCCGCAGCCACGGCCGCTCCGATCAGGTCTGGCATAACAATACCATGGATCAATATGCCGACGATCTGGCCGAGCTGATCGAACAGCTCGATCTTCACGACATCATTCTGGTCGGCCATTCCACCGGCGGCGGCGAGGTCACCCGCTATATCGGCCGCCACGGCACGGCCCGCGTCGCGAAAATCGCCCTCATCGGCGCGGTGCCGCCGCTGATGCTGAAGACGGAAAGCAATGCCATCGGCCTGCCGATCGATGTTTTCGACGGTATCCGCAAGGGCACCTATGACAATCGCAGCCAGTTCTTCAAGGATCTGACCATTCCCTTCTACGGCTACAACCGCGAAGGCGCCGTGATATCCGAAGGCATCCGCGACGAATTCTGGCGGCAGGGCATGATGGGTGGCCTGAAAGGCCAGCTCGACAGCATTCGCGCCTTTTCGGAAAGCGATTTCCATCAGGACCTGAAGGCCTTCGACAAACCGACACTGGTTCTGCACGGCGATGACGACCAGATCGTGCCGGTCGGCGCATCCGCGCTTTCCACGGTCAAAATCGTCAAACACGCGGTCCTCAAAATCTATGAAGGCGCCGACCATGGCCTGACGCAGACCCATCAGGACCGGTTCAACGCCGACCTTCTCGCCTTCATCAACGCCTGAAACCGCCGCACAAAGGAGACACGGACATGACACAGAATACATTTCTCATCACCGGCGCATCCGACGGCATCGGCGCGGTCTATGCCGAACGTCTGGCAAAACGCGGCCATGATCTCATTCTCGTGGCGCGGCGCGCCGAAAAGCTGAAGGCGCTCGCCGCACAGCTGGAAAAGGATCATCGCATCGCGGTCGAGGTTCTCTCCGCCGATCTTTCCAGGGCGGAAGACCTCGAAAAGGTGGAGGCGCGGCTGCGTGACGACCGGCGGATTACCGGCCTCGTTAACAATGCCGGCATTGCCGGCGAGGGCGCAATCACGGCGCTCGACCCGGCCTATGTGACGACGATGATCAACCTCAACATTCTTGCCGTCACCCGGCTTGCGGCAGCCATCGCACCGCGCCTTGCCGCCGATGGCAAGGGTACGATCATCAACATCACCTCGGTCACGGCCCTGATGCCGGCGGCCTTCACCGCTGTCTACCCGGCCACCAAGGCCTTCGTGCTTGCCTTCACCGAGGCGCTGCAGGCGCAGCTTTCGCCCTCCGGTGTGCGGGTTCAGGCCGTCCTGCCGGGCATCACCCGCACGGCGATCTGGGAAGAGGAACGGCTCGAAGCCATTCCGGCCGCCATGGTCATGGATGTTTACGAGATGGTGGATGCGGCCCTTGCCGGCCTCGACCTCGGCGAAACGCTTACCATTCCTTCCCTGCCGGATACGGCCGATCTCGAAAATTTCCTTGCAGCGCGCGCGGCGTTAAGGCCCAATCTGTCGCATGCACTTGCCGCCAGCCGGTATCGTGCAGCCAAAACCGAATAGAGGGAGACGTATCATGATCCTCGGACTGACCATTCCCCAATTCACGGCATTGCATGTGGGCTTAAGCTTCATCGGCATTGCCACTGGACTGATCGCCCTGCCAGCTTATGCGGCGGGGCGGTGGATGCCCCGCATGATGGCGTTTTTCCTCGTCACCACGCTCGCCACCACACTTACCGGCTTCCTGTTTCCAATCGGAAATTTCACACCGGCACTCGGCGTCGGCATCATCTCGACCCTCGTTCTGGCAATCGCACTGGTTGCGCTTTATGGATACGGTCTGAATGGCAGGGCGCGCATCATTTATACGATCACCGCCACGATCAGCCTTTATCTCAATATGTTCGTGTTGATCGTTCAGGCTTTTCTGAAGGTCGAAACACTGAACAACCTGGCGCCGAACGGCAATGAACCACCCTTCGTGGTCGCCCAGACGGTTCTGCTTGTTGCAGCCATCTGTCTTGGCTGGAAGGCGACACGCCGCAGGCTCGCGGTCTGAAGCGAGCCTGAATTCGAACCGGTTTTCGCGAACATGCCTTGTGCCCCAATATTTCGGGCACAAGGCATGTTTTTGCATGTCAGATACAGGCAATCTCCGCCCACCCGTCACAAAACGAAGAAATCCCGTCTCTAGGATTTCCTTCCGAACCTTTCCTGAAAATACGGCAGGGGACATTCGGAAACGAGGGCAGTCCGCGCCCTTGCAAACATACAATATACATTATATAATAATATATATTAAATTATTACAACAGGAGGTGCCGATGGATGCCGTGAAGATCAACGAGCGTCTGACAGTTGCGGGCCAGCCGATGATCGGCGATTTCCCATCGCTCTCCGCCCAGGGTTATAAAAGCATCATCAACGCCCGGCCTGATGGTGAAGAGCCCGGCCAGCCGGGCAATGCGCAGGAAAAAAGCGCCGCCAGCGCGGCGGGCATGGATTATGGTTTCATCCCGGTCAGCGGCCCTACTATTACCGAAGCCGATATCCGCGCCTTCCAGCAGAAAATGGCGGAAGCGGAGGGCCCCGTTTTTGCCCATTGCAAGGGCGGCACCCGCGCGCTCACGCTTCATGTTCTCGGGGAAGCGTTGGATGGGCGCATCGAAAGGGACGATATCGAGGCTTTTGGCAAGGCGCATGGCTTTGACCTTTCCGGCGCCACCCGCTGGCTGGAACGGCGCGCTGCGGCGGTTCCGCACGTCAAGGCATTCTTCGATCCGCGCACATGGAGCGTGCAATATGTCGTTTCCGATCCGGCGACCAAGCGTTGCGCCATTATCGACCCGGTCTATGATTTCGATGAGAAATCCGGCGCAACCGGAACGATGAATGCCGACGCCATTCTGGATTATGTGGAGAGCAAGGGCCTGTCGGTGGAATGGATTCTCGATACCCACCCGCATGCCGACCATTTTTCCGCCGCCCATTATCTGAAGCAGAAGACCGGCGCGCAGACGGCGATCGGCGCGAAAGTCACCGGCGTGCAGAAGCTCTGGCAGGAGAAATATAACTGGCCGGATTTCAAAACCGACGGCTCGGAATGGGACCGGCTGTTCGAGGCGGGCGACAGGTTCAATATCGGCTCCCTTGAAGCGCGCGTGCTGTTTTCGCCCGGCCACACGCTCGCTTCCGTGACCTATGTGGTGGGTGATGCCGCCTTTGTGCACGATACGCTTTTCATGCCCGATTCCGGCACCGCGCGCGCCGATTTCCCCGGCGGCAGCGCCAGGGAACTCTGGGCGTCGATCCAGGACATTCTCGCCCTTCCCGATGAAACACGGCTTTTCACCGGCCACGATTATCAGCCCGGTGGCCGCGCGCCTAAATGGGAAAGCACGGTCGGCGAACAGAAACGCAGCAATCCGCATCTTGCCGGCATGACGGAGGAGGGTTTCATCCGCCTCAGAGAAGCGCGGGATCGCACATTGCCGATGCCGAAGCTCATTCTTCACGCCTTGCAGGTCAATATTCGCGGCGGCCGCCTCCCGGAGCCGGAAGCGAATGGCAAACGTTACCTGAAATTTCCGCTCGACGTGCTGGAGGGCAGCATATGGTAAAGGAAACCGCGCTGGAAAAGCCCCGGCATATTGCAGAAATCCCTCTCCCCGCCATGGAAGAGCGGGCTGTCGAGGTCGCGCTGCTTCTGAAAACGCTTGCCCATCCCGCGCGGCTGATGCTCGCCTGCACGCTGGCGCAGGGGGAGTTTTCCGTTGGTGAGCTGGAGGTCAAGCTGGATATTCGCCAGCCGACGCTTTCCCAGCAGCTGGGCGTCCTGCGGGAAGCCGGTGTGGTCGAAACCCGGCGCGACGCCAAGCAAATCTTCTACCAACTGAGCGAAGCGAAAGCGGCGCAACTGATCGAGGCCCTTTACACCATATTCTGCGCGCCGGAGGAGGAGACCCCGTGAGCCCCTACTGGCCCTCTCTTTTCGGCGGCATGCTGCTCGGTCTTGCCAGCATTCTGCTGTTTCTTTTCAACGGCCGCATCGCCGGCATCAGCGGGATCATGGGCAAGATGCTCGGCAGGGAACGGCGTCTTGCCGATCTCACCTTCGTCGCCGGCTTGCTGGCCGGGCCATATATCCATGCCGCCGCATTCGGCCGGCTGCCTGCCGTCACCATAGTTTCACCATGGCCGCTCATCCTCATTGCAGGACTGCTGGTGGGTTTTGGCACACGCATGGGCTCCGGCTGTACGTCCGGCCATGGCATCATGGGGCTGGCGCGATTTTCCCGGCGCTCCGTCGCCGCGACCGCCACCTTCCTGATTACCGGTATTTGCGCCGCGACGATAAAGGGAGCCCTGTCATGAAAAATCCAGCCTTGGCGCGTGTTGTCCTGGCATTAGCCGCAGGAGCGCTGTTCGGCTTTGGCCTCTCGCTCTCCGGCATGGTCGATCCGGCCCGTGTTTCCGGTTTTCTAGATGTGGCGAGCGGCCATTGGGACCCGAGCCTGATGTTCGTTCTCGGCGGCGCAGTGATGGTCGCCGTGCCGGGTGTGCTGCTCAGCCGACGTCTCGCCAAACCGGCCCTAGCAGAGGATTTCAGTCTTCCGGCAAAAACCCGCATCGACCGGCCGCTCATAACAGGCTCGGCCATTTTCGGCGTCGGTTGGGGGCTTGCCGGTTTCTGCCCCGGCCCGGCACTATCGGCTCTCGCCCTCGGGCTGATGCCGGTCGTTCTTTTCGTCGGCGCCATGATTGCCGGCATGCTGGTTCACGACCGCCTCTACGCAAAGCAGCCATAACGCAAACGCTCGTTCGGCGCGCGGGGCTGGAACCCTCCCGCGCGACGGCGTGTGATTAGAGGTCGATCAGGCTTTTGCCCGTCATTTCCGGCGGCAGCGGCACATTCATCAGTTGCAGCAGGGTAGGCGCGACATCGGCAAGAATGCCGTCATGCAGCTTCGCACCTTCCGGGCCACCGAAAAGGATCACCGGCACCGGATTGGTGGTGTGCGCCGTATGCGGGCCGCCAGTCACCGGGTCGACCATGGTTTCGCAATTGCCGTGGTCGGCAATGACAAGCATCGCGCCACCCACTTTTTCGAGGGCGGCAACGACCGCACCAAGCCCACGATCCACGGCTTCACAGGCCTTGATTGCGGCCTGAAGGTCGCCGGTATGGCCGACCATATCGGGGTTGGCGTAATTGGTGACGATCAGATCGTAACCCTTGCCGATTGCCTCGACGAATTTTTCCGTCACTTCCGGCGCGCTCATCTCCGGCTGCAGATCGTAGGTCGCAACCTTAGGGGATTTCGGCATGAAACGGTCTTCGCCGACCTCCGGCTCTTCCTTGCCGCCATTCAGGAAGAAGGTGACATGCGGATATTTTTCCGTCTCGGCAAGGCGGAACTGCGTGAGCCCCTGCTTCGCCACCCATGCGCCCAGCGTATTGACGATATCGCGCTTCGGGTAAGCCGTCGTCATGAAATCATTATGGCGAGTGGAATATTCCACCATGCCCAGCAGTGCTGAAAGCACAGGCTTTTCGCGCGCAAAACCGTCGAAATCATTCGCACCGATGGCGAGGAGAATTTCACGGGCGCGGTCAGCGCGGAAATTCAGGCAGAACAGGCCGTCGCCGGCTTTGAAACCTTCATAACCATCGATCACCGTCGGCAGGATGAATTCATCCGTGACGTTGTTTTTGTAGCTCTGGGCAACAGCGCTCACCGCATCCCGCGCATGTTCTCCCTTGCCGAGAACCATCGCGTCATAGGCTTTCTCGACGCGCTCCCAGCGATTGTCGCGATCCATCGCATAATAGCGGCCGATTACCGTGCCGATGCTTGCCCCCTGCGGCAGGCTTGCCACCAGCGCCGCCACAAAATCTTCAGCCGATTGCGGCGCGACATCGCGGCCGTCGGTGATGGCATGTACCACCACCTTCAGACCGTGGCTGATCATCAGCCTCACCGCCGCCTGACCGTGGAGGATATGGCCATGGACGCCGCCATCGGAGACGACGCACATCAGATGCGCCACACCACCCGCGGCCTTCACCGTGGCGGCGAAATCAAGCATCGCCGCATTGCGGAAAAAGCTGCCATCCTCAATCGCCAGATCGATCTGGCCGAGATCCATGGCGACGATGCGGCCAGCGCCGATATTGGTGTGGCCGACTTCCGAATTGCCCATCTGCCCGGTGGGCAGACCGACATTCGGGCCGAAGGTGGTAAGCCTCGCATTCGGGCAGCTGGCGAAAAGCCGGTCCATGGTGGGCGTATTCGCCAGCACCGGCGCATTGCTGGATGTGTCCTCGTTCAGCCCCCAGCCATCGAGAATAGTCAGGACAACGGGTTTGGGAGTGCGCATGGGAGGACCTTCTTCTTCATTCGGTTGCCGGCGGAGGGCGGACCGCCGGGCACCGGAGCGCCCTCTTCCGCCACTATGATCATGATGAGAAAACATGCTTCTCGTTCTTCTCTTCTATACCCGAAGATGACGAACGCAAGCCTATACCGACAGCGAAACAGTTCCATGAAGCCGGAGTGCTTCACGGAAAAAAGCCTTTGGATGAAACCTCAGCCGTCGATGAATATCAGTGCCGGCTTTTCCAGGAGCGCCTTTACGGCCTGGATGAAGACCGCCGCATCCCAGCCGTCGACGACCCGGTGATCGAAGCTCGAGGAGAGGTTCATCATCTTGCGCGGTACAAACCGGTTCCCGTCCCAGAGCGGCCGCGTCACGATCTTGTTGACGCCGATGATCGCCACTTCAGGATGGTTGATGATGGGCGTCGAAACAAGGCCGCCCAAGCTCCCCAGGGAACTGATGGTGATGGTGGACCCCATAAGCTCTTCCCGATGCGCCGTGCCGGTGCGGGCGGCTTCCGCGACGCGCGCAACTTCTTCGGCGCATTCCCAAAGGCCAAGCGTTTCCGTGTGGCGCACGACTGGAACCGTCAGGCCCGCCGGCGTTTGCGTGGCGATGCCGATATGAACCGCCTCGTAGTGGCTGACGACCCCTTGTTCGTCATCAAAAGTGGCATTCATGCCGGGATGATCGGCCACGGCTTTCACCAGCGCACGCATCAGAAACGGCAGGATCGTCAGTTTCGGCTGCCCGGAACGGCGGTTGCCGTTCATCGTAGCGCGAAGATCCTCCAGATCGGTCACGTCGACTTCTTCGACATAGGTGATGTGGGGAATGCGGGAGGCTGACAGCACCATTTTCTCGGCAATCTTGCGCCGCAGTCCAGTTATCTTCACTTCCTCGACGGCGCTGTCGTGCGGCGCTACAGGTTCAGGGCGTTCCGGCCGACCCCGTACCGTTAAAAACCCATCGAGATCGGCATGGGTGATATGCCCGTCCGGCCCCGTGCCCTTGACCTTGGTGAGATCGATATCGAGATCGTCGGCGCGCTGGCGAACGGCGGGAGACGCCAGCGGTTTATGATGCGGTTCGGCGGTGGGCGGCGGCGCCTCCTCGGGCTCTCGCGCCGTCGGCTGGGCTTCAACGGGTGGCGGCGTGTCCGTCATGTCGGCAGGCGCTTCCGTCAATTGGGTCGGTACTTCCGCTTCCGGCACGCTGCCATTGGGAGCGGCGGCGGCGACATCGGTTTCGATGCGCAGGAGCGGTGCCTTCACCGGCACAGTATTTCCGACCGTCACGGCGAGCCAGGTAACGACGCCCGCCACCGGGGACGGGATTTCCACCGTCGCCTTGTCCGTCATGACAGCGGCCAGCACCATGTCCTCATGGACGATATCGCCCGGTTTGACATTCCATTCCACCAGTTCGGCTTCCGCCACACCTTCACCGACATCAGGCATTGTGAGAACGAATTCCGCCATAATCAGGCCTCCATGACTTCGACAAGGGCGCGCCCGACACGGGCCGGTCCCGGAAAGTAGTCCCATTCCTGCGCATGGGGGTAAGGCGTATCCCAGCCCGCGACGCGGACGACAGGAGCCTCGAGGTGATAAAAACAATGTTCCTGCACCAGGGACACGACTTCGGCCCCGAAGCCGGAGGTCAGCGTCGCTTCATGCACCATGACACAGCGGCCGGTCTTGGAGACGGACTTCACGATGGTATCGAGATCGAGCGGCAGCAGGCTGCGCAGATCGATGATCTCGGCATCCACGCCCGTCTCTTCCGCCGCCGCCAGCGCCACATGCACCATGGTGCCATAAGCGATGACGGTGACAGCGTTTCCGGGACGGCGTATCTCCGCCTTGCCGATGGGAATGGTGTAGTGCCCTTCCGGCACTTCCCCCATCTCGTGCTTGGACCAAGGCGTTACCGGCCGGTCATGGTGCCCGTCGAAGGGACCGTTATAAAGCCGCTTCGGCTCCAGAAACATCACCGGGTCGGGGTCTTCGATGGATGCGATCAGCAGTCCCTTGGCGTCATAGGGATTGGAGGGAACAACAACCTTCAACCCGCAGACATGGGTAAAAAGCGCTTCCGGGCTCTGGCTGTGCGTCTGCCCGCCAAAAATGCCCCCGCCTGTCGGCATTCTGAGAACGATGGGGCAGGTGAAATCGCCATTGGAGCGATAGCGGATACGCGCCGCCTCCTGGGTAATCTGATCATAGGCGGGATACATGTAATCCGCGAACTGGATTTCGACACAGGGCCGCAGGCCATAAGCGGCCATGCCGATGGCGGTGCCGACAATGCCGGATTCACTGATCGGCGCATCGAAACAGCGGGTCTTGCCGTATTTTCCCTGCAGCCCCTGCGTGGCGCGGAAGACCCCACCGAAATAGCCCACATCCTCGCCGAACACCACGACATCGTCGCTGCGCTCCATGGACACATCCATGGCGCTGCGGACGGCTTCGATCATCGTCATTCTTGCCATGGTCACCACCCTGCCTTCTGGCGCTGGCGGGCGAGATGCGGCGGCATCTCGGCGTAAACGCCTTCGAAAATATCCTTTTTCGGCGGTTTGCCACCCTCATGCAGCGTGCCGTGGCTTTCTGCCTCGCGCTGCGCCTCAAGCACCTCATCGGCAATTTCCGCCTCCGTCTGTCGGTGCCTTTCCTCCGACCAGACGCCGCGCAGGACGAGGTGTTTTTTGAGCCTCAGAACCGGGTCGCCCAGCGGCCATGCTTCGGACTCCGTCTTGGGGCGGTAAGCGCTCGGATCATCGGAGGTGGAATGGGCGCCGACACGATAGGTCACGTATTCGATCAGCGTCGGGCCGAGATTACGGCGCGCCCGTTCCACCGCCCAGCGCGCCACGGCATAAACGGCAAGATAATCATTGCCATCGACCCTGAGTGCGGGAATGCCGAAGCCCAGCCCGCGCGCCGCAAAGGTTCCGGAGCCGCCGCGCGCGATGCCCTGAAAGGTGGAAATCGCCCATTGGTTATTGACGATATTAAGGACCACCGGAGCCTTGTAGGTGGAGGCAAAGACCATCGCCGAGTGAAAATCCGACTCCGCCGTCGAGCCGTCGCCGATCCAGGCGGCTGCGATCTTCGTATCGCCCTTGATGGCCGACGCCATCGCCCAGCCGACCGCCTGCACATATTGCGTGGCGAGATTGCCGGAGACGGTGAAGAAACCATGCTCCTTCGAGGAATAAAGCACCGGCAACTGCCGCCCATGCAGCGGATCCAGTTCGTTGGAATAGATCTGGTTCATCATGGTGACGAGCGGATAGTCATCGGCGATCAGCAACCCTGCCTGCCGATAGGTCGGGAAATTCATGTCGCCTTTGGAAAGCGCCTTGCGGAAGGCGCAGCTCACCGCCTCTTCACCCAGATGCTGCATGTAGAAGGACGTCTTGCCCTGCCGCTGCGCCATCAGCATGCGGGCATCGAAAGCCCGCAGCCGCATCATGTTTTTGAGGCCCACCAGCAATTCCTCGTCCGAGAGCAGCCCGGCCCACGGCCCGACGGCCTCACCCTGATGATTGAGGACACGGATGATCGAATAGGCGAGATCGCGCATGCTTTCAGGGGCGGCATCCACCTCCGGGCGTGGCACGGAGCCGGCCTTGGGTATTTTCACATTGGAGAAATCCGGCTGGTCACCGGGCCGCACCGCTGGCTCCGGCACATGCAGGCTGAGATGCGTGGTTTCGGTAATATCCATTCTACTCCTCCCATCGCCATCTCCTTTAGACGACGAAACAATTTTCAGAGGTTGCGCGCGATGACCATCCGCTGGACATCGCTGGTTCCCTCGTAAATCTGGCAGATGCGCACATCGCGATAGATCCGCTCCACCGGATAATCCGCCATGTAGCCGTAACCGCCGTGAATCTGGATGGCGTCCGAGCAGACACGCTCGGCCATTTCGGACGCGAAGAGCTTGGCCATCGAAGCTTCCGAAAGACAGGGCTCACCCGCCTCCTTCAGCGCCGCCGCATGCAACACCAGTTGCCGCGCCGCCGTAATCCGCGTCGCCATGTCCGCGAGGCGAAACGCCACCGCCTGATGCTCGATGATTGCCTGTCCGAAGGCCTTGCGCTCGCGGGCATAATCCCGCGCGGCCTCGAAGGCGGCCTGCGCCATGCCGACCGCCTGCGCGGCGATGCCGATGCGCCCGCCTTCCAGATTGGCAAGCGCGATGCGATACCCCTGCCCCTCTTCGCCCAACCGAAATTCGGCTGGGACCGCCATCTCGGTGAAGGCGATCTGGCAGGTATCGGATGAATGCAGGCCGAGTTTTTCCTCGACCCGGATGACCTCGTAACCCGGCGTATCGGTCGGCACGATGAACGCGCTGATGCCCTTCTTGCCCGCCTCCGCATCGGTAACGGCAAAGACGATGACGACATCGCCATTTTTGCCCGAAGTAATGAATTGCTTCGCGCCATCGAGAATATATCGGTCGCCATCGCGCCGGGCGCGGGTCTTCAGGTTGGACGCATCGGAACCGGCCTGCGGTTCGGTCAGCGCAAAACCACCGATCCATTCGCCGGAGGCCAGTTTCGGCAGGAAACGCTGCTTCTGGTCTTCAGTGCCGAATTTCAGGATCGGCACGCAGCCGACCGAATTGTGCACGCTCATGATGGTGGAACACGCCCCGTCACCGGCAGCGATTTCCTCCAGCGCAAGGGCATAGGCAACGGCACCGGTTTCCGACCCACCATAGTCTTCTGAGACCAGCATTCCGAGGAAGCCGAGCGCACCCATTTCTTTCAGCTCGTCTTTCGGGAACCGGCTTTCCCGGTCACGTGAAGCAGCCCCAGGGGCAAGCCGCTCGCGGGCGAAATCGCGGGCCATGTCCCTGATCTGCTGCTGGGCTTCGTTCAGGATCATCGCCGCCTCCCCTTAATGTCGCTCTATGCCGAGCGCGGTTGCTTCGCCGCCGCCGATGCAGACGGCGGCCACGCCCCGTTTCAGCCCGTGGCGCTGCAAAGCGGCCAGCAGGGTGACGACGATCCTCGCGCCGGAAGCGCCGATCGGATGGCCGAGAGCGCAGGCTCCGCCATGCACATTCACCTTGTCATGCGGCAAATCGAGATCGCGCATTGCCGCCATCGCCACCACGGCAAAGGCCTCGTTGATTTCGAACAGATCGAGATTCTTCGCCGCCCAGCCGGTTTTTTCGAACAGCTTTTTCATCGCGCCGATGGGAGCCGTTGGATATCCGGCGGGTGCATCCGCATAAGAGGTTTGGCCGATAATGGTCGCCAGCGGTGAAAGGCCCCGCCTTTCCGCTTCGGAGCGACGCATGAGAACGAGAGCGGCAGCGCCATCGGAAATCGAACTGGAATTGGCCGCCGTCACCGTTCCGCCATCGCGGAAGACGGGCTTCAGTTGCGGGATTTTTTCCGGCTTCGCCTTGCCTGGCTGCTCGTCCACCGAGATATCCCCGACGGGCGCTATTTCCGCTTCGAAAGCCCCTTCAGCGATGGCACGCCGGGCGCGCTCCAGCGAGGTCAGCGCATAGTCATCCTGCATGGCACGGGTGAATTGGTAGGCTTCAGCACAATCTTCAGCGAAAGTGCCCATCAGCCGACCCTTGTCATAGGCATCCTCGAGACCATCCAGAAACATGTGGTCGGTGAGCTTGCCATGGCCGAGACGATAGCCGTTGCGGGCGCGGTCCAAGAGATAGGGCGCGTTGCTCATGCTTTCCATACCGCCCGCAAGCACGATGGAAGAGCTTCCCGCCGCAAGCTGGTCATGCGCCAGCATGATCGCCCTCATGCCAGAGCCGCACATCTTGTTGATGGTCGTCGCACCAACCGAGTTGGGGATTCCGGCGGCAATGGCCGCCTGTCTGGCCGGAGCCTGCCCTTGCCCCGCCGTAAGCACACAACCCATCAGCACATCGTCAATATCAGAAGGTGGAACCGCAGCCCGCTCAACAGCCGCACGGATCGCCGCCGCACCGAGATCGGGCGCGGCCACCGATTTGAATTCGCCCTGGAACCCACCCATAGCAGTACGGGCGGCCCCGACGATCACGACAGGGTCATGCAAAGCCAAATTCACCTCCCTTGGCCATCCTCCCGCTTGAGAGAACGACCGTCATCGCAATCTCCTCCAGACCGCGACTGAGGTGAACGCTATCACTATCTCGAATTCATTTCAAAGCTATTTTGATTGACAGTTTTTTGATTGGCGATATCTTTGATCCAACAATTAGTCATATCATAGAGCAAATGATCCATGATTGAGCTCGACAGTTTCGACCGGAAGATTCTGCATGTGCTCGGCGATGACGGGCGGGTGAGCTGGCGCGATCTTGCAGCGCGGATAGGTCTTTCCTTCACGCCGACGCTGCGACGCGTGCGCAAGCTGGAAGAGGAAGGGATCATTCGTGGCTATACCGCCGTGTTCGATGAGAACCGGCTGCTCGGCAATATGGGTGTCTTCATCTCCGTCACGCTGGAGCGGCAGATCAAGGAAGCGCTGACGACCTTCGAACACCATGTCGCTTCCATTCCCGAAGTCGTGGGCGGTTACCAGACCAGCGGAAGTTCGGATTATCTGATCCACGCCATGGTGCGGGATTTGCCGCATTATCAGGAGCTTCTGGATTTCCTGACCACGGTTCCCGGCGTGTCGCGCATCCAGTCCAATTTCGCCATCAAGACATTCGTGCGCCGTTCCGCCGCCTTCACCGGGGGTGACGCGCCGTAATCGAGGGCTGCCGGCGCGGAGGAGGTGCCGGCTGCTGATAAAAGGGACGGCGGCAAGGGCCGTCCGGAGGAGGAGACGCGATGAGTTTGAACCTCGCCGCCATTTTCGATGCCGATCTCGGCCCGGAAATCGCAGCATTGCGCGACAGCGCAAGCGCATTCGCAGATGATAAAATTGCCCCTTTGGCGGCGGAGATCGACCGCGACGACCGTTTTCCACGTGAACTCTGGCCGCAAATGGGTGAGCTCGGCCTGCACGGCATCACCGTTTCGGAAGAATTCGGTGGTGCCGACATGGGCTATCTCGCCCATTGCGTGGCGATGGAGGAGATAAGCCGGGCTTCCGCTTCCATCGGCCTTTCCTACGGCGCCCATTCCAACCTCTGCATCAACCAGATTCACCGCTGGGGAACGCAAGAGCAGAAGCACAGATATCTGCCGAAGCTCGTCTCCGGTGAACATGTCGGTTCACTCGCCATGAGCGAGACTGAGGCCGGTTCGGATGTCGTCTCAATGCGGCTGAAGGCGGAGCGCAAAGGTGATCACTATGTGCTGAACGGCGCGAAAATGTGGATCACCAACGGCCATGAGGCCGATACGCTGGTGGTGTACGCCAAGACGGATATGTCGGCCGGCCCACGTGGCATCACCGCTTTTCTGATTGAAAAAGGCTTCAAGGGGTTTCGTCCTGCCCAGAAACTCGACAAGCTTGGCATGCGCGGCTCGCCCACGTCAGAACTGGTGTTTGAGGATTGCGAGGTGCCGGAAGAGAACATTCTCGGCCGCCTCAATGACGGCGTGACGGTGCTGATGAGTGGGCTGGATTACGAGCGCGCCGTGCTGGCCGCCGGCCCCGTCGGTATCATGCAGGCGGCCATCGATCTGGTGCTGCCCTATGCGCGTGAGCGTAAGCAGTTCGGCAAACCCATCGGCGAATTCCAGCTGGTGCAGGGCAAGCTTGCCGATATCTATTCGGCCATGAATGCGTCGCGCGCCTATGTCTATGCCGTGGCGCGGGCCTGCGACAATGGCCGCATCACACGGCAGGATGCGGCGGGCGCGATCCTCTTCGCCGCCGAGCGGGCGACGCAGGTGGCGCTGGATGCCATCCAGCTTCTCGGCGGTTCCGGCTATGTCAATGAAAGCCCGGCCGGACGGCTGCTGCGCGACGCCAAGCTTTATGAGATCGGCGCAGGCACCAGCGAAATTCGCCGGATGCTGATCGGCCGCGAACTGGTCAAGGGCAACGGGTGAGGACACGATGAAGCTTACTTCCCGTCTGAACCGCGACCCCGCCTTCGCTGCCAATGTCGATTTCATGTCGGGTCTGGTGGATGACCTGCGCCAACACGTCGAAAAAATCTCCAGAGGCGGCGGTGACAAGGTCCGTGAACGGCATCTTTCCCGCGGCAAATTGCTGGCGCGCGACCGGATCGAAACACTTCTCGATCCCGGCAGCCCATTTCTCGAATTCTCGCAATTCGCAGCTTACGAGGTCTATGAAGAACCCGTTCCCGCCGCTGGCATCGTCACCGGCATCGGCCGGGTCTCGGGCCGCGAATGTGTGATCGTCGCCAATGACGCGACGGTAAAAGGCGGCACCTATTATCCGCTGACGGTGAAGAAACATCTGCGCGCGCAGGAAATCGCCACGGAGAACCGCCTGCCCTGCATCTATCTGGTGGATTCCGGCGGCGCGAACCTGCCCAATCAGGACGAGGTATTTCCCGACCGCGATCATTTCGGCCGCATCTTCTACAATCAGGCCAACATGTCGGCGCAAGGCATCGCCCAGATTGCCGTGGTGATGGGCAGCTGCACGGCGGGCGGGGCCTATGTGCCTGCCATGAGTGACCAGTCCGTCATCGTCAAAAATCAGGGCACGATCTTTCTCGGCGGCCCGCCGCTGGTAAAGGCCGCGACCGGCGAGGTGGTGAGTGCGGAAGAGCTGGGCGGCGCGGATGTGCATTCCCGGCAATCCGGCGTCACCGATCATTATGCCCATGACGACCGCCACGCACTGGCGCTGACCCGGCGGATCGTCTCCACCCTCAACCGCCGCAAACAGGTGGAGCTGGATATTCGCGAGCCGGCGGAGCCGCTTTATCCGGCTGAAGAGCTTTATGGCATCGTTCCCGCCGATACGAGAAAACCCTTCGAGGTGCGCGAGATCATCGCGCGTCTGGTGGACGGTTCCGAATTCGATGAGTTCAAGGCGCTTTACGGTACCACGCTGGTCTGCGGTTTTGCCCATATCCATGGTTATCCTGTTGGCATCATCGCCAATAACGGCATTCTGTTTTCGGAATCGGCGCTGAAGGGCGCGCATTTCATCGAACTCTGCTGCCAGCGCGGTATTCCCCTCGTTTTCCTGCAAAACATCACCGGTTTCATGGTCGGCAAGGCCTATGAGGCGGGCGGCATCGCCAAGGATGGCGCCAAGCTCGTTACCGCTGTCGCATCGGCTAAAGTGCCGAAATTCACCGTCATCATCGGCGGCTCGTTCGGGGCCGGCAATTACGGCATGTGCGGGCGGGCCTATTCACCGCGCTTTTTGTGGATGTGGCCCAATGCCCGCATTTCCGTGATGGGCGGCGAACAGGCGGCGTCCGTTCTAGCGCAAATCCGCCGCGACGGCATCGAGGCCGATGGCCGCCACTGGTCGAAGGAAGGAGAAGAGGCGTTCAAACAGCCGATCCGGGAAAAATACGAGCGGGAGGGCCATCCCTATTATGCCAGCGCGCGACTTTGGGACGATGGCATCATCGACCCGAAGGATACCCGTCTGGTACTCGGCCTCGGGCTTTCCGCCGCGCTCAACGCGCCGATAGAACCCACCCGTTTTGGCATATTCAGGATGTGAGGCGGCGATGTTCTCGAAAATACTGATCGCCAATCGCGGCGAAATCGCCTGCCGCATCATCCGCACCGCCGCCAGGATGGGCATCCGCACCGTCGCGGTCTATTCGGAGGCCGACCGCAATTCCATGCATGTGGCGTTGGCCGATGAGGCCATTGCCATCGGCCCGGCACCGGCGCGCGCCTCCTATCTCGATGGCGAAAAAATCATCGCCGCCGCCAGGGCAAGCGGCGCGGAAGCGATCCATCCGGGTTACGGCTTTCTCTCCGAAAATGCCGGATTTGCCGAGGCCTGTGCCGCCGCAGGGCTCGTTTTCATCGGCCCGCCTCCGCAAGCAATCCACGCCATGGGCGGGAAGAGCGAGGCGAAGGCGTTGATGGCGAAGGCTGGCGTTCCCGTCGTGCCGGGTTATCACGGCGATGAACAGGCGGAGAAACGGCTGGCAAGCGAGGCCGACAAGGTCGGTTATCCGGTGCTGCTCAAGGCCTCGGCCGGCGGCGGCGGCAAGGGCATGCGCATCGTCCGGCAAAAGCGCGACTTCGCAGCGGAGCTTGCCGGTGCAAAACGCGAAGCGGTGGCCGCGTTCGGAAATGACCGCATGCTGATCGAAAAATATCTCGAGCAGCCGCGCCATGTGGAAGTGCAGGTCTTTGCCGATGGCCACGGCAATTGTGTTTCGCTTTTCGAGCGCGATTGCTCGATCCAGCGCCGGCACCAGAAGGTCATAGAGGAAGCTCCTGCCCCCGGCCTGCCCGATGCACTTCGGCAGCGCATGTATGAAGCGGCGGTCGCCGCCGCCCGCGCCATCGATTATCGCGGCGCGGGAACGGTGGAATTCCTGCTCGACCCTTCCGGCGACTTCTATTTCATGGAAATGAATACGAGGCTTCAGGTCGAACATCCGGTGACGGAATATATTACCGGTCTCGATCTCGTCGAATGGCAGATCCGCGTCGCCAACGGAGAGGCCCTGCCGGAAGACCGGGCGAATCTGAGCATAAACGGCCACGCCATCGAGGCGCGGATTTATGCCGAAGACCCGGCACATGATTTCCTGCCGTCGATCGGCACGGTCAGCCATCTGGTTTTTCCCGATCAGGGCCCTCACGTCAGGATCGACAGCGGCATCCGCGCCGGCGACGCCATCACCGTGCATTACGATCCGATGATCGCCAAGCTGATCGTCTGGGACCGAGATCGCCCATCGGCGGTCCGGCGTCTGCGGTTGGCGCTCGAAAATCTGGCGATCTGTGGCGTCACCAGCAATGCCGCCTTTCTGAAGCGGCTTGCGGGACTGGCGGCCTTCGCGAACGCCGATCTCGATACCGGTTTCATCGCCCGTAACGAAGCGGCGCTGTTTGCTCCGGTAGCAACGGACGGGAACGAGATAGCCATGGCTGCGCTTGGCCTGCTGCTTGCGCGGCAGAAAAACGGAAAGCCGGGTTCGCAGGCCGATCCCCATAGCCCATGGAACATGACGGCCGCCTTCCGCCTCAACGCGCCGGCAAGGGAAACGCTTTATTTCGTGTTTGACAACCAGCCGCTGAGTGTGGGCGTCACGCATGCGGCGGAGGGTTTTTCGCTGGAGATCGACGGACGGGCGATCAGCGCCTATGGCAACCTTTTCGAGGACGGTAAATTCCGTGCGACGGTGGAAGGCAGGAAAAGGCAGGGCCATTTCTTTGCAGAGGATGGCCGTTACGCGCTTTTTCTGGGTGGCGAACATTATCGCATCAGCCAGCCGGATCCTGTCGATATCGCGGATTCCGCTCCCCATACCGGCGGTCTGGAAGCACCTATGCCCGGCGTCATCCGCGCCTTGCTGAGCAGCAACGGTGCCGCGGTTGAAGCGGGCGAGGCGCTTGTGGTGATGGAGGCGATGAAAATGGAGCACACGATCCGCGCGCCGGCGAAAGGCACCGTCACGGCCATCAATTGCAACGAGGGCGATATGGTCGCAGCCGGTGCGGTGCTAGTGGATTTCGAGCCGGAGGGCAGCTGAGATGAGCTGGCCTCAAACCGTCAAAATCGTCGAAGTGGCCGCGCGTGACGGCTTGCAGAACGAAAGCGCCGAGGTTCCAGCCGCCATCAAGATCGAGCTGATCGAACGGCTGGCTGCAGCCGGATTGGAGGCGGTGGAAGCGGGTGCTTTCGTCTCACCCAAAAAAGTGCCGCAAATGGCGGGTTCGAAAGAGGTGTTCCAGGGCCTCGAAAGGCGACCCGGCACCGCCTATCCGGCGCTCGTTCCCAATATGAAAGGTTTCGAGGCCGCCCTTGATGCCGGCGTGACGGAAATCGCCGTTTTCGTCTCCGCATCCGAAGGGTTCAGCCAGCACAATATCGGCTGCTCGCGCGCCGAAAGCCTCGAGCGCCTGCGCGATGTCGCATCAGCCGCGGCCGGCCGGAATATCCTAATGCGCGGTTACGTCTCCTGCATAGCCGGCTGCCCCTATGACGGTACGGTTGCACAAGATGACGTAGCGGCGATGGCCGAAGCGCTCATCGCGCTCGGCTGTTACGAAATCTCGCTCGGCGATACGATCGGCATTGGCACGGCGGACCAGATTCGCAATCTCATCAAGCGGGTGTCTGCCCGCATCCCGCGTGAAAAACTTGCCATGCATTTCCACGATACATATGGGCAGGGCGTCGCCAATGTGCTGGCCTCGCTGGATGAAGGTATCTCCGTCTTCGACGGTTCCGTCGCCGGGCTGGGCGGCTGCCCCTTTGCACCGGGGGCGAGCGGCAATGTCGCCACCGAAGACGTCCTTTATCTGCTGCAGGGGCTTGGCATTAAAACCGGTATCGACCTGATGGCGGTGGCAAAAACCGGAGACTGGATCAGCCGGCATCTCGGCAGACCGAATGCGGCCCGCGCCGGCAAGGCGCTGCTTGCAGCAAGACAGGAGGGTGACGCGCATGGCGGATGAGTTGTTGAGCGAAAGGCGCAAGGACGTTCTCTGGCTGACGCTCAACCGGCCGGAGGTGCACAATGCCTTGAATGCCGCGATGACGGACGCCCTGACGACGGCCATCCGCACTGCATCCGGTGATGGCGGCCTGCGCGCCGTGGTGATAACGGCTGCGGGAGACCGCAGCTTCTGCTCCGGGGCCGATCTGAAAGAAAGCGCCGGCGGCATGTTCCTCTCGCGGGATGGAACCAACCCTATTGCCGATGTGATGCGTGCCATCGAGGGCTGCGACAGGCCCGTCATCGCCCGCATCAACGGTCGGGTTCTGGCCGGCGGACTTGGCCTCGTCGCCGCTTGCGATCTCGCCTATGCCGCCGACCATGCCGAATTCGGCCTGCCGGAAGTCCGTGTCGGGCTTTTCCCGGCCATGGTGGCGGCAAAGCTTCTGGCGAAGATACCCCTGAGCCAGCTTCAGGAAATGGCCTATCTTGGAGCCGCGATAAACGCCGCTGATGCGGAGCGTCTTGGCCTCGTCAATCGGGCCATCCCGTCGGCCGAACTCGATGGCGTAGTCGGGGATGTTCTCGCCCGGTTGCGGCAGAATGCGCCGGGCGCCATCGCGGCTGGAAAGGCGGCGTTGCTGAAGATGCGCGATATGCCCGCAGGCGACCGGCTCGCCTTTGCCGAAAGCGTCATCGCCACGATCAGCGGCAGCAACGAGGCGCGGGAGGGGCGATTGGCCTTTGCCGAAAAAAGGAAACCGCTCTGGGTGGAGTGATCGCCGCCATCTGTCCTGGCACCGGTTTTCTTAAAAGTCGTCATAGGGTTAATCGATAATCCCGATGCGTCCGTTGACCCCGTTCGGCAAATCGAGTTCTATCCAGCACCTTTCGCCGGGCAGCGATTGGGGAAGCCGGAGGAGACCCATGCAGCTTGTAAAAACCGTCGCCGAATTGCGGGATGCCACCGCCGCCTTTCGCCGTGCGGGTAAAACCATCGGCTTCGTGCCGACCATGGGCTTTCTCCATATCGGCCATCTGACGCTCGTTGCCCAATCCAAGGCGGAAAACGACGTGACGGTGGTTTCGATCTTCGTTAACCCGCTGCAATTCGGTGCGAATGAGGATCTCGCCCGTTACCCCCGCGATCTCGCCCGGGACAGCGCATTGCTGGAAGAGGCGGGCATCGACATTCTTTTCGCACCGGAAGTCTCCGAGATGTATCCGCGCCCGATGCAGACCGTGGTGGATGTACCCGAACTGGGAAGCCAGCTGGAAGGCGCGGTTCGGCCGGGGCATTTTGCCGGTGTCGCGACCGTCGTGACCAAGCTTTTTAATCTCGTTCAGCCGGACGCGGCCTATTTCGGCGAGAAGGATTATCAGCAGGTAACGCTGATCCGCCGCATGGTCGAGGACCTTGCCCAACCTGTCAGGGTCGTTCCCGTCGCCACTGTGCGCGAGGCGGACGGGCTGGCCTGCTCCTCCCGGAATGTCTATCTTAACCCCGTAGAACGCGCCGCGGCCGTGATCGTGCCGCGCGCGCTGGACGAAGCGGAACGGCTTTATGGCGAGGGTTTTGACGACCCCGCAGCATTCGAAGCCGCGATAGAAAAATTCATCGCCGCCGAGCCGCTGGCCTCGCCGGAAGTCGTCGCAGTGCGCGATCCCGATACGCTCGCCCCCGTCGCTTCATTGCAGGCGGGGCCGGTGTTGGTGGCGCTGTTCGTCAGGCTTGGCAGCACGAGGCTCCTCGACAACCGCGTCGTCGGGCGCGACAGGATCAATCAACGGGAGGCGGCCGAATGAGCGCCCATGGAAAACACAAGCGGCTGACGACGGCCTCCATCCGGCAGATGAAGGGCGAGGCGCGCATCGTTTGCCTGACCGCCTATACCACGCCGATTGCCCGCCTTCTCGATCCGCATTGCGATCTGCTTCTGGTCGGCGATTCCCTCGGTATGGTGCTTTACGGCATGGACACGACGGTCGGCGTCACGCTGGACATGATGATCGCCCATGGCCGCGCCGTCATGCGCGGCGTCGAACATGCCTGCGTCATCGTCGATCTTCCCTTCGGTACCTATCAGGAATCCAAGGAACAGGCGTTCCGCAATGCCGTGCGATTGATGCAGGAAACCGGCTGCGACGGCGTGAAGCTGGAAGGCGGCGAGGAAATTGCCGAGACCATCGCCTTTCTGGTGGCGCGCGGCATTCCGGTGTTCGGCCATGTCGGGCTGATGCCGCAGCTGGTGCACACCGCCGGCGGCTTCCGCTCGCTCGGGCATTCGGATGCGGAAACGCAAAAAATCTGGCGCGATGCGATTGCGGTGGATCAGGCGGGCGCCTTCGCCATCGTCGTTGAAGGCACCGTCGAGCCGCTCGCCCGCGAACTGACCGAAAAACTCGCCGCGCCCACGGTTGGCATCGGCGCATCGCCGGCCTGCGATGGGCAGGTGCTCGTTTCCGACGACATGCTTGGCCTTTTCACCGATTTCAAACCGAAATTCGTCAAGCGTTTCGCCGATCTGGGCCCGGCGGTCTCGGAAGCAGCGGCCGCCTATGCCGATGAGGTTCGCTCGGGGGCGTTTCCCGGGCCGGAGCACACGTTTCAGGTGCGCCGGCAATCGCCTTCGGGAAAGTGACACTATTTCCGTCATGCCGGGCTCGATCCGGCATCCAAGCCACGGCGCGTCTGCGCCGTGAAAGACTCTTGCCCGATCAAGGACTTGATCGCACTGGACCCCGGATCAAGTCCGGGGTGACGGGTGTGAGGGACGTCCCTATACAATCCCGCCGCTGCCGCCAACCGAAGCCGGGCGCTTCGCCGCAACATGGCTGCGATAGCCGCTCGCACGATAAGTCGCGACCGGATCGATAGCGCCGCCCGCCAATTGCCGCGCCTGAGCAAGAATCGGTTCCACATCGGTGCGATAGGCCCGCTTCAGCATATCGGAAGCCATCAGCGCATCATTATCCTGCTGGTAGCCGTCGAGGGCCGCGCGATCCACCAGCAATGCCTGCGCATAGGCACGGCGGATTTCATTGGCGCTGGAGATCAGGCTTTCGATCGGGTCCGTCACATTGTGCGACTGGTCGATCATATGGGCGGGATGGAAACCCTTCACGCCGCGATATTCGGCATCCACCAGCTCGTTGAAGACGAGGAACAGGCGGTATGGCTCGATTGAACCGGCATCCAGATCGTCATCGCCATATTTGCTGTCGTTGAAATGGAAACCGCCGAGCTTGCCGAACTGGATGAGCCGGGCGACGATCATCTCGATATTGGTGTTCGGCGCATGATGGCCGAGATCGACGAGGCAGAAGGCCTTTTCGCCGAGCGTATTGGCAATGAGGTAATTGGTGCCCCAGTCCTGCACGACGGTCGAATAGAAGGCCGGCTCGTACATCTTGTGTTCGGAAAAGATGCGCCAGTCATCCGGCAGCGCCTTGTAGATATCGGCCATGGCGGCGAGATAACGCTCGAAACTTCTGGTGAAATTGCTCTGGCCGGGAAAGTTCGAACCATCGCCCACCCACACCGTCAGCGCCTTCGAGCCGATGGCATTGCCGATTTCGATGCATTCGATGTTGTGCTCGACGGCCTGCCGGCGCGTGGCGGCATCCGTGTGGCTGAGCGAACCGTATTTGTAGGAATGGCTCTGGCCGGGCGCATCCGAAAACGTGTTGGAATTCATGGCGTCGAAGCCGAGACCCAGCGCATCGGCATGGGCTTTCAATCGCTTCGGGTCTTCCTTATCCCACGGAATATGCAGGGAAACGTTGGGCGTCGCCCGTGTCAGCTGGTTGATGACGGCGCAATCATCCAGCTTGTCGAAAATGCCGCGCGGCTCGCCCGTGCCGGGAAAACGGGCAAAACGGGTGCCGCCGGTGCCAACGCCCCAGGAGGGCACGGCGACGAAAAATTCCGCGACCTTGGCCGTAACGGCCTCGATATCGATATTGCGGCGAGCAAGCTGGTTGCCCAGCGCCTGATAATCGTCCTTCAGCGCGTGAGCACGCTTGTCGTTTTCCGCCGCGATCACATCGGCGGCGATTTTTGTCTCGGTCATCTCTTCCTCCCAGGCAATGAACACAACAGGTGCTTCGGCCCGCGACGCCACCACCCCATCATTCCGGCCTTGAGCCGGAATGACGAAGGTGGGACTTTCGCCACTTCTCAAAGCATCGTGTCTTTTTATATGTCGATATCCACCGACACCCTATCGCGTAAAACTCTGCGCATTACCGGCATCCACATTGATGATGTTGCCCGTCGACTTGGCGGAGGCATCGGACGCCAGGAAGTAGATCGCCTCGGCGATATCTTCCGGAAAGACATTGAGCTTCAGCATCGAGCGCTTGCGGTAATGTTCCTCCAGATCGGTCACTTCGATCTTCGAGGAAGCCGCGCGCTGTTCGCGCCACTCGCCGCTCCAGATTTTCGAACCGCGCAGCACGGCATCGGGATTGACGGTATTGACGCGAATGCCGGCTTCCGCTCCTTCGAGGGCGAGGCAACGGGCCAGATGAATTTCCGCAGCCTTCGCCGTGCAATAGGCGGAGGCATTGGGCGAGGAAGCGAGACCGTTTTTCGAGGCGACGAACACCACGTTGCCGCCGAGATTCTGACGCCGCAGCAGCCGGAACGCTTCCCGCGAAACGAGGAAATAGCCGGTGGCGAGAATGTCGATATTCTTGTTCCACATGGCAAGCGTCGTGTCTTCCACCGGCGCGGAGGAAGCGATGCCAGCATTGGAGACGAGAATATCCACGCCGCCGAATTCCACGCTCGCTTCCGCGAAGGCTGCGATGACGGCATCCTCTTTCGTCACGTCAAGCTTGACGGTACGCACCGCGTCAGTGCTGTAGCGCTTGACGAAATCGCCCTTGGCGGCTTCCAGCGCCGCCTCGTCAATATCTGCCAAAACCACACAGGCGCCCTCGCCCGCCAACCTTTCCGCCGTCGCCCGGCCGATACCGCCAGCACCGCCGGTGACGAAGGCCACCCGGCCAGCAAGGCTCTTCGGCTTCGGCATGCGCTGCAGCTTCGCCTCTTCCAGCAGCCAATATTCGATATCGAAGGCTTCCTGTTCGGGAAGGCCCTGATATTCGGACACGGTGGATGCACCACGCATGACGTTGATAGCGTTGACGTAAAATTCGCCGGCAATGCGGGCGGTGGCCTTGTCCTTGGCGAAGGACAACATGCCAACGCCGGGGATCAGGAAAATCACCGGATTCGGATCGCGCATCTTCGGCGAATTGTCGTGGCGGCAGGCCTCGTAGTAGCGGGTATAATCGGCGCGGTAAGCTTCAAGCGCCTTGTCGAGACCCGCCGTCAGCGCGTCCACATCCGGCTTCGCCGTATCGAGATCGAGGATCAGCGGGCGGATTTTCGTGCGCAGGAAGTGATCCGGGCAGGATGTGCCGAGTGCGCCGAGCGGCTTCAGGTCTTTCGAGTTGACGAATTCGAGAACCGCGTCCTGATCGTCGAAATGGCCGAGCTTGCGTTCCTCACGGCCGATGCGGCCACGGATTTCCGGCATCAGCCGGGCGGCGATGGCGCGGCGTTCGGCAAGGGGCAGGCTCTTCGCCACCGCGCCGCCAAAAATCGTCTTGCCTTCGGTCTTGGCCGCAAACCATTCGATCGCCTTGTTGATGATGGCAAGCGTCAGTTCATAACACGCCTTGGCGTCGTTATCCCATGTGAAGAGACCATGGCTTTCCAGCACGACGCCCTTGGCCTTCGGGTTGGCCTTGACGAAAGCTTCCAGATCGAGACCGAGCTGGAAACCGGGGCGACGCCAGGGCAGCCAGCCGATATCGTCACCGAAAATCTGCTGCGTCAGCTCTTTCGAATTCTTCGAGGCGGCGATGGCAATGATCGCGTCCGGATGCATATGGTCGACATGATCGTAAGGCACGAAACCGTGCAGCGGCGTATCGATGGAAGCCGCGCGCGGATTGAGGTTGAAGGTGCAATGCGGCAGGAAGCCGACCATGCGGTCCTCATCCTCGACACCCTTGTAAATGCCCTTCAGCGCTTCCAGCTTGTCCAGATAAAGCGTTGCAAAACCATCGAGCTTGATGGTGCCGACATCACCGCCGGAGCCCTTCACCCACATGACGCGGACCTTCTCGCCCGTCAGCGGATCGGTCTCAAGCACCTTCGCGGATGTGTTGCCGCCGCCATAATTGGTGATGCGCTTGTCGGCACCGAGCAGATTGGAGCGATAAAGCAGCTTGCCCGGCTCATCGAGCGTTCTGGCATAGGCATCATCCCAACGGCTTTCGAGAAGGCGGGATTTTCCCGTCATGTCTTCCTCCCAATATCTGTCTGCATTCGCGGAGCCGATACCGGCCCGCCTCCTTTGATGGCAGATATCGCGCATCCAAAAGCACAATGTCAATCAAAAACGATCATAAATTTTCATGTTGCAGCGCGATATTGATTAATTTGATCGTTCTTGATTGACAACGTAAAGAGATTGCGAATAATCACGATCAGGAGGACCCCATGCACGAACGCGAACGCCATCGCATCATCTTGAGCGCCACACAGGAAAAAGCTGTCGTGACGGTGCAGGATATTGCTGAACTGACGGATGCGTCGGAAGCAACAATCCGCCGGGATATCGCCTCGCTGCATGTTCAGGGCAAATTGCGCCGCGTGCGCGGCGGGGCGGAAGCGGTGCATCCGCCGCAGCTCGGCAATCTGGCCGCCCGGCCGTTCCGGGTGTCCGAATCGGTCAACATCGACAAGAAACGCGCAATTGCGCGCAAGGCGGTCGATCTGTGCCACGATGGCGATGCGATCATCCTGAATGGCGGCACGACGACATTCCAGATGGTGCACTACATGGCGGCGCGCCGCCTGCAGGTGATGACCAATTCCTTCGCGATTGCCGAGCATCTGGTCAAACATTCCAAATGCAATGTCAGCGTGCCGGGCGGCGCGATCTATCGCGACCAGAGCCTTATCCTGTCGCCTTTCGAGAATGATGCGATTCGCAATTTTTATGCGCGGCGGATTTTTCTCGGTGCGCAGGGCGTGGGTGCGCTCGGCATCATGGAATCCGACGCGCTGGTTATCCAGAGCGAGCAGAAGCTGATGCGGCAGGCGGAAGAGCTGATCGTGATGGTCGATTCTTCGAAATTCAGAAAACGTTCCAGCCTCATTTTATGCCCGCTCGAAAATGTCTCGACCATCATCACCGATGACGGGATTTCCGACGAGGCGGCGAGGATGGTGGAAGATGCCGGCGTCGAATTGTTGATCGTCGGCGCGGTGAGGGATGGCAAGACAGCCGCCCCACCGGATGAAGAGGATTCTTCTTCGGTCGCCTGAGGAGCACCGGAGGGAGGAAAAAGGTTCAAAACGGGAGGAAAAGGGACATGAAACTTACACGCAGAACATTGACGAGCGCTCTTGCGCTCAGCTCGGCGCTCTCCGTCGCAGGGCTGGGCGGCGTTGCCCAGGCCGCCGATGTGAAGATCGCACTGGTGGTCAAATCGCTCGGCAACGGCTTTTTCGAAGCCGCCAACAAGGGCGCGCAGGAGGCCGCAAAGGACCTCGGCGGCGTCGAGATCATCTATACCGGCCCGACCAGCACCACGGCCGAAGGCCAGATCGAAGTCATCAATTCGCTGATCGCGCAGGGCGTCGACGCCATCGCCATTTCCGCCAATGACCCCGATGCCGTTGTTCCGGCGCTGAAAAAGGCGGCCCAGCGCGGCATCAAGGTCATCTCCTGGGATTCCGGCGTTGCGCCGGAAGGCCGCATTCTTCAGCTCAACCCCTCGTCCAACGCGCTGATCGGCAAGATGTGCCTGCAGCTCGCCGCATCGCATCTGGAAGGCGGCAAGGGCGATTTCGCCATTCTTTCGGCCACCACCACCTCCACGAACCAGAATATCTGGATCGACGAGATGAAAAAGCAGCTGAAGGATTTCCCCGGCCTCAACCTTGTCACCACGGTTTACGGTGACGATCTGGCCGACAAGAGCTACCGCGAAGCGCAGGGCCTGCTCTCCTCGCAGCCGAATGTGAAGGTCATCGTCGCGCCGACAACGGTTGGCGTACTCGCCGCCTCGCAGGCGGTGAAGGATGCGGGCAAGATCGGTCAGGTCTATGTGACGGGCCTTGGCCTGCCGTCTGAAATGGCCGGCGCCATCAAGTCGGGCGCCACCAAGGAATTCGCCATCTGGAACCCGATCGACCTCGGCTACTCCGCCACCCAGATCGCCTATCGCCTGGTGAAGGGCGAAACCGATGGCAAGCCGGGTTCGGAAATTGAAGCCGGCCGCATGGGCAAGATCAAGGTTGGCGAAAACAGCGAAGCGGCGATGGCCGATCCGTTTGTTTATGATGCGAAGAATATCGATCAGTTCTCGAAGATTTTCTGATCTGAGTAGTTGCTGACGGCGGGTGGAGGGTTACCCCGCTCTGCCCTGCCGGGCATCTCCCCCTCAAGGGGGGAGATCGATATGCCGCACCCGCTCGATCCATAAGGCTTGGTGCTATCCGCTTGCCGATCTCCCCCCTTGAGGGGGAGATGCCCGGCAGGGCAGAGGGGGGTGCCCCTCGCCGCTTCATCAAAACCGACCGGTAAGACCTGATAATGCGTGCTGAAACCCAAACCATCAACATGACAGAGGCTTTGAGCGCCACGCCCATTCTGGAAATGCGCGGCATCAGCCAGATATTCCCCGGCGTCAAAGCGCTGGATGGCGTCGATATCGCGCTTTATCCCGGCAAGGTCACCGCGCTGATCGGCGAGAACGGTGCTGGTAAATCCACGCTCGTCAAAATCCTCACCGGCATTTACCGCCCGAACGAGGGCGAAATCCTTCTCGATGGTCAGCCTGTCCATTTTCACAGCGCACAGGACGCCATCGACGCCGGCGTAACCGCCATTCATCAGGAAACCGTGCTGTTCGACGAGCTTTCCGTCGGTGAAAACATCTTCCTCGGCCATGCGCCGAAGGGTCGTTTCGGTCTGATCGACTGGAAGACCATCAACACGCGCGCCAGAACCCTGCTAGAACAACTGGAAAGCACCATCGATCCGACGATCCGGCTGAAGGACCTGTCCATCGCCCAGCGCCATCTCGTCGCCATCGCCCGCGCGCTTTCGGTCGAGGCGCGCATCGTCATCATGGACGAACCGACGGCCGCCCTTTCCCGCAAGGAAATCGACGATCTCTTCCGCATCGTCGAGAACCTCAAGCGGCAGGGCAAGGCGATCCTCTTCATCAGCCACAAGTTCGACGAGCTCTATGAGATCGCCGAGAACTACGCCGTGTTCCGGGATGGCAGGATGGTCGGTGCGGGCAATCTTGCGGCCACGCCGCAGGACGAGATCGTGCGGCTGATGGTCGGCCGTGACGTGACGAACGCCTTTCCCAAGCAGGCCGTTACCCTTGGTCCGACGGTTCTTTCGGTGCGCGATTATTCGCATCAGACGGAATTCCGCGATATTTCACTCGAGCTGCGGAAGGGCGAGATTCTCGGCCTTTACGGGCTGATCGGCGCCGGCCGCTCCGAGCTTTGCCAGTCGTTGTTCGGCATTACCCGGCCGGCTTCAGGACAGGTATCGCTGGAAGGCCAGCCGCTTTCCATCCGCTCGCCGGAAGACGCGATCCGCGCCGGGATCGTTTATGTGCCGGAAGAGCGCGGCCGCCACGGGCTGGCGCTCGACATGCCGATCTACCAGAACATGTCGCTGCCATCGCTCACGCGCACCTCGCGCAAGGGCTTTCTGGCCGCCGCCAATGAATTCGCGCTGGCGCGCAAATATGCCTCGCGGCTCGATCTGCGCGCCGCCGCCCTTTCGGTGCCGGTCGGCACGCTTTCAGGCGGCAACCAGCAGAAGGTGGTGATCGGCAAGTGGCTCGCCACCCAGCCCAAGGTCATCATTCTGGATGAACCCACCAAGGGCATCGATATCGGCTCCAAGGCCGCCGTGCACGGTTTCATCAGCGAGCTTGCGGCGGAAGGGCTTTCCATCATCATGATTTCATCCGAACTTCCCGAAATCCTCGGCATGTCCGACCGCGCCATCGTCATGCGCGAAGGTCTGATGGCGGGCCAGTTCGAACGCGCCGATTTTTCTCCGGAAAAGCTGGTGCGCGCCGCCACCGGCAATGCCTGAGAGGGGCAAAACCATGCAACGTCTACTTAAAAATCGCGAATGGCTACTGGCAGGCATCATCGTCATCATGATCGCCGGTTTTGCGCTGCGCGCGCCCGGCTTCAGCCGGCCCGGCAATCTCGTCAATATCTTCAACGATACCTCCATCCTCATTATTCTGGCGCTAGGCCAGATGGCGGTCATTCTCACCAAATCCATCGATCTTTCGGTCGCGGCCAATCTCGCCTTCACCGGCATGGCGGTGGCGATGACCAATGCCGCCTTTCCGGGAATTCCCCTGCCGCTTCTCATCGTCATGGCGGTCGGCATCGGCGCGTTTCTCGGCTCGCTCAACGGCGTGCTGGTCTGGTGGCTCGGCATTCCGCCCATCGTTGTCACGCTTGGCACGCTCACCATCTATCGTGGTATGGCCTTCGTGCTGTCCGGCGGCGGCTGGGTGAATGCGCACCAGCTTTCCCCCACCTTCCTCAACGTGCCGCGCACCATGATCCTCGGCATGCCGGTGCTTTCATGGGTGGCGATCCTCATCATCGCCGGCGCGTGGCTGGTGCTCAGCCGCACCTCCTTCGGCCGTTCCGCCTATGCGTCGGGCGGTAATCCGAGTGCGGCCGTCTATGCGGGCATCGATGTCGGCCGCACGCGCTTCTTCGCCTTCGTGCTGTCAGGCGCACTTGCCGGTCTCGCCAGCTATCTCTGGGTATCGCGTTATGCGGTTGCCTATGTCGACATCGCCGCCGGTTTCGAACTGGACAGCGTGGCGGCGAATGTGATCGGCGGCATCTCGATTGCCGGCGGCATCGGCTCGGTGGCGGGTGCAGTGCTTGGCGCGCTGTTCCTCGGCGTCATCAAGAATGCCCTGCCCGTCATCGGCATTTCGCCCTTCGCGCAGATGGCGATTTCCGGCGTGGTGATCGTGCTCGCCGTCGTCTTCAATGCCCGTGCCGAAGCTCGAAAAGGCCGTATCATCCTGCGCGACCGGGCCGCAGCCGATCAGGCCAGGGAGGCCGCAGCATGAGCACGCCATCTCAACCGGCACAGAGCCCACGTATTATTCCAGACAAACTCGGCACGCCGCTACGCCGCATCATGGCCAGTTGGGAAGTGCTGCTGCTTGGCGTTGCGATCCTCATCTTCATCGCCAATTCGCTGGCCTCACCCTATTTCCTCAATGCCTGGAACCTGTCGGACGCGACCTTCAACTTCACGGAAAAGGCGATCATCGCCTTCGCCATGGCGCTGTTGATCATCGCCGGTGAAATCGATCTTTCCGTCGCCGCAATCATCGCGCTCGCTTCCACCGCCATGGGTGCGGCAGTGCAGATGGGGATCGGCACGCCCGGCCTCGTCGCCATCGGCATCGGCACCGGGCTTTTGTGCGGGGCCTTCAACGGCTTTCTGGTCGCAGGGCTGAAGCTGCCGTCCATCGTCGTCACCATCGGCACGATGAGCCTGTTTCGCGGCATTTCCTACATGGTGCTGGGGGATCAGGCCTATGGCAAATATCCCGCCGATTTTGCCTATTTCGGTCAGGGTTACGTTTTCTGGGTGATTTCTTTCGAATTCGTGCTGTTCATCGCCATGGCCATCCTCTTCGCCATTCTGCTGCACGCGACCAATTTCGGCCGGCAGGTCTATGTGATCGGCAACAACCCCTTCGCCGCCCGTTTCTCCGGCATACCCGTCGAGCGGGTGAAGTTCATCCTGTTCCTGCTCACCGGCCTGATGAGCGGCATCGCCGCCGTCTGCCTCACATCGCGGCTCGGCTCCACCCGCCCGTCTATCGCTCAAGGGTGGGAGCTTGAGGTGGTGACCATGGTGGTGCTGGGCGGCGTCTCCATTCTCGGCGGCTCCGGCACCATCGCAGGCGTCGTCATCGCAGCTTTCGTCATGGGCCTCGTCACCTTCGGGCTCGGTCTTCTGAATGTGCCGGGTATCGTCATGTCGATCTTCGTCGGTCTGCTGCTCATCGTCACCATCGCCATCCCCATCGTTGTCCGTCGCCTTCGCGCCATGAGAAGTTAAGCCATGCCGGAACTGGAAAAACACGCCTTCAAGATGAAACTCTTTGCCGGAAAAGAGGCCGAATATAAAAAGCGCCATGACGAGATATGGCCCGAACTGGTGGCGCTGCTGCATGATGCGGGTGTGAGCGATTACTCCATCCATCTCGACCCGGAAACCAACATCCTGTTCGGCGTGCTGATGCGCCCGAAGAACCACGGCATGGCGGCCTTGCCTGACCATCCCGTGATGAAGAAGTGGTGGGCGCATATGGCCGATATCATGGAGAGCAATCCCGATAATTCGCCGGTCGCAAAAGATCTGGTGACGGTGTTCCATCTGCCATGAGCGAAAGCATCAAACCGGGCCGCGTCGCGGTCATCGATATCGGCAAGACCAATGCCAAGGTCGTCGTCATCGACACCGGCAGCGGCGAGGAGATTGTCGCTGAGAAACAGGCGAACCCTGTCCTCCGCGATGGAATTTATCCGCATTACGATGTGGAGATGCTTTGGCGCTTCATTCTCTCCGCGCTTCAGCGTTTCGGCCAGAAGCCCGGTTTCGATGCGATTTCGATCACCACCCATGGCGCTTCTGCAGCGCTTCTCGATGCGAACGGCGATCTCGCCATGCCGGTGCTCGATTACGAACACGGCTATCCCGCCGCCACTGAAGAAGCCTATCGCGGCATCAGGCCCGATTTTGCCGAGACCGGCTCGCCGCAGCTTCCCGTCGGGCTGAACCTCGGCGCGCAAATCCATTTCCAGAAAACGGCCTTTCCGGACGATTTCTCCAGAGTGCGCAGCATCGTCACCTATGCGCAATATTGGGCGGGACGGCTGACGGGCATTCAGGCGACGGAAACGACCTCGCTCGGCTGCCATACGGATCTCTGGAACCCGCGGCGGAAGAGTTTCTCCTCACTCGCCGCGCGTCTCGGTATCGAACATTTGATGGCGCCGGTCCGCTCCGCTTTCGATGTGCTGGGAACAATCCGCCCGTCGCTGGCGCTGGAAACCGGTCTTTCGCCGCATATGCCGGTCTATTGTGGCATCCACGATTCCAACGCATCGCTCCTGCCGCATCTTCTGCGCCGGGATGGTAATTTTTCGGTCGTCTCCACCGGCACCTGGGTGGTGAATTTCGCCATCGGCGGCGCGGCGGGCGCGCTCGATCCCACCCGGGACACACTCCTGAATGTCGATGCTTTCGGCCGTCCCGTTCCCTCGTCCCGCTTCATGGGCGGCAGGGAGTACGAAATGCTGGCGCAGCAATTCGGGGCAGTGGAAGACGAAGCGATGGACGCGGCTCTCGGCGGCGTGATTGCCAATGGCATGATGCTGCTGCCGAGCGTCGTTAGCGGCTCCGGCCCATTTCCGGACAAGGCGGCGCGCTGGATCGGCGATGAAAATGCCACGGCCGCGGAACGGCACGCGGCGACGTCGCTTTATCTCGCCCTGATGACGGAATGCAGCCTCTCGCTCATCGGGCGGAAAGGCCCGATCCTTGTGGAAGGCCCCTTCGCCAGCAACACCCTTTATCTGAAGGCGCTGGCCGGCTTTGCAGAGACCGAAGTAACGGCGGTCGAAGGGTCCACGGGCACCAGCGCCGGTGCGGCCTTGCTCACCGGCATCAAGCCGCTTGCCGGTCGCGAGCGCCATTTCACGCCACACGACATTCCCGGCCTCGCCTCTTACCGCAATGCCTGGCGAGGCCACATGGCTTGATGCGAAATGCAAAATGCGGCCGAACGCTCGGCCGCATTGCGATTTTGCATAAGGATCAGCCCTTGATGAAGGCCAGGAGATCGGCGTTCAGCACATCGGCATTGACGGTGAGCATGCCGTGCGAGAAGCCGGGATAGGTCTTCAGCGTGCCGTTTTTCAACAGCTTCACCGATTTCAGCGCGGAGTCGGCAATCGGCACGATCTGGTCGTCTTCGCCATGCAGCACCAGCGTCGGAACGCTGATATTCTTCAGGTCTTCGGTCTGGTCGGTTTCCGAGAAGGCCTTGATGCCGTCATAATGGGCCTTTGCGCCGCCCATCATGCCCTGCCGCCACCAGTTCTGGATAACGCCTTCATGAACGGTCGCGCCATCGCGGTTGAAGCCATAGAACGGGCCGGCCGGCACATCGCGGAAGAACTGTGCGCGGTTTGCGGCGAGCGACGAGCGGAAGCCGTCAAAAACCTCCATCGGCAGGCCTTCCGGATTGGCCTCGGTCTTGAGCATCAGCGGCGGCACGGCGGAAACGAGAACCGCCTTGGCGACACGGCCGGCGGGTTCGCCATGTTTTGCGACATAACGGGCGACTTCGCCGCCACCGGTGGAGTGGCCGATATGGACGGCGTTCTTCAGATCGAGGGCCTCAACGACGGCAAAGGCGTCGGCGGCGTAGTGATCCATGTCATGACCGTCGGCGACCTGGGCGGAACGGCCGTGGCCACGGCGGTCATGGGCGACGACGCGAAAACCCTTGGAAACGAAGAACAGCATCTGCGCATCCCAGTCATCGGACGAGAGCGGCCAGCCATGGTGGAACATGATCGGCTGGGCATCTTTCGAGCCCCAGTCCTTGTAGAAAATTTCGGTTCCGTCTGTCGTCTTAACAAAGCCCATGATCGTTACTCCTTCGGTTGCGTTGGCATCTCCGGCGCAGCCTGTTGTGCGCCGGTTTGATGGAGGGATGATGACGCAGGATAACGGTTGCAACAATTGCAACAATTATTGGGAATGAATTGCTGTTTATGAAATTATCTTCTCGACCCGCATACCATTGCGGCACACGTCTCGACCCGCTCCGCGCCCTCATGCAAATGTGAGAACGGGAATGACCGGCGGACGGTTCCGTGAATTCGGCGCGGCCTCAGTCTACCTCGGGATCGTATTCCCTCGGGCTCTCGTCCTTCGAGAACAGGACACATGGCCCGCGTGAACCGCGCGGATCATAGGCATATCCCTTGGCGGTCAGCGCCTGCATGATATCGCGAACCCCGGCGAGACCGTAAAGATGGTCATGCAGCTCCACGAATATCCGCTCCACGCCGGTCAGATCGGCCCTGCCGAGCAGATCGCGTTCCGCACCCTCGATATCCATCACGAGCGCGGTAATGCCCCGGCTGGCGATAAATTCATCGATATTGGCGGAGGAAATTTCGATGCGTTTTTCATAGGGGCCCTGATTTTCGTCCATGGACGACATCCAGAGATCCCTGCGGACGTAAAAAGGATAGGAGCTCGGCGCATCGGCAGTGAGAAGCCCCTGTGAAAACACGACATTGTCGCGGCAATTGGCCTTGATAACCCGCTCTGCCAGCGCGGCCGTGGAGGGGTTGGCCTCGAAGGCCCAGACGGAAACATCCTCGATGCCGGCGATGATCGAGGTGATGATCCCGATACCGGAACCCAGCTCCAGCACGCGATCGCCGGGCTTGATGGCTTTCAGGACGCTGCGGGCCTCTTTCGCCTCATAGCTGCCGTCGGTCAGCGCCTGCCAGATGACCGGCGACACCTCATCGGAAGAGAGGGGAAGGGCAACTCCATGCACGTCCAGTATTTCCATGTCTCAAGCCTTTTCGCAAAACCCGGCCGCTTTGTCGCAATGATCCCATATCGACCGGGAATGCTCTACAGCATCGTTGCGGCAACCGGTATCGGTTTTCGCAAGCAACAACATGACGTGGTAAAAATTCAAGATACGGCCGGCGCCAAAACAGGCGCCTCTCAGACGGAACTCCAGGCCACGAGCTCCTTGGCCGGCAACGGTCTGCTGATCAGATATCCCTGAACCTGATCGCAGCCGAGACGCCTGACGCATTCATATTGCTCTTCCGTTTCGATACCTTCCGCAATCGTCGTCATCCGTAGACTGCGGCCGACACCGACCACGAATTCCACGATCGCCAGCGCGTCGCGGTCGCTGGTGATATCGCGCAGGAACGAGCGGTCGATCTTGATCTTGTCGAAAGGCACACCGCGCAGATTGGCGAGCGATGAATAACCTGTCCCGAAATCATCCATGGCGATCTGGATGCCGACGGCTTTCAGCCGTGAAAGCGTGTTGATCGTCTGGTCGCTCTTGTTGAGCAGGATCGATTCAGTGATTTCAAGTTCGAGCCGGCTGGGTTCCAGCCCGCTTTTCTCAAGCGCGCCCATGACGTTCTGGATGAGGCTGGTGCTGTGAAACTGAACCGGCGACAGATTGACCGCCACCTTCATGTCCTCGTCCCAGCCCATCGCCTCGCGGCAGGCGGTCTCCATCACCCATTTTCCGAGCGAATGGATGAGACCGGTTCTTTCCGCGACAGGAATGAACACGCTGGGCGGCACATCGCCACGCACGGGATGTTTCCAGCGCAGCAACGCCTCGAAGCCGCAAAGCTTGCGTGTCTGCGTCGCCACCTGCGGCTGGTAATAGACTTCCATCTCGTCGTTCTGCAACGCGGTCTGCAGATCGGCCTCGAAGGACTTTTTCTCGGTCAGCTGCTTTTGCATGCGGACTTTGAAAACGCTCGCCCGGCCGGGGCCGATGGCTTTCGCCTCATAAAGCGCCAGATCCGCGCGCTTGAACAATTCATCCGCGTCGACGGCGCCGTGCGATATGGCGATGCCAATGCAGGTGCCGATTTTGACCTCCTGCTCGCCCAGCTGGTAGGTGCGGCTGATCTGGTCGATGAGCTTGGTGGCAAGACGGCGGGCGGCATCCTCGTTCAGATCGTCGGAGACGACGGCAAATTCGTCTCCGCCCAGACGGCAGACCATGTCATAATCGCCGCCGATGCCCGAGAGACGCTGCGCCACGGCCTGAAGCAGCGCATCGCCGGCATCGTGGCCGAGCGTGTCGTTGACGTCCTTGAACCCGTCGAGATCGAGCAGGAGGATGGCTGTCGTTCCCGTCCCGCCGAAGGATCGGCGCAACCTCTCGATCAGTTCCTGCCGGAACAGTGCGCGGTTCGGCAGTCCCGTCAGCGCGTCGTGATAGGCGTCGTGTTCGAGCCGAACATTTTTAGCCTGCAATTCCAGCGTAGCGGCACGCAGATCGTCTGTCAGGCCGCGCATGCTTTTCTGCGCGCGGTTCAGGAGATCGTTCTGGCGAAGCAGCAATATGACAAGCGCGATACCGCACAGGATCAGGCCGCCCGCCAGCGCGGTATAAACGATATGCAGCTTGCGCACATCCTCATGGGCCGTATCGATCAGATTGACGTCATAAGCGACGGAAGACGAGGCAAGCGTCGTCATCGGCGCGTCGAGCGCGCTCATCGTCGCCAGCAGATCCGGAACCTCGGCCGGATCGAGGGTGTTCACCCGCTGCTCGAGACGGGCCAGAACGGCATCGAGGCGGGTTACGAGATCCCGCCACTGCTGTTTTTCATTGATGAAGGCCCCGAGGTTGCCCTGCTTCAAAAGCTCAAGGCGGCTCAGCATGATGTCCAGGCGCAGTTGCAGCTCATCCCGGTCGATCTTGCCGGGATTGAGCGCGAACACGGCCAACTTGTTCTGGAGGCGCAGATATTCGGCTACGGTCTGGCTGACGGCCCAGGAATCATTGTAGCGGGCGAATTTCTGCAGAGCGGTCTGCCGCTCGGCAATGACGAAAGCGATATAGCCCGTTGCCAGGACGAAGCAACAGATGATCACCGCCACAAGTTTTCGCAAACGGCACCTTTATTCCACTATCAGTTTGGCAACTTGCCATGCGGACCGCGAATAATAGGTCTGCTTCTGCAGCTCCGGATCGCTGTCATAGGGATAGATGACGAACAACGGGCCCTTTTCGCGAACTGTCATATAATTGCCATCCAGCTTGATCGCCAGAATAACGTTAAATTTCTTAAAATCCTCAATCGGTATCGTGCTGACATAATCGTTGAGAGCAACTGCCGTGACGCTGGTGCCCTTTGCGCCGACGACATCCATCAATTTCGCCAGCGAAACACCATCGAAACGGACGCGGCCATCATGCCAGGGCGTCGTCGTCTCCACCGTGACCATGCCGAGCGCTTCCAGCATGTCACGATCAAATACCGCGGCACCCTCGCCATTCGTATTGGCGATGTTTCCGGATATGGTTAATATCGGTTTTCCTTGCGGTTTGGCAATTTCGCCGGCTTCGGCACAGGAAAGCCACGCGAGCGACAAGAACGCACTGAGAAGTACCCGGGCGAAACTCATACTTTTTCTCCATCGATAACGTTCAGGTCGAGGGTTTTCACCAACCTTTGAAGGTCAAGGGAACCGACGCTAGCAATATATATCAGGAATGGATGTTATATCCTTAGTGAGATTTTATCCGTATTTTCTCTAGGTTTTGAGTAAACCCTTTGGATAAGTTTTCCGTCTTATTGTATTTTTTCAGGCCACGCGTCCCATTATGACACAAGCGGCAAGCTCCGGAGACCCCTCCCGATAACTCGTCAGGTGCGACAAAGGCCGAATTGTGGCGAGAGCCTTTCCGTCGTCGCGCAGCTGCATCTGATTCGCCTGAGGCAGCCGGATAAGCGACGCCCCGTCCGCGTGCCGGGTTGAAATGACGAATGGCAAATTCCACGTCACGGAAAAATCATGGCGATTGCCGGAGCGCACGGTTGAAACGTACCGCCCGGACCTTAATATAAAGGCTGTCGTTTCCGTTTCCGACAATTCCAGAAGCCCCCGTCGGAAATATCCAGACACATGTTCCGCGCAGCGAAAGCCGCGATGCCGGATATCGTCCGGCCAGGAAAATTCTGTTCACGTCTCAGGGCCGGACGGCATTTCGCCGAATTGGCCGCATCATGAAGGTAGCCCCTATGCACACCTATCCCGACATCAAACTTCTCATTGATGGCGAATGGCGAGACGCCGTTTCCGGCAAGACGATCGCCGTGTCCGATCCGGCAACCGACGAGATCATCGGCGCGATTGCGCATGCCGAGAAGGAAGACCTCGATCTGGCGCTTGCCGCCGCCGAGCGCGGTTTCAGGGTGTGGCGCGACACCTCGCCCTTCGAGCGCTCGAAGATCATGCGCAGGGCGGCCGATCTCCTGCGCGAGCGCAAGGACAAGATCGCCTACATCATGACCCGCGAACAGGGCAAGCCGCTGGCGCAATCCGGTACTGAAATCATGGGCGCCGCCGATACCATCGACTGGTTCGCCGAAGAAGCCCGCCGCACCTATGGGCAGGTCATTCCGGCGCGCGCAACCGGCGTTTCGCAGCTTGCCATCAAGCTGCCGGTCGGTCCCGTCGCGGCGTTTACGCCGTGGAACTTCCCGATCAACCAGATCGTCCGCAAGCTTTCCGCAGCGCTTGCCACCGGCTGCTCCATCATCGTCAAGGCGCCGGAGGAAACACCGGCATCGCCGGCCGAACTGATCCGCGCCTTCGTGGATGCCGGCGTGCCGGCGGGCGTCATTGGCCTCGTTTACGGCGTTCCATCCGAGATTTCGGAATATCTGATCCCGCATCCGGTCATCCGCAAGATCTCCTTCACCGGCTCCACTCCCATTGGCAAACATCTGGCCGCGCTTGCCGGCAAGCACATGAAGCGCGCCACGATGGAGCTTGGCGGCCATGCGCCGGTGATGATCTTTGACGACGCCGATATCGACAAGGCAATCGAAGTCACCTCGCTTGCCAAGTTCCGCAATGCCGGCCAGGTCTGTGTCGCCCCCACCCGCTTCCTCGTGCAGGATGGCGTGGCCGACCGTTTCCTTGAAGGTTTCGTGGAAGCGACGAAGGCCATCAAGGTCGGCAACGGGCTGGAAGACGGCGTCGTCATGGGGCCGCTCGCCAATGAGCGCCGCATTCCGGCGCTGGAAGGCCTCATCAACGACGCCGTTTCCCATGGCGCAGAATTGAAGACCGGCGGCCGCCGCATCGGCAACAAGGGCAATTTCTTCGAGCCGACGGTTCTCGCCAATGTGCCGACCACCGCCAAAATCATGAATGACGAACCCTTCGGCCCGGTCGCCATCATCAATCGCTTCTCGAGCTTCGATGACGCCATCACCGAGGCGAACCGCCTGCCCTTCGGCCTTGCATCCTATGCCTTCACCGGCTCGGTCAAGACCGCGCATGCACTCGGCCAGCAGGTCGAGGCCGGCATGCTGACCATCAACCACAACGGCCTTGCGCTTCCGGAAGTCCCCTTCGGCGGCATCAAGGATTCCGGTTATGGCACGGAAGGCGGCTCGGAAGCGGTTCAGGCCTATCTGGAGACCAAATTCGTCAGCCAGATGAGCTGACGCTTTTTTTAGCGAACCCGGAGCATCCGCACCTTCGTCACCCCGGCCTCGAGCCGGGGTCCAGCCAGCCCAAGTCCTTGGGCTCAAAAGACTCTATTCGCCGCGCAGACGCGCGTCGGCTGGATGCCGGATCTAGTCCGGCATGACGGAAGAGAGGCCTTATTGATCTAAGAACAGGCAAAATCGGCCACAGCGTTTTTTCGCTGCTCCGGTCCTGCTTGCTTTCGTCTGCATCGTCCCCTAAAAGAACAAAAAGTGAACTTTGAGGGGCAATATGAGCGACGCGGCGGCACCGGCACTGAAGGAAATCTTCAACCGCGAGAAACTGCGGCATATCGCCGATGAGACCAAGGCCGTTCATCCGCCATTTGACGTTTCCGCCTTCATGGCGCTCGCCACCGAAAACCTTGAAGCGCTGGGCATCATGCAGCGCATGCGACAGGTGGCCACGAGCCTGCATGCGACGCTTCCCGGCGACTATGCCCGCAATATCGAAATCCTGACCGCCGCCGCGCCGGGCATCGGCAATGGTTTCGCCTCCATTTCGCTGCCGGAATATGTGGCGCTCTACGGCCTCGATGATTTCGATCTTTCCATGGAAGCGCTGCATTATTTCACCCGCTTCGGCTCCTCGGAATTCGCCATCCGGCATTTCCTGCAAAAGGATATGGCTCGCACCCTCGCCGTAATGGAAACATGGTCGCGGCACGAGAACGAACATGTGCGGCGGCTGGCGAGCGAAGGCTGCCGGCCCCGCCTGCCATGGTCGTTCCAGCTAAAACCCCTGATCGACGATCCCTCGCCGGTCACCGCAATCCTCGACGCCATGAAAGCCGACGAGGCGCTTTATGTGCGCAAATCCGTCGCCAATCATCTGAACGACATCACCAAGGACAATCCAGCTTTCGTGCTGGCGCTGATCGATACATGGCCAAAGGACAATCCGCATACACGCTGGATCACGCGGCAGGCCCTGCGCACATTGATCAAGAAGGGCGATGCCGCAGCGCTTGCCCATCTCGGCGCACATGAGGAAGCGGAAATTTCCCTTGCGGCATTTCAGGTTACGCCGGACAAAGTCGTTCTCGGCAATCCGGTGCGGATTGCAGCCTCTTTCACCTCGACGGCGAAACGGCCTCAGAAACTGGTGATCGACTACGCCGTACACTACGTGAAGAAGAGCGGCGACGCCTCCGCAAAAGTCTTCAAGTGGAAAGAGATCGAACTTCAGCCGGGCGAGACATGTGCGCTGTCGATCAGCCGCGCCATACGTGATTTCACGACCCGCAAACACTATCCCGGCATCCACAGGGTCGACCTGACGATCAACGGCAAGCTTGTGGCAGAAAGCGCCTTCGAGCTTCTGGGCTGATAGCGCCTCACGCCGCCGGGAAAATCTTCGCCCGGCGGATGATGACGGAACCGCGGTCTCCGGCAGCGACATCATTTTCCGGCGGCACGTCGAATTCCAGAAGGTCGCCGCCATCGGTGCTGGCAATCACCCGGCGGTCGCCCGCGCGGTCGAGAACCCGCGCCACAGAAGCCGGAATGCCCTCATGCAGATCTTCCCACTCCAGATCGCCGGGGCGGGCATAGATGTCCACCGCGCCATCGCCTTGAGCATAGGAGAAAGGCAGCTCGTTATCGCCGACATAGACCTTGCCGCCGCGCGCCACGCCGGACACCCGGTTGGCATCGCCCAGAAAGCGCATGACGAAGGCGCTGTTCGGCTGGCGGCAGACCTCCTTCGGCGTGCCCTCCTGTACGATCTCGCCCTGATTGAGAATGACCACACGGTCGGCAAGATCGAGCGCCTCTTCCTGGTCATGCGTCACGAAAATCGTGGTGATGCCGAGCGAATCGTGAATCTCGCGCAGCCAGCGGCGCAGGTCGCGGCGCACATTGGCGTCCAGCGCCCCGAAGGGCTCATCGAGCAGAAGCACCTTCGGATCGACCGAAAGCGCACGCGCCAGCGCCACGCGCTGCCGCTGGCCGCCGGAAATCTGCGCCGGGAAACGGTCGCCCAGGCCATCGAGCTTCACCAACCGCAGAAGCTCTTCGACGCGGGCATCGATTGCCGCCTTGTCCCGCTTCACCTTCGAAACCTTCATGCCGAAAGCGATGTTTTGATGCAGGGTCATATGCGGAAAGAGCGCGTAGTGCTGGAATACGAAACCGACGCCACGGTCCCGCACCGGAATATTGGTGGCGTCCTCGTCGCCGAAAAAAATACGGCCGCCATCGCTATATTCGAGGCCGGCGACCATGCGCAAAATCGTGGTCTTGCCGGAACCTGAGGGACCGAGCAGCGCCAGAAGTTCGCCGCTTTCGATATCCAGCGAAACATCGCGCACGGCGCGGAAGGTATCGAAGGTCTTCACCACATTTTCGAGGCGGATTTTCATGGGAATCAGGTCTCCGTGGCGATGGCGGCATCGCCGTTGGTCTTCTTGGCCCCGCGCCCGGCGCCGCGTCGTTCCAGCGCCACCTTGGCGATGATGGTGACGACGGCGAGGGTGGCGAGGATCGATGCCGAGGCAAAAGCGCCGGCCGTCTGGTAGTCGTGGTAAAGCAGCTCGATATGCAGCGGCAGCGTATTGGTCTGGCCGCGAATATTGCCCGACACGACCGATACCGCGCCGAATTCACCCATCACGCGGGCATTGCACAGCACGACGCCATAAAGCAGCGCCCATTTGATATTCGGCAACGTGACCGAAAAGAAGGTGCGCCAGCCGGAGGCGCCAAGCGAGGTCGCCGCCTCTTCCAGATCGCGGCCCTGCGCCTGCATCAGCGGGATAAGTTCCCGCGCCACGAAAGGTGCCGTGACGAACATCGAGGCGATGACGATGCCGGGCAGCGCAAAAAGTATCTTGATGTCATGCGCATCGAGGAACGGGCCGAAAAGCCCCTGGAGGCCGTAAACGAAAAGATAGGCGACACCCGCGACGATGGGCGAGATCGAAAAGGGTATCTCGATCAGCACCAGCAGGAAGCGCCGGCCGGGGAAATCGAACTTGGTGATCGCCCATGCGGCCGCAACACCGAAGGCGGTATTAACCGGCACGGCGATCAGCGCCGTCAGCACCGTCAGCATGATGGCGTGGCGGGTATCGGGATGGGTGATGGTGGCCGTATAGGCCTTCCAGCCCTGCGAAAACGCCTCGACGCCGATGATGATAAGCGGCGCCAGGACCAACAGGGCGCCGATGACCAGCACAAAAGAAATCAGGCTGCGGCGAACGAAAGGCGCGTCGCCGACGCGTGGCGGTTTGCGATGTGAAGACACGGCGCTCATCTCTCAGCCCCTCACCGTATAACGAAGCGCGCGCGCCTGCAGATAATTGGTCACCGCCAGCATCACGAAGGCGGTGATGAGCAGCACGGAGGCGATGGCGGCCGCCGCCTGATAATCATATTCCTCCAGCCGGATGAAGATCAGCAGCGCCGTGATTTCCGTCGAAAACGGCTGATTGCCGGCGATGAAGATGATCGCCCCGAATTCGCCGAGGCTGCGGGCGAAGGACAGCGACAGACCGGCGAGCAACGCCGGCGTCAACAGCGGCAGGATGATCTTGCGGAAAATTTCGAGATCGGAACCGCCGAGCGATTGCGCCGCTTCCTCCAGCGCCGGATCGAGGTCTTCCAGCACCGGCTGCACGGTGCGCACAATGAAGGGCAGGCTGGTAAAGGCCATCGCCACCATGATGCCGAGCGGCGTGTAGGCCACCTTGATGCCGAATTGTGAAAGCACCGAGCCGAACCAGCCATTACCTGCGAACAGTGTCGTCAGCGCAATGCCGGCAACGGCGGTCGGAAGCGCAAAAGGCAGATCGACGATGGCGTCGACGATGCGCCAGCCGGGAAAGCGGTAACGCGTCAGCACCCAGGCGAGCGCCAGCCCGAAGATGACGTTGAACAGCGTGGCGGCGAGCGCGCAGAGCACGGTAACACGATAACTGGCCACGGCGCGCGGCGACGAGATGATCGACCAATATTCGGCAGGGCCAAGGCTTGCCGCCTTGAACACCAGCGCCGAGAGCGGCAGGAGCACGATGATGGCAACGTAAGTCAGGGTAACGCCAAGGGACAATTTCAGCCCCGGCAGAACATTCCGCTTCAAACCCCGCCCCCCATTCATCAAAAAGCGACCCGGCGGTTTCCCGCCGGGTCTTTTACCTGTTGCGTATCGCTGTGATTAACGGCTGCCGTAAAGCGTATCAAGCGTCGCGCCGGATGCAAAATGCTCTTTCTGGATTTTATCCCAGCCGCCGAAGACCTCCTCGACGTTGACGAGGCGAATGGCCGGGAACTTGTCCTTGAATTCGCCGACGACCTTTTCATTGTGGACGCGGTGGCCGAATTCGGCGGCGATGCGCTGGCCTTCCTCGGTATAGAGGAAGTCGAGATAGCTCTTCGCCAGATCGCGCGAGCCACGCTTGTCGACGACCTTGTCCACCACGGCCACCGGGAATTCGGCCAGAAGGCTGACGGAGGGCACGACGCCTTCCACCTTGTCTGCGCCATATTGCTTGGCGATGCCGCGCGTCTCGGCTTCGAAGGTGATCAGCACGTCGCCGATTTCACGCTCAACGAAGGTGGTGGTGGCGGCGCGGCCTCCCGTGTCGAACACCGGCGTATTGTCGAAGATTTTCTTGACGAATGCCTGAACCTTCGCGTCGTCGCCGTTGAATTTCTCCTTGGCGTAAGCGGTGGCGGCGAGATAGGTGTAACGGGCGTTACCCGAGGTCTTCGGATTGGGGAAAACGATCTTCACATCGTCACGGGCAAGATCGTCCCAGTCCTTGATACCCTTGGGATTACCGGCGCGCACGAGGAACGACGGGAAGGAATAGAAGGGCGATGCGTCGTTCGCAAAATCCTTCTTCCAGTCGGCGGAAACGAAGCCCTGCTTCACCAGAAAATCGACATCGGTGACCTGATTGAAGGTGACGACATCGGCCTCCAGACCCTCGACGATGGCGCGCGCCTGCTTGGAGGTGCCGGCATGCGACTGGTCGACCGTGACGCCCGGATGCAGCTTGATGAACGCCTCGTTCTCGGCCGCGAAAACTTCGCGGGCGACATCGTAGGATGCGTTGAGAATGGTTGTCGGAGACTGCGCCTGCGCCGCACCTGCAAAAAGAGCGGCAATGGCAGTACCGATAATGAGAAGACGTTTCATGAATACCCCCGGCAATTCGAATGGTGCTCAACATAGCGGGCGGCGGCAACGCCCGCGAGAAACAGCCATGCTTTCCGGGTGCGCAGATTGGAAATTTCGCCCAAAGAATGTCCGCTCCGCAGGCGATGATTTCATATACGGCAAGAAGCCGGATTTCTTTTGCGCCGACCTAAAGACGATGATCGGGAAACAGATTGCCGGAATGCGCGGCAAAATAAGGCGCAATGTCCTCCTCCCTCACCTCCTCCAGCCGTGCCGGTTGCCAGCGGGGATTGCGATCCTTGTCGACCAGCGCCGCACGCACGCCTTCGTAAAAATCATGCTGGCGCAATATTTCCGTGCCGGCGGCAAATTCCCGCTCCAGGCATTCGATGAGGCTCGCGCTTTCCCGACCGAGACGCAGCAGCTTCAGGGTCAGTTTCAGACTGGTGGGGGAGCGTTTTTGCAGGACCTCAAGGGTCTCGCGCGAAAACGCATCCTGGCGCGCCGAAAGTGCCTCGAAAATCTCCTCGACAGTGTCGAAACGGAATGTCGCGTCGATGATCTCCCGATTTATGGATAAAACGCCTTCACCGGCCTCGACGGCGTGCGCCGCAATTGCCGTCTCGATGCTTTCTGTATCCGCCGCTTGCGACAGGTCTTGGATCAACCCGTCGAGACGGTCCGAAGGAACAAGATAATCGGCGAAACCGGCATAGATGGCATCGGCAGCGGTAACGGCATTGCCCGTCAACCCCAACCAGGTGCCGCATTCACCCGGCGCCCGTGGCAAAAGCCAGGAGCCGCCGACATCCGGGAAGTAACCGATGCCGGTTTCCGGCATGGCGAGTTTTGTGCGTTCCGTGACGATGCGGTGGCTGCCATGGGCTGAAATGCCGACACCGCCGCCCATGACGATGCCGTCCATCAGGGCGATGTAGGGTTTGCCGAAGCGGGCGATGCGATAATTGAGCGGAAATTCTTCCCGCCAGAAATCAAGCACCTGCGGATCGCCCGCCTTGCCGAGATCGTGAATGATGCGGACATCACCCCCGGCGCAAAGCCCCCTGTCGCCTTCTCCTGTAAGGACCACACAGGAAACACCGGCATCCTCTTCGAAACGCTGAAGCGCCTGAAAAAGGTCGCGCACCATGGGCAAGGTCAGGCTGTTGATGGCCTTCGGGCGGTTGAGGCGAATGATGCCTGCCCCTCCCCGTTTTTCGACGATGACCTGCGCATCCGCTTCCGTTCTCTGTTCCAAGACCGCCTCCTCCGCTGCCCATTCATCCGGCCATCTTGGCGGCCCGGGCGCGATCACGCAACGTTGATCTTGTTCTGCGGGAACGTCTTTCGCTCAAACTGCTTTAACTGGCAGAAAATGCCGGAAATCCGTTTTCGCAATGCAGCATGTTTGCTTGACGCCCGGAAAATCATGGCATGTAATGGGTTCTGGAAATGCCGGCATTGATTCCTGTCGAGCGTGTGCCGGACCAAAGCGGAATGTCGCCTTCTCATAGGCGCTGTAAACAGCAACGGGAGACGAGCATGCAGGTTTCGGAACACGAATGGATCAGTAAACGGGCATATACACTCTGGGAAAAGGAAGGCCACCCCCATGGGCGCGACGCGCACCATTGGGAACAGGCCAAGCATGAATTTTCGCTGCTGAAGACATCGGAAGCGACGAAACCCGCAACGCGCAAAAAGGCCGCTCCCAAGGCCGCTGCTGCAAAAGCCGCACCGGATGCGCAAGCCCCGGCAAAACCCAAGGCCCGTGCCCGCAAGGCTGCCACCGCGAAGTAGCGGCTCGTAAAGCCAAGCTGAAGCCATAAATGAAAAAAGCCCGACAATCATGCCGGGCTTTGTCTGTTTAGCGCGGGTCACAACCCGGATCGCCGATCCGGCAGCCATCGCGGAAATTTTCCGAAGCAGGCGCACGGCGCGTGTCATCCCACTGGCGACGCTCTGGGCGACGCTGGCCTTCATCCTGGTTCTGCTGGCCATCGCGGTTGCGGTCGCGGCTTTCATCTTCGAAGCGGCGGCGGTCGTCGTCGCGACGCGGCCTGTCCTGATTTCTGTCACCCTGGTTCCAGTCGCCGTAGCGACGTTCCCAGCGTCCGTCATTCGGGCCGCCCTGACGGGGATCACGCCAGTCGTCCCGGCGTCCGTCACGCCACTCGTCACGCGGACGCGGACGATCCCATCCGGCGCTCGGAGGCGGGGCGTTCCAGTAACCGCCGGACGGCGGCGGACGGCGCCAGCGGTCGCGCTCGCGGTAGAAGTCGCGGTCACGATAATAGCGGTCCCAATAACGGCCGACTTCGAAGGTGATCACCGGCACGCCGAGATCTCGGTAATAACGCGGTTCGACATAGACCCGGTTCTGCCGGTAGGTCGTGGCGATATAACGCCCGGCCACCCAGCCGCGACCGCCCACGAAGGAAACATCGCACCACGGCGTATCAGAAAGGCAGCCGTGCACGGTGAGCGGCGCACCATTCGGAATAACCACGACGGCCGGATAAGCCGTGCTCGGGCCGGAGCGCATATTCACATTCGCGGTGGCGAAACCCCGCGTCGCAGCTTCGGCAAGTGCCTGCGCAGCGAGCATGGCCACCAGCGCAAATGCGCCAAATAGTTTTTTCTTCACTTCTTTCTCCTCAAGCAAAGGCCCGCTTTGCCCTTGTCGGCATCCACCCTGTTCGATGGACGAGTATGTGTTCCGCATACTGCCACGACCGGAAAATACGCGGTTCTGCATGAACGCAGCATGAAACAAATGAGGCATCCAATCAGTTCCACCTGCGGCAATCAGCGCCCGATAAATCGCCGCCGGAATGGACCGCCGGTCTTGACTTCGGGGGGCAATCATCCGACTTCAATGCAACAGCAATATGGAGCAGAACCATGAGCGAAATCGCACAGACGACCGTCGACCAGAGCGAAGTGGATCGCTTCTCCGCGATGGCTGCGGAGTGGTGGAGCCCGACCGGCAAGTTCCGCCCGCTGCACAAGTTCAATCCGGTGCGGCTCGAATATATCCGCAACCGCATCTGCGAGAATTTCGGCCGCGACCCGAAGGCGCACCGCCCGCTGGAAGGGCTGCGCATATTGGATATCGGCTGCGGCGGCGGCCTTCTCTCCGAACCCGTTGCACGCATGGGCGCGGATGTGGTCGGCGCCGATCCATCGGAAAAGAATATCGGCATCGCCTCCACCCATGCCCGCGAAAGCGGGGTCAGCGTCGATTACCGCGCCGTCACTGCCGAACAGTTGCAGGAAGCCGGCGAAACCTTCGACGTCATCCTCAACATGGAGGTGGTTGAGCATGTGGCCAATGTCGATCTCTTCGTCACCACCTGCGCGAAAATGGTACGCCCCGGCGGCCTGATGTTCGCCGCCACCATCAACCGCACGCTCAAAGCCCGAGCACTGGCGATCTTTGCCGCCGAAAACGTGCTGCGCTGGCTGCCGCGGGGCACGCACCAGTATGAAAAGCTCGTTCGCCCGGAGGAGCTCGAGCGGCCGCTGGTGGCGAGCGGCATGGATATCATCCACCGCACCGGCGTCTTCTACAACGTGCTCCAGGATCGCTGGAATCTTTCGCCCGACATGGATGTCAACTACATGATGCTGGCGAAGCGGCCGGCGCAGGGGTAATGCCGGGCGCTATTTGCGTGAGGTCGTCCTAAAGAAGTTCAGTTGACGTCGTCGGGCAGCACCGGCAACGGCGCGATCTCGATACCTTCGTCCAGCAGGGCCTTGGCGTCCTTCGCCGAGGCATTGCCGATGATGCCGCGCTCATCCGCTTCGCCATAGTGGATCTTGCGGGCTTCTTCCGGAAATTTATCGCCGACATCTTCCGCATTGGCGCGGATATTGGCAACGGCCTCGCGGATTTTCGCAAGCGCCTCTTTTCGGGCGGTATCCATGGCCAGCGTCTGGCGTTCGTCTTTCTTGCGGGCGGTGGAAACCGAAGGCGCCATCAAAAGCTTGGAGACCTGCACGGAATTGCAGACCGGACAGGACAGGAAACCGCGCTGCAACTGATCGTCGAAATCGTCGCTGCCGGCAAACCAGCCTTCGAACTCATGACCCTTTTCACAGGCCAGCGCATAACGGATCACGCCGCTTCACCTCCGGCAGGCTTCAGGGGAATAACCGTATCCAGACCGAACTCGCGGGCATTGCGGAGATTGGGAATTTTTCCGCGCGCGGCAGCCACCAGCGAGGTATCGATCTCGGCGAAGATGACCTCTTCGCCAGCGCCGCCGGCAACGGCCAGAACCTTGCCCCATGGGTCGATGATGATGGAATGGCCGAAGGTCTCCCGCCCGTCCTCATGCACGCCGGCCTGCGCGGCGGCGATGACGAAAGCGCCGTTTTCGATGGCGCGGGCACGCAGCAGGATTTCCCAATGCGCCTCCCCCGTCTGCCGGGTGAAAGCCGCCGGAACGGTCAGAACCTCCGCGCCTGCCAGCGCTTCCGCGCGGAAAAGCTGCGGGAAACGGACGTCATAGCAGATTGCGAAGCCGAATTTCCCCAGCGGAAGTTCGGCGATACGCGCCACTTCGCCGGGTTGATAAGCAGCGCTTTCACGCCAGCTTTCACCATTGTCGAGATCGACATCGAACATATGGATCTTGTCATAGCTGCAGATGCGCGAACCATCCGGCGCGAAGAGAAAACCGCGATTGGCGATCTTGCCATCCGGGCGGGCAATGGCCGTGGAGCCGACATGGACATGAATGCCGAGTTCGCGGGCAAGACGGGCGGCCGTCGCAACGATGATATCGCCATCGTCATCACGCAGTTGCGCACGCAGCGCCTGCCGGTCCTTCTGAATCGCACCCGTCATTTCCGGGGTCTGCACATAAACGGCGCCCTCGGCCGCAGCCGCACGCACCAGCCGTTCCATATCGGTGGCGTTTCTTGCCGGATCGACGCCGGAGCGCATCTGAATGGCGGCAGCCTTGAAACCCATCACATCCTCCATACCCGCAAGGTCGCGGCCGATCAGGCGGCCAGCAGCGCGTCCAGTTTACCGGCGCGCTCCAGCGCGTGCAGATCGTCGCAGCCGCCGACATGCTGGCCGTTGATGAAGATTTGCGGGAACGTCGTTCCGCCGGATTTCTCGATCATTTCCTGCCGGTATTCCGGTGTCGTCGTGGCGTTATATTCGGCATAATCCACGCCCTTGCTGTCCAGCAGCGCCTTGGCGCGCGCGCAATAACCACAAAAATCCCGCGTATAGATCGTCACCGGTGCCATGTTTTCAAAGCCCTCGCAAACGTGCGGTAAAACGCACGATAAAGTCATGTCATTCAGGTTTCATATAGGCCCGGAAATGGCCATTGCAAAGGTCAAAACCGTCACATCCGCGGCACCGGCCCTGCGCAGGGCGCGGCTTGCCGCACCCACCGTCGCGCCAGTGGTATAGACGTCATCCACCAGTACCACGCGCCTGCCATGGACATCTGTTTCCCGGCCGGGCGCGAGCGCGAAAGCGCCGCGCACATTATCCCGCCGGGCGAGCGCGGAAAGCCCCACCTGCCGCTCTGTCGGCTTCACGCGCAGCAGCGTGCCGGCAAGCAAGGGCTTGCCGGAGGCCCTGGCCAGATGCCGCGCCAGCTCGGCGGATTGATTGAAGCGGCGGCGCAGGAAGCGGTTGCGATGCAATGGAACGGGCACGATGCAATCGCAGGCATCCACCGTTCCGTCGCTTGCCCTCAGCATCCACAGCGCCATCAGGCGGGCGAGATCGGTCCGGTCCTGATATTTCAGCCGGTGCACCAGCTTGCGGGCGGTTCCCTCATGGCTTGCGACGGCGCGCAGCCGGTCAAAAGGCGGCGGTTCGGCAATCGCCTGCGCGCTCACGAAACCATCTCCGTGATCCCGCGCGAAGGGAATACCCAGAACCTCGCAAAAAGGGCGATCGATAAAGGCCACATCCCGCCAGCAATCCGCACATAAGGCGCCCTCGCCGCCGGTCATGCGGGTGCAGCCCGCGCAGGTTGGCGGGTAGACCATACGGAAGACCGCACGCCACATGTCTCCCGCCGCCGCCGGCACGGCCGCAGACTTCGACAGCAAACCCGAAAACAGACTTTCACCAGCACCCATGAGGTTGACTTTACCGCCGAACGGGTGCCTTTGCGAGAGCGATAGTTCCCTCCCGACACCGGGAAAACGATGCCGCAGGCGGCATGAGACCAACGATACGGCCCGCCGATCCCGAAGGCGTTTGAGGCCGAGCAGGCAAGACGATGGATATTCTCTTTGACCAAGCCCTGATCGAACAAAACCGTCGCCGGGCGTGGAACCGGCGCGACGACAAGGCCCTGTTTCTTCTCGATATGGCGGCCGAAGAGCTGGCCGACAGGCTTGCCATCGTCGAGCGCCAGTTCGAGACCGCAATCGAACTTCACGGCGGCACCGGCGTCACCGCCCGGCGGCTGGCGGAAACCGGCAAGGTGGATACCATTCGCCGTATCGAAACCGAGAGCTGTTTTGCGACGGATGCGAATATTCCCGACGTCGCTTCCATGGAGCATCTGCCGCTCGAGGAGGCCTCCGCCAACCTCATCGTTTCACCGCTTGCCCTGCATCTGACCAACGATACGCCCGGCACGCTGATCCAGATCCGGCGGGCATTGAAACCGGACGGCCTGTTTCTCGGCGCCATTCCCGGCAGCGGCACCCTGCAGGAACTGCGCGACGTGCTGCTGACCGCCGAGGCGGAACTGACCGGAGGCGCCAGCCCGCGCGTCATTCCCTTCGCCGATGTGCGCGATGTCGGCGCGCTTTTGCAGCGCGCCGGCTTTGCGCTCCCCGTGACCGATGCGGAAAGCTACACCGTGCGTTACGATTCAATCTTCCCGCTGATGCGCGACCTGCGCGCCATGGGCATGGCCAATCCGCTGGCAAGCCGCAGCAGAAAGCCGCTCAACCGGGCCTTTTTCCTGCGCGCCGCGGAGCTTTACGCCGAGCGATATTCCGATCCTGACGGGCGGATAAGGGCGACATTTTCCATCATCTATGTATCGGGCTGGGCGCCGCACGAAAGCCAGCAGAAACCGCTGAAACCCGGCTCCGCCAAGGTGCGGCTCGCCGATGCCTTAAAGACAACCGAGGTGAAGCTGTCCTGAGCGATCAGCCGAAAGGCTTCAACTCGCCAAAGTGTCTACGATGAACTGAAACACGGCATTGATATTGCTGCTTATGCTGCCTGCGCCAGCGATGAGGGCGGCGGAAATCAGCCCGGCGATCAAGCCGTATTCAACCGCTGTCGCACCGTCTTCGCTTTTGCAAAAATTGATAAAAAAATGCAGCACAGGATATTCCCCATCCGCCATCCGGTGCGTTGCGACAACCGGCATTGCCCTGTTGAAATCAACTCTATCCTAGGTCGGCGATGTGAGGAATCCGTTACCTTTGATGGTAAACGATCAGCAACCGCTCTCGTTGCTATAACCCGTGACCACGCAGGGCATTTCCGGCATTGGCTGGGTGATGCTGCGACGGATGGAATAGGTCTTGCCCACATCGGTCTTCTTGATGGAGCCCGTGCTGATCATGTCGTAACTGTCGGGAAACTGCGCCACCCGCGTGGAGGATTTTCCGGCAAGCATGGGAGTGACGATGAGTGAGAGCGCGATAACTGCCGTGCCGAAAAGCAGCGTCACATTGAGTACGCCGGTACGACGGGATTTGTCGGAATACAAGTGACGACCTTCCACCGTCTTCCAGAAATCCTCGTTCATGACCAACCTCGTCTCGCGCAGTTTACCGCTTCTTTAGCTTAACAATCTGCCAGAGGGTGCTGAACGATCTCTTAACACAGCCCCGTTTTGGCACGGCAAAGCGCTGCAAACGGGGCATTTTCACGAAGCTGTGACGGGATAATACGCGAGGACGTCGGGGGGCTTCCCGATTTTATAGCAGATCCTGCAGGAAGGGGATGAGCGGCTCATCGGCCGGCGGCATGGGGTAATCGCGCAGTGCCTGCGGCTTCACCCATTTAATCGCCTGCCTTTCCCGGCCGTGTGCAATGCCCTCATAACGGCGGCACACGTAAAGCGGCATCAGGAGGTGAAAGGTCTCATAGGTGTGGCTGGCAAATGTCAGCGGTGCGAGGCAAGCGACCTTGGTTTTGATGCCCAACTCCTCGTCCAGTTCACGAACAAGGGTTTCCTCCGGCGTCTCGCCATGCTCCACCTTGCCGCCGGGAAATTCCCACAGGCCTGCAAGTGACTTGCCTTCCGGACGCTGCGCCAGAAGAATGCGGCCATCCTGGTCGAGAAGGGCGCAGGCCGCGACCAGCAGGATTTTTTTGCCTGCCTCGCTCATGCGCCGGCCCCCTTGCGCCAGTAACGATAACGATAAGCCTCGGAGAAGCCGAATTTCTCATAAAGGGCGATGGCAGGCGCATTGGTGGAAACCACCTGCAGCCAGGCGGTTTTTGCGCCGCTGATTCTTGCCCAACGCAGTGCCGACGACAAAACCTGCGTGCCGAGGCCCTTTTTACGCTGCGACTTTTCGACATCGAGGGAGATGATGCCGGCAAGATCATTGTCCTGCACGCAGATCACGGTCGCGAGCGGATTGCCTTCCACTTCCTCATTGATGAAGAGGCCGAGCGCCGGCTTGATGGAGCTGACGATTTCCGCAATCGCCGGACGGAGCGCCGGATCGCTATCGCTGACCTTGATGCTCGCCTCGACAAAACGGCCGATATCGTGGCTCGGCAGGCTGACAAGCGTTTCGGGCAGCTCCATGCCGGAGAGATCGGCCGTCATGACCATCACCTCTTCGAACACGGACCAGCCGTCATTCGAGAGAAATTCTCTCAGCTGCGGCGGCATCAGCGTCGTTTCGCGCACCACCAGCGGTCGGCCGAAATCTTCAAAACGCTTGCGCGCCTTTTCCAGCCGCACCGCGCTGTTTCCGTAATCGGACGGGTCGAGCGGTACCACGCAGTTGATGCGCTTGGAGGGGTGCGAACCCGTCAGACGGATTTGCCAGCTACCGTCATAAATCACCGACGAGGCAGGCCATGCCCGGAAGCTGACGGCTTCCAGACGGCGAACCAGCGGCAGATTGACGGCTTTATTGTCCTGCATTCTCTTCGGCTCCAACGGTCAGCTCCGATAGTCGCCGTTGATCGCAACATATTCTTTCGTCAGGTCACAGGTCCAGACGGTGGCAGTGCCCTGACCGAGGCCGATATCCACCTTTACCTGAATGTCTTCGAGACGCATCACCGCGCTGGTTTCCGCCTCCGAATAATCCGGGTCGCGCTCGCCGTTGACAGCTACGCGCACGCCGCCGAACCAGATGGCGAGGCGGTCACGGTCCGCCATTTCGCCGGATTTGCCGACGGCCATGACGACGCGGCCCCAATTGGCGTCTTCGCCGGCAACCGCGGTCTTCACCAGCGGTGAATTGGCGATGGAAAGGGCAATCTTCTTGGCGGCGGCATCGTTTTCCGCGCCCGTTACGGTGACTTCCACCATCTTGCGCGCGCCTTCGCCATCACGAACCACCTGCAAGGCAAGGTCCTTCAGAAGATCGTTCAGCGCGGCGCGGAAGCCGGCAAGGCGCTCGTCATCGGCGCTCGTTACCTTCACTTGGCCGTCTTCAGCGGCAGCACCTGTCGCAAACAGCATCAACGTATCGGAGGTGGAAGTGTCGCTATCGACCGTCACGGAATTGAAGGTTGGGCCGACACCGGCGGAAAGCAGGGATTGCAGGGCGGCAGGCTCAATATCGGCATCCGTCACCACGAAAGAGAGCATCGTCGCCATGTCGGGCGCAATCATGCCAGCACCTTTGGAAATGCCGTTGATCGTCACGATCACGCCGCCGATTTCGGCGGTGCGGGTCGAAACCTTGGGATAGGTGTCGGTCGTCATGATCGCCTTGGCGGCTTCCTGCCAGAAATCGGCTTCCGCCCTGACATTCATGTCGCCGAGAACGCCGGCAAATTTCGAAGCATCCAGCGGCTCACCGATCACGCCCGTCGATGCCAGAAAGACCTCGCCCTCGGAGCAGCCAACGGCAGCGGCGGCGGATTTCGCCGTCAATTCGGTCGCGGCCTTGCCCTTGACGCCGGTAAAGGCATTGGCATTGCCGGAATTGACCACCACGGCACGCGCCACGCCGCCGCCGAGATTGGCGCGGCAGAAATCGACCGGGGCGGAAGGGCATTTCGATTTGGTGAAGACGCCGGCAACACTTGCCGGCTTGTCGAACACCATCAGCAGAACGTCGGTGCGGTTCTTGTACTTGATGCCGGCGGCGGCCGTCGCCATGCGAACGCCGCGCAGCGCAGGCATGTCAGGATAGGATTTCGGAGCGAGCGGAGAAACGGCAACGGACATGGGAAGCGCCTGAAATTCTGGAAAAGGGGTCTGGAATGCCTGAGATGAAACGGGGCGGCCCATAGCCGCCCCGTAACATTTGTTTTTACTGCTGCGGCTGAGCCTGCTGTTCCTTCGTGGCTTCGTCGTAGCCCTTCTTCAGCGTCTCATCCATGATTTCGATCTTCTGGTCGGCCTTTGCCTTCTCGATGAGGGCAACGTACTTGTCGCGCATGACAAGCTGACGAACCTGCGGCTCGACCTGCTCGAAAGCCGGCGGCGGTGCGATGCGCTTGTCTTCCAGCTTGATGACGTGGAAGCCGAACTGGGTCTTCACCGGAGCCTTGGTGTAGGCGCCCTTTTCGAGACCGAAAGCGGCTTCTTCGAATTCCGGCACCATGCGGCCCTTGCCGAACCAGCCGAGATCGCCGCCGTCATCCTTGTTGGAATCGGTCGACTTTTCCTTGGCGAGTGCGGCGAAATCCTTGCCCGAATCAAGCTGCTTGATGATGTCCTTGGCTTCGTCCTCGCTGGCGACGAGAATGTGCGCGGCCTTGATTTCCTCTTCCTGCGGCAGGGCTGCGACTTCCTTGTCGTAGCGAGCCTTTACTTCGTCAGCGGTAACGGCATCGACGACATGCTTGCGGAAATAGGCGTTGTGCAGCTCACGGTCCTGGATGAATTCCATGCGCTTCTTGAAATCTTCAGTCTTTTCCAGACCTTCGGCGCTGGCGTTTTTCACCAGAAGCTTGACGTCGATCGCGCCGGAAAGGGCTGCAACCTTCTTCTGCTCATCGGGAAGCTGCGCGAGCTGCGGGTCGAGGTTGCTCATGGCGAGGTCGAGTTCGGACTGGTGGATTTCCAGATCGCCGACCTTGGCGACAACCTTGTCTTCCTGTGCGAAAGCCGGAAGCTGGAGGCCGAGCGTGGCCACAATCACCGCAGCCGCAATTTTATTATAGCGCAACATTTTGAACCTTTCGGGGACAATGCCGGCTCCAGACATGGTTTCCGGCTCTGAAAAAACTTCCAAACACCGGATTGTGGCCATTCTGTAACGGGCAGAACCGTTGACATCATTTGCCCCCCCTCTTATCTGTCACGCAACCTCGCGTCCAGATACGTTGAAGGGCGAAGTCCGTCATTTATGCTGAAATCGGCGTGACGGAGAAAAGCGCCCGGCAAAACGGAATTTCAGAAAGGGCCAGTAAGATGGTCAGTCTCGGCGGAATAGCCCGCAAGTTGTTCGGTTCGGCAAATGACCGCCGCGTCCGCTCCTATAAAAGCAAGATCGCAGCCATCAATGCGCTGGAAGAAGCCACCAAGGCGCTCTCCGACGAAGCGCTGGCGGCCAAGACCGCTGAGTTCCGCCAGCAGCTTGCCGACGGCAAGACGCTGGACGACCTGCTGATCCCGGCTTTCGCCGTCGCCCGTGAAGCGTCGCGCCGCGTTCTGCACATGCGCCCCTTCGACGTGCAGCTGACCGGCGGCATGATTCTGCATGGCGGCGCCATCGCCGAAATGAAGACCGGTGAAGGCAAGACGCTGGTGGCAACCCTTGCGGTCTACCTTAACGCCCTTGCCGGCAAGGGCGTGCATGTCGTCACCGTCAACGACTATCTCGCCAAGCGCGACGCGGCCACGATGAGCAGGCTCTACGGCTTCCTCGGCCTGACGACTGGCGTGATCGTCCACGGGCTGGACGACGACCAGCGCCGCGAGGCCTATGCCTGCGACATCACCTACGCGACGAACAACGAACTCGGCTTCGATTATCTGCGCGACAACATGAAATATGACCGCGCCCAGATGGTTCAGCGCGGCCACAACTACGCGATCGTCGACGAAGTCGACTCGATCCTCGTCGACGAGGCGCGCACGCCGCTCATCATTTCCGGCCCGCTGGACGACCGTTCCGACCTTTACAACACCATCGACGCCTTCATTCCGCTGCTGACGCCGGAAGATTACGAAATCGATGAAAAGCAGCGCTCGGCCAACTTTTCCGAAGACGGCACCGAGAAGCTCGAGAACCTGCTGCGGCAGGCGGGCCTCCTGAAGGGCGAATCGCTTTACGACGTCGAAAACGTCGCCATCGTTCACCACATCAACAATGCGCTGAAGGCCCACAAGCTCTTCACCCGCGACAAGGACTATATCGTCCGCAACGACGAAATCGTCATCATCGACGAGTTCACCGGCCGCATGATGCCGGGCCGCCGTTATTCCGAAGGTCAGCATCAGGCTCTCGAAGCCAAGGAAAAGGTGCAGATCCAGCCGGAAAACCAGACGCTTTCCTCCGTTACCTTCCAGAATTATTTCCGCATGTACGAAAAGCTGGCCGGCATGACCGGTACGGCGGCAACGGAAGCGGAAGAATTCGGCAACATTTACGGCCTCGACGTCATCGAAGTGCCGACCAACCTGCCGATCCAGCGTATCGATGAGGACGACGAGGTTTACCGCACCGGCGAGGAGAAGTTCCAGGCGATCATCACCGAGATCAAGGCGGCGCATGAACGCGGCCAGCCGGTTCTGGTGGGTACGACTTCCATCGAAAAATCCGAGCTTCTGGCGCATCTCCTCCGTCAATCCGGCTTCTCCGATTTCCAGGTCCTGAACGCCCGTTACCACGAGCAGGAAGCCTATATCGTTTCGCAGGCCGGCGTTCCGGGTGCGGTCACCATCGCCACCAACATGGCCGGCCGCGGTACTGACATCCAGCTCGGCGGCAACGTCGACATGCGGCTTGAGCGCGAGCTCGAAGGCATCGAACCCGGTCCGGAACACGACGCCAAGGAACAGGCGATCCGCGCCGAGATCAAAGTTCTGAAGGAAAAGGCGCTCGCCGCCGGCGGTCTTTATGTCATCGCCACCGAACGCCACGAAAGCCGACGCATCGACAACCAGCTGCGCGGCCGTTCCGGCCGTCAGGGCGACCCGGGCCGTTCAAAATTCTACCTGTCGCTTCAGGATGACCTGATGCGCATCTTCGGTTCCGAGCGCATGGACTCGATGCTGCAGAAGCTCGGCCTGAAGGAAGGCGAGGCAATCGTCCATCCGTGGATCAACAAGGCGCTGGAACGCGCCCAGAAAAAGGTCGAAGCCCGCAACTTCGAGACCCGCAAGAACCTTCTGAAATATGACGACGTGCTGAACGACCAGCGCAAGGTCATCTTCGAACAGCGCCTCGAGCTGATGGAAGCCGACAATATCGGCGAAACCGCAGCCGATATGCGCCATGAAGTGATCGAAACGCTCGTCACCAAGCATATTCCGGAAAATGCCTATGCGGAACAGTGGGATATTGCAGGCCTGAAGGCCGGCATCGCCCAGTTCCTCAACCTCGACCTGCCGGTGGAGGAATGGGCCAAGGAAGAAGGCATCGCTGAGGACGATATTCTTCAGCGTGTTACCGAGGCCGCCGACAAATACGCCGCCGAGCGCGCGGAACGTTTCGGCCCCGAGATCATGACCTATGTGGAACGCTCGGTCATTCTCCAGACGATCGACCATCTGTGGCGCGAACATATCGTCAACCTCGACCATCTCCGTTCCGTCGTCGGTTTCCGCGGTTATGCCCAGCGCGACCCGCTGCAGGAATACAAGGCGGAAGCCTTCGAACTCTTCCAGGCGCTGCTCGCCAATCTGCGCGAGGCCGTTACCGCCCAGCTGATGCGGGTGGAACTGGTGCAGCAGGAACCGCAGCAGCCGGAACTGCCGGAAATGACGGCGCATCATCTCGACCCCAATACGGGCGAAGACGAAATGGCGCTGGGCCAACAGGCCGCGCCCGCCGCCTTCGTGCCGGCCGAGGATCGCGATCCGGAAAACCCCGCCACCTGGGGTCGCATCGGCCGCAACGAAATGTGCCCCTGCGGCTCCGGCAAGAAATACAAGCACTGCCACGGCGTTTACGAACAGGCCTGAGGCAGTTCCTGACAGACAAACGGAATCGCCCGCACCTTCGGTTGCGGGCGATTTTCGTTGCACCCCTCGATCGCTGTTGACGGATATCGGCAATTTCCAATATGGGAGCCGGATCGTCTTCCGGAAAAAGCTTTCATGGCCCCTCGCGACTTTGCCGCTTATGTTTTTCTCGCACTCGCGTGGGGAATGTCCTTCCTGCTGCTTTTGCATGTCGTCGAGGCCTTCGGCTGGATCGGCGCGGTCACGCTCCGTTCGCTGGTCACCGCCGTCACCCTGTTTCTGATCGCGATTGCGGCGCGCCGAAAGCTTGCATTTTCCGCGAGCTGGCGTGCCTTTGCCGTGGTTGGCGCCACAACGGTTGCGGGACAGTTGATAGGCCTTTCCTATGCGACGCCGCTGGTCGGCACCGCCATGGCAGCCATTCTGGTGGCCACCATCCCGCTTTTTTCCATGCTCATCTCGCAGGTCTGGGGACTTGAACGCCTGACGAAACAGGGCTTTGCCGGCCTCATCATCGGCTTTAGCGGCATCTTGCTGCTTGTCGGCTTCCCCGCTGTGCCCGTCACGACCGGCTTCATCATCGGCTGTGCCGCCGCCCTCGCCGCCTGCATTTGCGCCGCCTATGGCAGCAACTATGCCAGCCGCTATCTCAAGGGCGTGGGTTCGTGGGAAATCACCATCGGCTCCTTTCTCACGGGCGGGCTGATGACATTGCCGCTTCTTCTGGCCGTGCCCCTGCCCGGAGCACCGCGCCTCATCGATTACGGTTATCTTCTCGTACAGGCGGTGGTCATGAGCGGCCTCACCTACATCACCTATTTCAAGCTTGTCTCCTCAATCGGCGCAACCAGGGCGATCAGCGTGGAATTCGCCGTGACCGTCGTTGCGGTCCTCGTCGGCGCGCTGGTGCTGGATGAGCCGCTTTCGCTTCCCCAGCTTTTCGGCGCCGGCATCATCATTCTGGGCTGTGCGCTGGTCCTCGATCTCATGCCAAGGAAAAAGGCTCCGCCCACACCCTCCGGGGCGTGAAGGGTTTATTAGCGTTTTCCACCAATAGTCGTGCTGGTCATTGCTGATCACACGGGATCGCGCCTGCGGCGCGAGGGAAAAATGCAACCGGGCAAATCAGACTACGAGCACTACTGGGACCCGCTAAGGGCGCTCCTCATGCTGCTCGGCATTCCCTATCACGCCTCCCTCCTTTACAGCTATGCCCTGACATGGGACATCAAGGATTTCGACACCAGCCCGCTTCTGAGCGCGCTGGGTACCGCACTCGTCACCTTCCGCATGCCGGCATTCTTTCTGGTGGCCGGCTATTTTTCCACCATGGTCATCGGCAAGAAGGGCAAGATGCGCTGGCTGAGACAGCGTTTCCTGCGCCTCGGCGTGCCCTTTATCGTCGCGGTCCTTCTGCTCGGGCCATCACAGCTTTTCCTGCTGCAACTGGCCAGCGTCGCCAAAGGCAATATCCCGGCCGACCGGCTGCTTGAGAGCCTGCCCGGCCTGCTGCGCCCGAGCGAACAGTGGATCATGCATCTATGGTTCCTGCCGGCCCTTATCTTCTATTCGATCCTGCTTGCCGGCCTGCTGTTTCTCTTGGAACGTCCGCCAGTAACCTATGTGAGAGATTGGTTCGGCAGCCTGCGGCAGGGGCATACCTCCCTGTTTTTCGCAATGCTCTGCCTCGTACCTGTTGTGTGGGAATTGATGATCTACGGATCCGGCCAGCTTGCAGCAAAGAGCGGAAGCGGCCTCTTTTTTCTCTATGAACGCGCTTCCGATCCCTATGCGCGTTACCTGCCATTCTTCCTCATTGGCGCGCTGCTGCACCGTGACCGCGCCCTCTTTCACCGCTTTCGCCAGACGGGCCTTCTCACCGGCGTCATCGCGGCGGGCGCCATCGCGACGGCGGTGACCCTGCGCCTGCAATATCCCTTTTCGAATTCGGCCCTGCTGGTGCTGGTGTCGGCAATTGCGGCGGTGGCGGCAAGCCGTCTGTTGATAGACCTCGCCTGCCGTTATTTCGACAGGCCGAACCGGCTTGTCAGACGCATGACGGATGCGTCCTTCACCATCTACCTGTTCCACCATCCGCTGATCTACGCCTTCGGGACGCTGTTCATCCTCATTGCGCTGCCGCCGATCGTGGAATTTACCATCATCGTCGCGGCCACCACGACGGCGACCTATATGCTGCATCAGGCGATACGCCTCAGCCCGCTCGCCCTTTTCCTGTTCAACGGCGTTCGCAAGCCACGCGTGGCGGACGATATTGGCACACAGGCCGGCGCGTCCCAAACCCTTCGTTAAGGATGAAGCGCGTATGATCGGCCTGCCTATTCAACTGGAAATGATGGCGTGTGGATCATGGCTATCCTCAACACGGCGGAAAAAGCCTTACCCGCAGGCCTGCGCGCGAAACTTTCGCCGCTGGTAGCGAAAGTCGCCGTTGTTCTTTCCGGCGGTGATGAGGTCTCCCGCGCGCAGCGCATGGCGCTGGTTGCGTTTGCGGTGCGTATCGTCAGCGCCGGTATAGCCTTCATTTCCCAGATCATTCTTGCCCGCCTGATGGGCGAATTCGAATATGGCCTGTTCGCCTTCGTCTGGGTTCTGGTGATCCTGTTCGGCAATCTTTCCTGTCTCGGTTTTCACACCACCGTCATCCGCTTTTTACCCGGCTATCGTCTGGAGGATGCCCATGACAAGATCATGGGGCTGACCTCGACGGCGCGGATCTTCGCCATGCTTTCGGCCAGCGCGCTTGCGATTTTCGGTTTCGTTTTCCTGTATTTCTTCGGCGAGCGCATCGCCTCCTATTATCTCATTCCCGTGTCGCTCGCGCTTTTCACCCTGCCGATGGTGGCGCTGGGCGATGTGCTGAACGGCACCGCGCGCGCCAATGGCTGGGCGGTCTCCGCCCTCAGCCCCACCTATATCGTTCGCCCGCTGCTGATCCTGCTGTTTATGCTGGTGGCAATCGGTCTCGGCGCGGAAAAAACCGCAACGACGGCCATGCTGACGGCCCTTCTTGCCACCTATGTCACCACGCTTTTCCATTTCGCCTTCATGAACCGCAGGCTCAACCGGCATTTCCGCAGCACGGTCCGCAGGGTGCATTTCCGCCACTGGATAAGGTTCGCCTTCCCGATGTTCCTGATCGACGGCATCGGTTTTTTGATGACCAATTCCGATGTGGTAATCGTCGGGCTTTATCTGCCGCCGGATCAGGTTGGCATCTATTTTGCCGCGGCAAAGACCATCGTGCTGATGCAATTCGTGTTTTTCTCGGTGCAGGCGGCCGCCGCCCCGCGCCTGGCCGCCCTCATGTCGGCCAATGACCGGCAGGGGCTCGCCGGTTTCGCCAGCCAGGCAGCGCGCTGGGCCTTCTGGCCATCGCTCGGCGTCGGCAGCGCGGTGCTTCTGGCCGGCCCGTTCCTGCTGTCGCTGTTCGGTCCCGGCTTCGTTCAGGGCTACGAGCTGATGTTCTTCCTTTTCGCCGGTTTCCTCGCCAAGGCGCTGATCGGCCCGGGGGAAACATTGCTGAACATGGCCGGCAAACAAAAATTGTGCGTCGTGCTTTATATTATCATCTTCGGTTGCAACATTGCACTCAACATGGCGCTCATTCCGGTCTATGGTCTGGCAGGGGCAGCGGCAGCGGTGGCGATAGCCATGTGCATAGAAGCTGTGCTATTGCATATTGCCATTCGCCGCACACTCGGGATCGTCCTTTTTGCCTTCAACGATCCCCAGGCGGGTCAAAACACTGGGAAGGCGGTGTAACGATAAGCATGTCCAGCGATCCAAAGAATCCGGATTTTCAGGACCCGCGCATCGCGGCACTGATGGCGTCCGCGGAGCGTGACCGCCCCGTGGCCGACAGCAGCCGACGCGTGGGCCGCGATGGCCGGGAATTCTGCATCTATCCGGGTCAGCTCGGTTATGACATGCAGGAAGAACTCGACTTTCTGTCCAACCGCGTCATGGAGGCGAATGTCTTCTTCACCGGAAGGCTTCTCGCGCCCGCCATGCCGCGCATCGAGGACAAGTCCGTGCGCTTCGCCCTCATTCGCGATGAGAATGGCGCCAGAAGCCGCATGCGCTTCCTGATGCCCTTTACCGTGGAAAAGCCGGGCTTTTCCATCGGTCCCTCCATCATTCGCGTCTGGGCCAATCCATTCGGGCCGCTCGGCACGCCGCTGGTCGACACCGAAGGCGCTGCCGAAACCCTCGACAATCTTTTCGATGCGCTTTCCGACAGCAACATGCGTCTGCCGAATGTTCTGGTTCTGCCGGATGTTCGGCTGGAAGGGCCGTTTGCCCGCATGTTCAAAGCCATCGCGCTCAGCCGCAACCTGCCGGTGACGACGACGGGCAATTATTACCGGCCGATGCTGGAAAGCCTTCTCGATGGCAAGGCCTATCTGCGAAACGCCCTTGCGCCGCACCATTTGCGCGAAATGAACAGGCAGTGGCGTCAACTCGAAAAACTTGGGGCCCTCTCCTATACCGTTACCCGGCAGCCAGCAGACGTGCGTTACCGCATGGAGGAGTTTCTGGCGCTGGAGGCGAGCGGCTGGAAAGGCCGTAAACGCACCGCGCTGGTCAACGACCGTTATCGTGCCGCCTTCGCCCGCGAAGCGATCACCAATCTGGCCGAAGCGGATGCGGTGCGTATCCACACTATCGATCTCAATGGCAGCGCCATCGCCTCCATGGTCGTCTTCATCACGGCGGGCGAGGCCTATACGTGGAAGACCGCTTTCGACGAGAGCTATGCGCAATTTTCCCCCGGCAAGCTGCTGGTGCAGAAACTGACCGACTGGCATCTGGACGACGCCAATATTCTGCGCAGCGACAGCTGCGCCGTGCCCGATCATCCGATCATGAGCCGCTTCTGGCAGGAGCGTCAGGAAATGGGCACGCTGGTCGTCGGGCTTGCCCAGAACAGCGACCGGGATGTGCGGCAGGTTTCCACGCAGGTGGACATGTACCGCAACACCCGCAACCTCGCCCGCAGCCTGCGGCAGAAGATCCTGTCCTTCGGACGCAAGGGCAATTGATCCGAAGGGCGCCGTTGGCGCCCTTCGGATTTCATGACGCGGATGGAACCCGTCTTAGCGCGAGGCCGTCCTGATCATCTTGCACAATTGCGTCAAAGCCGCATCGTATCCGCCACCCAGAATATCGACGCACCGGCGGGCAAGCTTTATCTGCTCCGTGCGCGACATGTCGTTATAGGACTGAATGACCTGACGCATGGCGCGAGGCGTCATCGGCCGGTCGGGATTGTTCGGATTTCCGATGTTACCAGGATTTCCCGGGTTACCCGGATTGCCAGGGTTACCGGGCGAACCCGAGCCGCCAATGCCCAGTCCGACATCAACACCGAGCCCGCTTGATCCGCCGACATTGGCTCCGACATTCGCGTTGATGCCGTTGGAACCGCCAACGGAGGCATTCACGCCGGCATTGACCCCGCTGGAACCGCCGACGGATGCGTTGACATCCGCATTGACCCCATTGCTGCCACCGACCGAAGCGTTGACATCCGCACCCAGCCCGCCGCCGCTGCGGCCGCCGATATCGGCACCGGCATTAATCCCTCCACTGCCGCCAACGGAAGCACCGACACCGAGACCGCCGCTATCATTGCTACCCACGCTAGCATTAACCCCGTTCTCTCCGCCGATCCCGATATCCAGCGCATGGGCGTTGACCGGTAGGATCAGGCAGGCAGACAGTAACAAATTGCGAGAAAGAGCCCTCATAATTTCCTCCCTATGAGTTGGCTACTCCCGCCCCGCGTGGAAACTCCACATCGGCATCATAGTTTCAATTAGTAATTGCGTATATACTAATTTATTAGAGATATCTAAAATTATCCGAATAATTCAATCCCAGGTGTATTGTTTTGAAACAGGCGCGACTGATTGAAATGCCTGCGCCGCAGCAATTTCGCCGACTTTTTAAATGTCGGCTCGTGATTTTCGCCCTACGCCACCGCGCGCTGGGATAGCCTTTCGTAAAGGCAAATTTCCTGCTTTTGGGCTTGCACGCGAGGTCTCGCCCGTGATAGACGCCGTGGCATTGCCTCAGTGACCTGAAACACAATCGGCAGCGAAATGCGGGTGTGGTGGAATTGGTAGACGCGCCGGACTCAAAATCCGGTTCCGCAAGGAGTGTCGGTTCGACCCCGACCACCCGCACCACCTCTTATGATTTGAACGACATTATCGGCATGAACGAGTGGTGCGGCCCCTAACGAATTTCCCCAGAAACCCTCTTAGGGGGCGGATGCCCCTTAAGAACTTTCCCTGGCCGCTTTATGGCTTGACGCACACATTCCCCTAAATCCGAAAGCCAACTGGCTCAGCGCCCCAATCGGGTTCCGAAAGGTCCGGAACCAGTCCGACGTTTCGGCCGAAAAACTGCACCGCAGGAAAGCCGTTTTCTAAAAGGTACTGTTCGGCGTTTTCATCGCCCTTGAAGGCCTGCTGCACCTGGTCGTCCGGAGCCCCTTCGAAGAAGCCGAGTTCTAAGTCTTGCCCTTCAACGCCGAGGTAGATCATCGATCTAACGAGAAGATCATACGCTCCGCGATAGACGTTCAACGGGGCAGTTAAAATCTGGCTCTCTTCTACCAACCCGTTTTGGGCCATGCTGGCAAAGCTTTGTTGGATGCTGTTGGTATGTTTGATCTCGAACCGAACGAAGTCCGAGTTCCTTTTAAGCGTCTGACCGACTGGACGGTCGAAAGCCAGTGCTCCGAATTCCGGATCGCTGAATACGAGCGCTATCTGGAATGTGCTGACTTCGTCGTCACCTATCTCATCGTCAACTTGCGTAACATAAGCGCCCTCAAAATAGAGGTCCTGGGCCCGGTCAACGAAAAGCGCGTCTTGGCGACCAAAGTGGATGTAGATGGTTTCATCACCAGGCAGCGCCAGATTGCGCAGGCTAAAGTCCGAGATGTCGTTCTTCGGCAACTTCGGGATCAACGCGGATACGTCGAAGATCGAACACTGCTCACCGTGCAATACCGGCTCGGCGATCATCCTTAGAACCCTCACACGAGCTTCCATGTCTACAATCTGGTCGTCGGTTGCTCCCGACTGCTCAAAAGAATCGACCCACTGACCTATAGCTTCGCGTTGGCGGTCCAACCCGGGATCGGTAATGGCGATGTTCTTCTCGATGGCTACTTTCGCTTGAGCTGAGCGTTCGTATGCGGCTGCCGTGATAAACATGGTGCGTGCGGGGTGAGGTAAGTAATCCATGGGCGTCCTTTCAATCGTCCCCAGGATTGGGCGTGGCGTTGCAAGTTGCAAAGCTCAACTGGCAAAACCGCAGTCAGCAAGATCATTGACAAGTACACAATATCCATTATTCTGGATATATGGAAAACACATCAGCCATCAGTGCGCTCTCGGCGCTTGCCCAAACCACCCGCCTCGAAACGTTTCGCCTTCTGGTTCGTCACGAACCCGATGGTGTCCCTGCGGGCGAACTGGCCAAGCTGCTCGACGTGCCACAGAATACGATGTCTGCGCATCTCGCAACGCTTTCCCGGGCAGGCCTGGTGAGGAGTGAGCGTCAAAGCCGGTCAATCATCTACCGTGCCGATCTCGATGGGCTCCGAGACCTTACTCTTTTCCTCCTCAAGGATTGCTGTGGCGGTTCTACGGAGCTTTGCGCACCGCTGATCGCAGAACTGACACCATGCTGCACACCAACGGGGGCACCATCATGACCTATGTCCGCTTGGAAAACATCTCAGGGGACCTCAGCGACCTGACACAGGCGCTGTCTCTTTCTGGCTTGCCGACAGAGGATATCGCTGAATCCGGACGAACGTTCTTTCGAGCGGTCGGGCGAGACGACAACACGGTCGGCTACTCTGGTGTCGAACAATGCGGTCAGGACGTTCTTCTTAGATCAGTTGTCGTGCTGCCGGATCACCGGGGAAAGTCCCTGGGCAAGATGATCGTTGTCGAGACGCTCCGAGCGGCTCCAGTAGCTAGTACCGTCTACCTCGCTACGACCACGGCAGCGCCATTTTTCTCTGGCCTTGGATTCCAGGTGGTTGATCGCGCAGTCGTGCCTGCAGCCATCCTCGCCACCCGTCAACTTTCAAGCATTTGCCCGGCAACGGCAACGATCATGAGACTAAACAGACCTTCGACCTAACCATGGACAACGACCATGACTGAAAAGACTTACAACGTGCTCTTCCTGTGCACGGGCAATTCCGCTCGCTCCATAATTGCCGAGGCTATCCTCAACAGGGTTGGCCAAGGCAGGTTCAAAGCCTACTCAGCGGGTTCGCAGCCCAAAGGAGAGGTTCATCCGTATACTCTGCAACTGCTCAAAACGATGAACCATGATGTCAGCTTCGCCCGTTCCAAGAACTGGGAGGAATTTGCGGTCTCTGGCGCTCCGCAAATGGATTTCGTGTTCACCGTCTGTGACAGCGCCGCCAACGAAGCTTGTCCCGTTTGGCCTGGCCAACCGATGACGGCCCATTGGGGTTTGCCCGACCCCGCTGCCGCTGAAGGTACCGAAGCTGAAAAGCACCTAGCTTTTGACGATACCTACAGAATGCTCAACAACCGCCTCTCGATCTTTACGAGCTTACCAATGGCAAGTCTCGACAGGCTTGCCCTCCAAAAGCGGCTCGACGACATCGGTAGTCACACGCAGAAAGCTGACTAAGGTGACATACGATCTTGGACGTCGCCTCACAGCAGAGGCGCTTGGAACAGCCGTCCTCGTCGCTACGGTTGTTGGATCGGGCATTATGGCTGATCGCCTGACCGATGACGTGGCATTGTCCCTGCTCGGCAACACCATCCCGACAGGCGCGATCCTGTTTGTTCTGATTACGATCCTTGGCCCCATATCTGGCGCGCACTTCAACCCTGTTGTGACCATGGTGTTCGCGATCAGGCGTGAAATCGCCAATGCAGCCATCGGACCCTATATTCTGGCCCAGATCGCAGGCGGCATCGTTGGAACGTTTGTTGCTCACGGCATGTTCGAGCTGCCGATCTTCCAGATATCAGGGACCTTACGCACAGGATCGTCACAGTGGATGGCCGAGGCAATAGCAAGCTTCGGTTTGCTACTCACAATTCTCGGCGGTTTACGTTTCAAAGCAGAAGCCATTCCTGCCCTGGTTGGCTTCTACATCACGGCGGCGTATTGGTTTACCGCCTCGACATCGTTTGCCAATCCAGCCGTCGCAATTGCCCGAAGTCTCACGGACACATTCTCAGGCATTCGACCCATCGACCTGCCAGGTTTCATCATTGCGCAATGCGTCGGAGCCCTCATTGCCGTCATTCTTGCAGGATGGCTGTTTTCACGTTCCCGTACCACAACGCTTCCAGCTACCGGCCAAGGAGTAGAATGATCATGGACGTCACTATCTATCACAACCCCGCCTGCGGCACTTCCCGCAACACCCTTGAACTGATCCAGCACGCGGGCATCGAGCCGACTGTTATTGAATACCTGAAGACGCCACCGACAAGAAGCCAACTCGCCAAGATGATTGCCGATGCCGGTCTGACGGTCCGCCAGGCAATACGGGAAAAGGGCACGCCCTATGCTGAACTTGGGCTCGATAATCCAGCGCTGACCGACGATCAGTTGCTCGATGCCATGCTGAAGGACCCGATCCTGATCAATCGTCCGTTCGTGGTGACGCCGATGGGTACGCGTCTTTCCCGGCCATCGGAGGTCGCGCTCGAAATATTGCCTTCTGACGCATTCAAAGGACCGTTCACAAAAGAAGACGGTGAGCAGGTTCTCGATGAGAAGGGACAGCGCATTGTCTGATACATTACCTGCAGCCTCTCCGGAGCATTTTCACCAGCCCGATCTCGATGCGTTGCGCCCGAAGTTTTCGACGCATAAGCCCAGAATTTTGATCCTGTACGGCTCACTTCGCGAGGTATCCTATAGTCGGCTCCTGGCCCACGAAGCCCGTCGTCTCCTGGAGCATTTCGGGTGCGAGGTCAGGGTCTTCGATCCCAAGGGCCTGCCCTTGCCGGATGAGGCTCCTGTCAGCCATTCGAAAGTTCAAGAATTGCGCGATCTTTCTGCCTGGTCCGAAGGCCAGGTCTGGGTGAGCCCAGAGCGCCACGGTGCCATGACCGGTATCATGAAAACCCAGATCGATTGGATACCGCTGTCGGTCGGCTCCGTACGGCCGACCCAGGGAAAGACGCTCGCTGTCATGGAGGTTTCCGGCGGCAGCCAATCATTCAACGCGGTGAACCAGATGCGCATCCTCGGTCGCTGGATGCGGATGATCACCATTCCGAATCAGAGCAGTGTGGCAAAGGCTTTCCAGGAGTTCGATGCAGATGGCCGGATGAAGCCGTCTTCCTACTACGACCGAGTCGTCGACGTCTGCGAGGAACTGGTGAAGTTCACCATGCTGACACGCGATGCTTCCGCATATTTGACGGACCGTTATAGCGAGCGGAAGGAAGAGTCGTCAAAGCTCGAACAACGCGTCCAGCTGAAGTCCGTTTGATCGATTTTCCGGCATATCGTTCGGTTGCAATCTTTCGGGAGGTATTCTTCTAACTGAGACGTGCAAAAGGCGTTTTTTTGTGTCTAAAGTTTTGTTTTGAAGACGTCGAAAGCAGGCGAAGCCTCCGATCAGGCCGTCTGCTCCGCCCGTCCATGAATAACCTTATCGTATTCTTCTCGGCTATGATAAACGGCATATACCTGAATGTCCGTACCCGTTGCGACAAACCAGAGAAAGTATCCGTTGCGCGCCCGGTGGAACGTTAATCCCTGAAAACGGCCGATGGGTGGGATGCCAACATCATCAGCGTCTTCGTAAATCTGATCTACGATAGCTGTTGCTTCTGCTTCGTCGAGCCCTCGCTTGGTGCGGAGAAACTTATAGATGCGATCAATGTCATCATCGACATTCGAATGAATGGTCACCATCAGAATCTAGGCCCTGCGTTATTCTGATGGGTATTTTCGAACAGGCGGCGACGTTCCTCAAATCGAGCGCGATGTGCGTTAACAGGCTCACCAGGTATTTCACGAGCTTCCTCGGAAAGTCGCTGCAAGATAGCAAACACTTCTTCATTTGGCATATCGCCACGATCCTCTTCTGATGTCACTTTGACCATCCTCTTTTGAACTCTACAAAAACGAAAAAACAGCTTAATCAACACCAGGGTATTCATATTGCCTCCTCAAAAGCAAAGTCCGACGAGAGAATGTTCGCCGAAGCCAATGCAAGGAAGGCTAGGAGAGTTTGTATAAACTGAACGACAGCTCATGACCATTGTGAAATGTTCGAGCAGATTTAACATTACCACTTTAAGATTTGACGCCACGTCTACCGCTAGAATGAGCTGAGTGTCGCAGCAACTCCTCTTGAAAGTTTATGCGGCTACCTGACGGCTTCGCCGCACCCTTTTAGCGACACTCAAGAACGCAATAACTCCTATCGCACCGAGTGCCGCAGACAGGAATAGTGATGTGCTGATACCGAAGCGTTCCATCATCGCAGCAAAGGCAAACGGCGCTGCTGCTCCGGCTGCCAGTCTCGCTGCTGCCATCTTGCCAGTGACGGCCCCGTATCCTTCACTGCCGAAAAGATAGAGCGGCAGGCTCCCCTGGGCGATGGAGTTGATGCCAGACCCCAGGCCGAGGCAAATAGCAAACGCCACAGCCCCGGGCAGCGAGTTCCCCGTGATCCCTAAGACGACAATGCCGCCAACCATCAAGGCTGCAGATATCACCGCCAACATTGGTGGCGACAGGCGCGATCCGAAGACCATGTTGATCAGTCGGCTCATCACCTGTGCCGGGCCGAACAATGCGCCTATGACAACAGCCGTAGTACCAAGACCGAGTGTGTCGAGCATCGGAACCATGTGAGCGAGGATAGAGGCGAGTGTGAAACCGAGGATCGCGAAAGCCACCGATACGATCAGCATCGCCTTACGTCGTTTCTCCACTGGAATGGCACCGACAACATGTTCACGAGCCTGCTGAACACCGTTGGTCTTTATCGCCTTGCCCTGCCTCATGATCCAGAAATGCAGCGGCATGCACAACGCGAGGTTCAGTGCGGCAAACAAGAGATAGATTTCGCGCCAGGTAATGACGTCGAGTAGAGCCACTGAGATCGGCCAGAAAATCGTTGAGGCAAACCCGCCGATTAAAGTGAGGTAGGTGATATTGCGCGATGCCGACTTGGGATCATTTTCTACCAAAGCTGCAAAGGCAGCCTGATACTGTACCATGCCTGACGACACCTCCAGCAAGACGATCCCGACCGCGAATATCGCAACCGACGGTGACCAGGCGCAAATTATCAAGGTCAGAGCTGATAGAGCCGAGCCTATCGTGAGCACTGTTGCTGCACCGATTTTGTCCATTTGCCTGCCGATGACCGGCGCGCACAGTCCGCCGACAAATAGGGAAAGGGAAAAAACAGCAAAGACCTGCTCAAGGCTGATCGACAGGTCCGCCGCTATTTGCGGTGCCAGGATCGAGAACGAATAATAAAGCGTCCCGTAGCCGATGATCTGGGTTATGCCGAGTGCGGAAACGATACCGACATGACGACTACGCACCTAGACCATCCTGACGGTTCGTTTCCGGCAATTGGCAGCATGTCTCGCGTTGCTCGACGGAGCTTCGAATCGTCGGATGGCCTGCACAGCAATCCTTCATGAGGAATGTCACAAGCTCGGCCAGAGTATCATAGCCAGCGGTGTAGACGATGGACCGGGATTCTCGCCGTTGAAAGATCAATCCAGCTCGGTCCAGTTCCTTGAGATGGAACGAGACATTAGAAGGTGAAAGGTTCATTCGCTCGGCGATGGTGCCTGCCGCCATCCCATCAGGTCCTGCGACGACCAGAGCGCGGACAATCGCCAAACGCGTTTCGTGAGATAATGCAGCAAACGATGCGAGGGCTTGACGTTCATTCATATTTCAATATTCCTTGAATAATTGAAAATAGGAGTAGCGCAGATGAGTGTGGTACACAAGACAGCAGATATCACCTTGGGCGACATGCTCGACCAAGTCGCCGCCAATCCAGAACTACCGTTGGTGTTTTCGTACAACGGTACCGTTATTCGGCCTGGATATCACGTGACGGAGGTTAAAGCTGGCCAGTTTTTTGCGCTGGATTGCGGAGCGAACCCGGAAGCCTGGTCAGAGATTTTCGTTCAGCTATGGGATATTGAGGAAGACGACCGAACCCATATGTCGGCGGGCAAATTCGCGACCATCGTTCGCAAGGTCTCCGAACACGTTCGTCTAGATGGATCGGCCAAGCTGACCTTCGAAGTCAGCGATGGTGTTGTGCCGATGCAGTTGTTCTGCGCGGGGATGCCAAGCATTGAGAATGGGGCTTTCCGCGTTTCCCTGGAGCCACGCGCCGCAAGCTGTAAACCACGTGACCGGTGGTTGGCGGAGCGGTCAAATCCAGTGACATCCTGTTGTACGCCGTCTTCGTCGAGCAATACCTGCTGCGCCTGATGCCTTGTGCGTTGTGTCCAATGTGCACCCCGCAGAAATCCTGCTTTGTGGGTAGCAATCACTCCGTCAGGCCGTTGCCAGAGAATCGCGCCTATGAACCCAAACTAGCGAGACGCGCGTGATGCCCCTGCTTCTGGTAATAAAACCTGACAAACTCAACCGGATTATCGACACCCATTGGCTTCCGAGCGCGGCGACGAGCCAGGATCGGGCGAAAAGCCACCACGTTAGTCGCCGGGAATTGGCCCTCCGCGAGTTAAAAATGCTCGCGCTTTATCGGAAATCTGTAAAGGAGACATCTGCACAGAAAAACGATCTACTCCATCCCTAACAGTGATTTTTCCCTCGTTGCGGAGGGTGTCAAAGAACCGCCGCAACTCACCCTCTGCTGGAATGGTAATCTCCTCTCCAGCTATGTTGCCGCTGGTGCCTTCGGATGGCGAGAGATGCTCGTCTTCAGTCATTGTGTCATTCCTAGATAAAACGAATATCGCCGGGCGATTTCCGATAAAGCGAGATTAACTCCGCTTTAACTATAAATGTGGAGCGTGCCCTTATTTTCACGTGAGCATACTTCCATGGTGGCAGGATATATTCTCGACACATGCGTCCTAAGCGAAACAAGCAGGGTGAGGCCTCATCCGGACGTCATTCGCTTCATAGAAACGGCCTCAAACCTGTTTATTCCAGCTGCCGCAATCATGGAGTTCCAACAGGGCATTACGCAGCTTTGTTCCCGCGATCCGGTGAAAGCGGTACAATTGACGCGGTGGTACCAGAATCTAATGACGTTGGGCATGCCTATCCTGGAAACAGGGAAAGAGGTAGCCGAAGCTTGGGGAACATTAGCTGCCGATCCGAAGCTACGCAATCTCATCGTTTCTCATCCCGGTGCAAAACGTCTCAGGCATGGGCAGGACCTTCATGTTGCCGCAGCAGCTCTGGTACATAGAACACCTATTGCAACTTTCAATACGCGAGACTTCCTTCTTATCCACAGCTGCTACCCACTCCCGGGAATCTATAATCCCCAGACCGACACGTGGCATACCACCAACCCACATGAAGCTTCCCCCGAAAAAATTGGGACCAACTAGCGGTACCGCTGGATTCAAACTATTTGAGATTCCGAAGGAATTGAAACGGCGATGTTTTTCTCCAGTTCGATAACGCGTTCAGGGGAGAGAAAGCCGTTCGCGTCTAGTTCCGTCGCCAGCATCTCAAGCAGGACTCGCTTTCTTTTCAGGATGTCCTTCGCTCTCTCAAATTGGTCTGCCAGGGTCTTTTCCACCCGGGCTCGCAGACCGGCATCGTGCAGCCTGATTCTTTCGAGTTCCTCATCGCTCTCAGCCTTGCTGTGAAGGAACGTTGCCCCCATCCCAAGCTTGGCTTCAGCATAGGTTGCAATGCGCGTGGCGACGGCGAGGTCGCAGTTTTCTCCTCCGCCCGCCCCGTCGCTTAGGTCTCCCAGGCATAGTTGTTCTGCCGCCAGGCCCGCCAGCATCACTGCAACACAATTTAGATAGAATTGTTGGTTGCGACGAGCCACGGGGGGAATATCGAAATGAGCAGCGCCGCCCATCTGATGCTTTAAGTCGGGGCGCACGAAATCTGAAATATTGGTACCCAGGTACGTGCCGTATTTGAGTTGAGTACCAACAATTGTGTGCCCGGCTTCATGAACTGCAATAGCCCAACGGTGGTCACCGGAAATTTTGACCGCTTCCGGAAGTCCTGCCTTCAGGTCTTCCAGAGTGAGCTGCCGCTTATCCCGCCTTGCCAGCCTCCGTCCATCGCGAACAGCTTTTGCCAAATCGGCACCTGTCATACCTTTGGTGAGCGGTCCTAGAGATGCTAGTTCAGAAATCGGGATGCAGTGGTCCGTCAATTGGGAAAGGATCGCAATCCTGTCTGGAACTGATGGCAGTGGAATCTGAACATGTCGGTCAAGTCGACCTGAGCGAATGATTGCCGGGTCAATGCGATCAATATTGTTCGTCGCACCCACCACGACAACACCCTCTCTTCCATCCAATCCATCCAGGCATTCAAGCAGCGCGTTCACGACTTGAATGCTATAATTGGCATTGTCGTGGTCGAAACTGTCTCGTGACCCGAAGGAATCGATTTCGTCGATGAACATAATAGACGGCGCATTGCTACGGGCACGGTCGAAGTCCGCTCGCATCGCCTTAAGTAGGTCGCCCAGATGCCCCCTGCTTTGCCACCGTCCAAGTGATGATGCGACCAAGAGAACATCGCATTGCTTTGCAAGCGCGTTGGCGAAAATGCTTTTGCCAACGCCAGGAGGACCGCTAAGCACGATGCCTTTATCCACATCGCCCCAGTCGATCTTTCCAGCCTGCCAATCGGCTAAATCAGTCGCAAGCTGCATGCCCCATTCTTTTGCCGAACCATAGCCGTACATGTCCGCAAGCATCGGCGTTTCAGAGGCTGGCCGCATCTTATTTTGGTTCGCCTCATTGCTTGGCGCGGCAACCGGAGTTTCCCTCAAGCGTCGCATTGATTCGCTGATCGAACGTCTCGGACGAAAAGCTGCCCAGAGGTGCTCACGTGGATAGCTGAGTGCAATGATGGCTTGCTCGTCCGTCATAGGGAGACGCAACACAGCCCTCGATGCAGCTTTTAGATCGTCGGACGTGATGGGGGGAATGTCGATTACCAAGTCTGCGGCGAGCCGGATTACCGAAGGCAACTCAACACCTTTCTCGATCACAGCGATGACGCGTTCCCTTTTATAGCACTGGTAATAGTCGTCTTCGAACTTCGATGATTTATCTTTCAGATTGATGAGAATGCAGCCTACATCATCGCTTCTGTAGAACCTGTCCTCTTGGGTAAGGTGTTCGAAAACAGACGCTCTATATTCAGACGGGGGATATCCTTCAGGTGTTACAAGGACCAAAAAGCCAGGCCCCCCTGCCGCAAACAAAGAATGCTCTCTGATAGCGCGGATGATGATGCTGTCGAGTACGTATTGGCGCATGGATTGAGGCGCACGGCTATGCTTTTTGCTGCGTGACATGGTGATCCCTTGGCGATCTAATATTAGAATACGTGATTTATCGGGAGAACTTGCGGACGCTGGTGTCAGGCCCTAGAAGCGCGGTATCGAGATCTATCTCGATAAACCGGGCTAAAATCATATTCGCCAGCGCGCATATCGGCTGGCTCTCCCTCATCATCTGCAAGCACTCTGAAAACGTGAGGGAACCCTCATCTTCAAGCGCCGAAAGCAACCGGATGCGGTCACCGAGACGGACCTCGGTCCCGGCGTAACGAAGCAGGTCTTTGCAATTTTTCAAACGGATCGGATCAATGTCGCCACGTGACCAGGTTTGATAAGTATAGTTCTCTGCGCGGACGGCTTCAGAAATCCAAGGTGGGGGACGATGTTGTCCAACGACATCGATTACCAAGATATCCTGAGATCGTTCGGCAACGAAATCAGGGCGATACGTGTCCAAGCCCTGTCGAAACTCCAGGGACCGGCAGTTCCAGCTCGAAACTGCGTCTTCGAATTCCAAAAGGCACGCGACATCACGCGCCAGTTGATCTTTGGCGATGAAGCGTCCTACGCATCGGCTAAATTTGGGCTGGGAGAAGATGGCTGACGACGTACGTGACGTCCTGCCAGAAGGCAACGGCTGGATACTCATCTACACACTCGAATACTCGCGATTAATCGAAGCCTCAGACGAGGCAGCGGATTAACGGGATATTCGTATAAGGTGCAGAGGTGCGTTTTTCATGACTGGAACGAATAGAGAACAAAAACCGCCGCGTCAATGTTTTTTTGAGGTGGCATGCGAACCGTAAACCTTATCCCCGGCCGCCTTCGCTAGAGCGTCCTTCAGTTCTGACGTGGTTAGGCTTTTAACATGCTCTTTGCTGTAATGGAGCACATCACCGTCCACCTTCAACGCGGTCCCGATGTTCATGTTTGGCTGCAGCTTCAGCCGTCCCAACCTGGCACCGGTCGCTGGGTCGGAGAGACAGATATTGACAATCGCCCCCTGAATTGCCTTGACGATTGGATCGATCATGTATGTTTGTTCCATACTCCGGGAATCGTCCCGAATATCTAAGTGTGGATGAAGCTAGGAATCCGGCAGCCTGTCGGGATGACTGTGAGTCCGACAGAGACCATAGACCGGCCGGACATTGCAATCACCCAGTTTGCGGTACCCGCTCTAGCGCCTCCGTTCAGTCGAGGCGAACTGACGTTTCCTTGAGAATTACGAAGGGCTCGCTAGGAGCTTACCACGCAGACAGAATGAGCACGAAACATGATGCTGGAAGAACTCGGCAAGAAAATTTGTAATATTGCTCCGCGAGCGTTCGCGCCGTGTGCGCCCGACCCCTGGCCATTTGGTTGGTCCCTCAGTGACGGCGAGCAACTATTTATTTCTACACTTCTCGGCGCGGTGGTCGGTGCAGTTGTAGCGGGTACAATTCAGTACCTGATTTCTAGAGAAGAATTCAAACGGAATATACGGCAGAGCGCGACAGAGCATCGACGCGTTCGAAGAGTGGAACGTGCTGAACAGCTAAGGCGAAATGAAACGATTGCACTCCATATTGGTGTTAAAGCTATTACCATTATTAATCAGATGTACTCAACGATAGGATTGATCCTCAACTCAGTGGAGGATGCGAATGCCGCTGGATTGGCGAGTGAAGGAATTGCCGAGAAGATGGTACCTATGTCCGGCATCAACCACGATCCTGTTCAATTCTCCAGCGAAGAGCTAGCCTTCTTGTTCTGGAGTGGCGAAGCTGAACTGGCGAACAAGCTGATGCTTATAAACGAGAAATACAGCAGCCTGACCGATACTATCCACACCTACAACGAGAGCCGTTTAGCGTTTCCCGAGATTAACACCGGCAATGTCCCGCTCATAAAAATTCGTCAACGAGAGCTTCATGACCTCGCTGTTGGCATTTGCCTGGCATTCAAAGAAGATTTTCAAGAGATGCTAGGCGTGATGGAAGAAATTCCAGCGGCCTTTGATCGCACATTCAAAAAGACCGGGTTCTTCACTGCGAAAATCCCGGGCGGAGGACAGGAGAGGCTCAATAAACTAGTAGAAGTCTTAAAGGCACACGGAATCTAAAAATTGCTTCAGTCAGATCAGTATGGAACTCGGACAATTTTGTGATTACTTAAATGTTGGTGCAGCGCGCAAATACAGGTTATCACTTCCTATTTCTGTTCTTTTCCTAACGCATTCGCAGTAAATTTTGGGGGGCTGTGTTATATGGGCGAAATTAATCTTACAGAACGAGAAATAGACGCGATCAAGGCGGTCGATGAACATGAATTAGGAAGGCTTATCGACCAGTCTGTAATGGAGGCGCGGACTGGAAACCTCTCCCGATTACGACTGTCGGACTGCGGACCCTATGTCGTAAATAAGCTATATCATTTCGAGCGAGCCTTGGGGAGGTATCGCGATGCCAAGTCCGCCAAGAAAATTGAAGAGACGCATTCTTACGCGGTGCGAACCGGCAGCGAACTCCGGAGAGCTGTTGGGCAAATGAAGGGCCGAATGGAAACCGAGGAGCGGCAGCGGCTATATTGGCACGTTGATGACAACGTGTACTGGCCAAGTCATTTTACGAACGACCTGTCTGTTACGATTTCCTACCGCTGGCGGAAAGCATTCGAAGACGACTGGAGCTTTGGAAACATCACATTTCGCCACAAAGCCGTTCTTCGGCCGTCCTATTCGCAGCCACAGCCAAAGCGGAAACCGAGCAAAGCGAAGCAGGAGGAAATTCGTCAGAACGAGCTGTCATTTACTTGGCAGCATCTGATGAGAACCGCCCTTTACACGCTGAGGGATTATTTCGAGAGCTGTGGCGACGGAAACCGAATTCCAGAAACATTCACAGCTGCACCGGATCAAAGCGGATACCTGAACAACTTCAGTGCGAGATTCTGGCGCGATGCTGCGAAGGCATGGTAGATAATGTCAGGGGCGGCCTCGTGGGTACTGATTTCCTTTTTGTTTCCTTCTGCATCAAAGCGCCAACAACGCTTTGCGAGTCATCGTCGACGGCAGAGGGGATACGACCCGTCTGTCAGAGACTGGACCTACGACTATACGATCCCCAATGCGTCTCCAAATGTGGCTGTTTAAGCCCCGCTCTGCTGACGCCTGCCGAAAATCGCCGGGGGACCCGACCTCCGGCTGCGCCAAACTGGCCTGAAATGAGGACCTTAATACACAAAGGTGGGCAGAGTACGACCCAAGCCACTAAAGAGGGCTGACTGTATGGAGGTATGTTTCACGGCTGGTGAATTCCCATTCGATGTTTTTTGAAAGCGGTAAAGTCTAGCGCCCGGACACGAGAAGAAACCTGCCGTTTACGCTTTTATGATTTCCGTAAACACACGATCCAGGGAGATAACGTAGTGCATTTTTATATTGAGATTAAAGATGGGGAACTTTGGTCAACCAGCCACGTAGGCGGTGTAGTTCAAAGCCATGGACCGGGACTGGAGGGGGTAAAGCGCGCCTACGCTGCAATCATGGCGGAACAGCTAAACGCCAGAATGACTGCTGTCGCTAGACAGCGCGCAGCGGACTTAGCAGGCAGAATATTCAAAGCGCAAATTTCTAAATCTGAGTCACAGCTCAAATTCCGGCTCTCGGGCAAGCTGAAAGTTGGGATGCCAGGAGACCAAAAGGCTTTTTTTACAATTCTGTCTTCCGAAGGGGCGGAATTGTATGCGGGGCACGATCTCACAGACGCGGTCAAAAGCCTGTCGTTACCAACGTTGAACCCGCCCTCTCCGGTTTGACCCAGAGGGAAAAACTAAGTGCCTCCTCCCGGTACTCTTCCCCGTGTTCGGCAACAAGGCGACGCGCATGGATTATAGTTTCGCCGCCGATGAGCCACGCCGGTGAACATTTGAGCCATTTCTCGATATTCACCAGGCAGCCTGTGCCGTGGCCCGCTTCAAATTCTTCCCAAAGGCGAAGCGCTAGCTCAGCCTCGCGAATAACAGCACGCCATTTAGGACGACCACCGACAGCCTTTTTGCTGCTTTCTAATGCTGACCGTAAATGAGCGACGTACCCGTCATCAAGGGCACCCAACACCATCTGGATTTCAAACGGTTCTTTAGTCACGCCAAACGGCGCTTCCAATCGCCGATGTCTGTAATCGGCCACTCTGCTACGCAGTTTGAGAAGTCGTATTTTGTCTATATTCTTCAGCATTGACACCTCCATACATTAGCATGTGGCGGCAATTTCATCGGCGCAATGCGATTACCAACGATCCCTGGCCGCTGGCTCTTTGGACCATGGAACGAAACGCGTCATTTTTACTGACATGCGGGCACAGGGCCTTCCACGCAGCAGACCAAAGCATGTCCAAACCGGCATAAGACGGACGAAGGTCTATCCAATATCGAGCCGTTGCGACACTTCCGAATTCCCTCGGAGCTTGGCGCAGCGAAGCTGAAACGGTTATCACTTCGTCGCACCGTTAGCGGTAAGTACCTCGATAAACGATCTATCACCCGTTTCCTTTGCGAAGGAAAGAGCGGTTTCGCCATCATGCCCTTCTGCATTCGGATCAGCGCCGTGCGCAAGAAGAGCGGCGACGACATCCGGACCATTCTGCTGGTTGTTTGCCTGCATGATCAAAGGGGTCCATCCTCTTTTGTCGCGAGCCTCGACATTTGCGCCTCGTCCCACAAGGAGCAGGACGGCATCCGGATCGGTGACGATGTGGAGAATGGTGACGCCCTCGTCGTTCACGGTATTAATGTCTGCTCCATTTGCAAGCAAGAGATCGAGCACCTCCTCATCGGCATACATGTCGAGTAGGTGTACGGGCTGGAAACCATATTGGTCCCTGGAAACGGCAAGTCCGGGATCGGCCGTGAGCATCGTCCGAACCGTTTCCACTTTGCCCATATGAACGGCATCGTGGAAAACTCGCACCGCGTCGCCATCCGCCGCAATAGCTGAACCGATGGCAACTCCCAGAAGCATAAGAAGTCGATGAGCCCAGCGAAACACAGTTACCTCCTTGGATATCCTCGGCATCAATCGACCTATAGAGGATTTAATTGCACGCGGGAATTTGACTTCCAGGGTCGGAATCCGAACAACAGCCCTCGGATGGAACGCCCGAGACCAGAGTTGTCACCGGTTAATCTGCACCGACAATTCAAAAGATCGGCCTCTGCGCCCCGGGATGTGCCGCAACGGAATGGTCTCAGTTAATTGCCGACATCGAGTGCATTCTCGTCAAACTGCCGAGTCTGAGCAGGATGCACCAGGCGGATACACTAAAAATGACCAACAACAGCAGCGTCACGGATGGGCCTGATATCGTCAGGATTCCCGATAAGACTGGCGCAGCCAGTGCACTAGTCATGTTCAAGGGCAGAGCTATCACTGACATTGCAGCCGCGTATTCGGCCTTCTTGAAAAACACCAGAGGCATAGTTGCACGTGCTACAGCGAATGCCCCGCTGCCCACTCCGAAAAGAAGCAGGGAAGCAACCACTGCGACCGGGCTTGCGCCAAAGGCGACAAGCACCAAAAGGCCAGAAGGGATCATTACACCGGCCACGATCCCAGTGGAAACGGCACTCCATCTGCTGCCACCGGCAAGGTCGATAAGACGGCCGCAAACCTTGAGAACTCCCAGGAATGACGCCATTCCGACAGCCCAGACGGCATCCGCCCCCAACGCCCGAAACAATTCAATGCCGATAGACTCCATGCCGTAGGTCACAAAACCGTTCAACGCAATTGCTGCGACGAGGAGCCAGAAAGTGCCGTTCTTCCGGGTTGCAGGTTGTTGTGTATCGCGATGCTCGTCCCGTGTTCTCGCTTCAGGAATACCAAACATCACCATCGGCAAAATAATGACGATCATCCCTGCAGCATAGATTTGAACGATGCCGCGCCAGTCGAAGTGCTGTTGCAGGTAAGCCGTCAACGGCCAAAATACACTTCCGGCGAGACCTGTGACGAGCATCAAGGAACTGATTAGTCCGCGCGCCCTCTCGTGGGCGAACTCTGAGAGATAGACATAGGCGGCGGTCGTAAGGAACATTGCCCCTCCGACCCCAATGACTGCCCACAAAGAGAGAAACGAAAATGTCGCGCCGGAGACGCTCAACAAGGCAAGACCCACTCCAATCAACATCGCCCCGGCAACCATTACGATCCTCGCACCGAGCCGAGTGAATGCCGAGCCAATGATCGGCGCGGTGAGTCCCATGGTTGCATAGAAGATCGTTGTACCAAGGAATACAGTTGGAAGCGGGGTTCGCAGATCATCAGCGATGGAGGACGCCAGAACGGGAAGAAATCCGACGACGCCCCATCCGGCCACTTGGGTTACAGCAAGAATAGTAAATACAAAAATGTTTCGGGTCATCTTTCGACGCTATTCGAAACAGATGTCAGGAGCGTAACACTCGCCCCTCAAGCAACAGCTCGACGCGTACATTCCGTGCAGGGTTACCCTGGACAACTCTCGCGTCACCGTCCCCCTTGACCTCAACTCAAGTTGAGGTTGTACGAATTTCAGGGTGGCCGCACCCATGTCGAAGGCGACCACTTCAAAGGAGGACGCCTTGGTCACATATTTTCGCTATTCGAAACCCAAATATTCCGTCAGAACACGCCTGGCTGGAGCCGTCGGGTTACAGCTAGTCGGCACCGGAGGATTGGCGCTCATCTTTTGCCTGCTGGATTCGCTTACGGCGAAGGCAACGATAAGTCTTGGTCAGTTTGTGCCGTGCTTGGTTGGGAGCGTCGCTGGCTTTCATTTTGTGGCTTTTCGTCGGCCAGCCGCAGATGGCCAGCTTAGCCTTGTCGCAACGTCGTTCTTGGCATTTGGGGTCTTTTATTGGCTGGTGTCCAATTCGCTGCCTGATCTTTTGCTAGCAAGATTGATAGCCGGATTTGGATTGGGCGTGGTTGTCGCAGGAACTTTCCGGCGACGCTATCTTGAAAGTCCGGTCAGTCCTCGCGTCCGATAGATTCACGGCCACAATTAGTGCTTTGCATCAAGGTATTTTTGGTACCTCCACACTCATCGGACCAAAGGGGATGTGTCCGCAAAACGGATCATTGCCCTGCTGCGGAAGAAATCGTCTTGTCGGAGATGGGTGATGCTTCCGCTGGGTGCGGCGTAGGAGATAAAACCACAGGCATCCACAGGTACCTTCATCCAGGCTGCGATCACCAAACTTAATGTGAAGCCGTGGGGGACGATAACCTGCGTTTCGCAATCTCGACCAACCATTGCGTTGACGCAGGGATAAACCCGGGCCGCCACATCACGACGTGGACTCCGCTCCCTCAAGATTACCTCAATGATCGAGTCTGTCGGTATCTGGTGCTGGTACATAACGCGCATCAAGCCATTCCTGCGACTTACCTTCAGCTATACCATAGCTGATCTCCCGCAGCGCCTTTGTCTGCTTCACAGGCCGTCCGAAGTGGCTTCCGATGCAATTTGCTGTCTACGAGGCCCGCTTTAGGTCGGACGAGAAAATCTCGATCTCATTTTCGCCGATAAACGTAAATAGCCTCTCGACCACGGCAAGAGCATCCTCCTGCCCTGTCCTGTAAGCCCGGTGTCGTACCAGCCTCCGACCTTTCCCTCTATGTGGTGGATGGACTCGGTATGCGTTATGACGAACAAATCTCTCATCTTAAGCCGTTAGAAATCACTTGCCGTTGCGTGTAGCCGAAATTTTTAGGAGGAGACAACACGTCTCCCGTTGGCGCTTTTGCAGCATGACGTATTCGACAATTTGCTGAGGTAAGGCTAATTACTGCCTCTGTTCTTCGCCGCGAGCAGAGCACGGCAGCGGATATCCGTGAATTTGAAGATGAAATTGCGAAACTGATGATTTTTTCAAAAGGCCTGATCTATGGACGTTAAATCATCGCAAGTGACTGGTAACGCGGCACTACACTACGCGGCGTGGCAACTCTCCCGTCGGGGGTGGAACGTTATGCTGACAGCTCGTAACTCGAAGGGCAGCGATCTGTATTGCGCGAACGATGCTGAGACGATTTTTTTTGGGGTTCAAAGCAAGGGACTGACCAAACGAGACCCCGTGGGCCTCGGCGGAAACCTGGATAACCTGCGGTCTGATTGGTGGATCATCACCATAAAGGCTAAAACGGACGCTCCGGTCTGTTACATCATGACCCTGGCAGAGGTGAAGGCGCTTTGCCATCAGAGTGATCCGGCGAAAAGCAGCAATGGAAAGATATCGATGTGGTTACAGCCAACAGCGTATGATCGTGCAGAATTTCGCGAGGCGTGGCATCGCTTTGGAGCGGTCGTTCAAAATGGTGCCGGTCCAGCCGCGATGATTGCATGAGAACCTCGTGAAATGGTGGCTTCGTGCTCTGGAGTTGAGGGTCAGCAAAATGAGTGGCTCCCCGGCGCAAAGGAAATATCTGTCATCGTAGATTGCGGAGACTGGCGACCGGTCTGTTGGGATCATAGCAGCCGGGGGTACGTCCCCAACCTCCGCAAGGGATCGTTATGCAGTATAAGTGACATGATCAAGACAAGGGTGCCACCGCTTAAAGAGCGTCCAACGAGATTCAGACCCTTCCGATCTTATATTAGCAGAATCTTACAACCTGCTCGCAACCCAAAGCGCCACAAGGTGCTGGAGATTTTTCGCCCCCACCCTGCCTTTAAGTCGGTCGATCCTATGTTCAATCGTCCGAGGCGACAGGCCCAACCTGAGCCCGATTTCTTTTTGCGTTGCCCCCTCTGTCAGTAGCTGGAGAATGCTGAGATCAACCCCGTCCGTTTCAAACCGGGAGACTTCCGGCAACAGGAGATCGATCCTGGAGAAGACGATGCACCATTCGCTTCGACGGGCTCCAGATTTTTGGGGAAGCAGCAAACATTCATAGACAATCTTGCAGCCTCCGAAATTGGTGCTCCCTTGGGAAAGGGATGGTCGCTGCTGCGTCAGGACCTCGGTCAACGCAGGGACGGCGGTATGTTTCAGGTATTCCTGATCTGGAAAGCTGCGGAAATCACAGGGCTCTTGCGTGAGAAAATCCAGCACCTTCGTTGCCACACTGTATCGACGGACAAATTCGACTGAGAACGCTTCCGCACCGGGAGAATTCCAATCTACTACCGCCAGGATCACGTTTGGCTGCAACGGTAGTATAGCCGCCTGATAGATGTCGGCGGCCTCAGCCCCGTCTTTGCTTTTTATCCAGGCATCCATCAAATCGTGCACGCAGGCGGAGAAGGATTTCACGCCGCGCACAGACAAAACTCCTTGGCGCGACGCGATGCTTCTCGTCTACCCGCACAGGAAAAAATTGACCGATTTTGTCATCGACCCAGGATTGATGTCGTAGATTGCTTAATTCCTTGAGAGCCTTGAACAAACACATTCGTCGGACGACGGCAAATCCTGCCAGACAAAATCGGTTGGTTTTGTCAATCGCGCCGATGACAAGGAAATCTCGGAACGATCATGAGAATAGGCTATGCGAGGGTATCCACCGTCGACCAGCATCTGGACTTGCAGTTGAACGCTCTGCATGCGGCCGGTTGCGATGTTATTTTTGAGGATCAAGGAGTTTCGGGGGCGAGCACTAACCGTCCCGGACTATCGAAGGCCTTACGGCGACTTAGAACCGGTGATACGCTGGTAGTATGGCGTCTGGATCGCCTCGGCAGATCGCTTGCGCACCTCATAAAAACCGTCTCTTCTTTGCGCAACCGAGGAGTGGAACTTCGGTCGCTGACTGAAGCTATCGACACCGGAACCCCGACAGGCAACCTGGTGTTTCACATATTCGGCGCTATTTCGGAATTTGAGCGTTGCTTGATCTCGGAGCGCACTGCGGCTGGCGTTGCGGCTGCCCGAGCGAAAGGACGGCACCTGGGTCGTCGACCAGCACTCACCCCGAACCAGATCGAGGCAGTTCGCCACGCATATTTCAACGGCCGCCTCTCGATGGCTGCCATCGCAGACCAATACCGCATCCATCCACGGACGGTACGCCGATATCTCCTGAAAAATGAGGTTGGCCGTGAAACGCTTCCCGAACAGCTTATCTAAAGAGCTGTATTAGCATTGATGGATTTTCGTTGGCTATGCTGAGTGCCTGGATGGAGAGCTGCTGCTGGGTCTGAAGTGCCTTCAACCTGACGGACGTCTCATTCATATCCGCGTCGACCAGTCGTCCAATGCCCTTATCGATGGAATCGATAACAGCCTGGTTGTAACTTTCCTGCAGCTCCAAGCGGCTTTTCACTGCCCCGAGAACCGCTGCACCGTCTATCACGCGAGAAAGCATAGATTGGACACCGCTAATATAGGCGTCGAGGCTGTAATTCGACGTCACATCGACATCGAGCAAACCAAACGTCGGGGCGTTCCCAATATTGTCGGTCGCGCCCGTGACGCCCAACGTCGATTTCCGTCCCGCTTCTGGATTTATGGTTTCGATCAGATCATATCGGATAAGCCCGGACCCGAGATCAGTTGCTTCGATACCCATACCCTGATCGACAAAGGCGTAGTTGAGGACCTGGATGTAATCGCCAATCGAGTTCACCGCGCCGGTCGTCGTGCCAAGAGCTGCGATCACCGTGTCTTGTGTCAACATGAGTGTCTTGTCGACGCCGTTCTCTACGATTGCAATGTAGGCTTCCACCCCGGGTTTCAGCTCGAATGCCGCGTCCCAAATGCTATAGGTGTAAGCGCGGGTTCCGTAGATAATGGCCGCGCTATCTTGCAGACCACCGGTCTTTCCGCCTGGCAACGTCGAACTGAAGCCGCTCATGTAATAGGAAGAACCGCGCCCTGAAACCTCCATTGTTTCTATCGAAAATTTCGCGGGGTTCGATGAATCCTGGAGAATTCTTACGGCCCCGCCGATAACGGATCGCAGAACCTCCCGCCACTGCGCACGACTGGATACGATACCGTTCCAGCTGGCATTGACGGCATCAATAGCGTCCCGGTCTACGGTGTACGTCTGGGTCATCCCGGTTTGCGCGCCGGTGGTTGTCGTCGGATCGTCGGCATCCAGGTTTAGAGTGAACGTGATGGCGGTACTGTTATCGTTGAATGTTAACGGGCCATCGAAAACGTAGTCTTCCCATGCGGACGTTCCAACCGGATCGAAGGAGTATATCGTGTTGCGAATGCCGCCTACGGTGCCAGGGCTACGATTATCGGGTTGAAGCAGCCCGCCGCCGGTAGAGTTGAACAGCGATACTTTCGACAGATCGATATCGGTGGTTTGCACCGAAACGCCGCCGCTACTGGATCGGACGAAGGATGTGGTCAGTTCGGCTTTCGCCTCGGGCGAGTCGTAGATGTTAGTGAAAGATGTATTCAGCCAGTTCACGCCATTGAAACTCGCTGATCGAGCTATGTCGACGGTCTGATGTTTCAATTGTTCAAGTTCGGCCTGAATCTTTGCTTTGTCGACACCTGCTTCTTTAGCCGCGACCAATTTCGCCTGAAACTGGGCTAACACATCGATTGTTGAATGCATCGCAGCATATGCGGTGTCTACTTTTGCTGATCCGAGACCGATGGCGTCTTTAACAGCATAAATTGCCGATTGGTCGGAATGCATCGTCGTGGCGATAGACCAATATGCTGCGTTATCAGAGGCCGTGGCAACCCGAAGTCCAGAGGAAACCTGGTTCTGTGTCTTCGCGAGATTGCTGGAAACGGCTCGTAAAATTTGGAGAGCGCCTACTGCGCTTGTGTTCGTTAGTATGCTCGTCATGAAAATCGCCAGTAGTCGGGTTGCGCGGCGTCTTCATGAGCCTAAATCCAGCGTTGTGCTGCCTCTCGACTTTGCATCGGCAAGGGTTAATCAACAGCCGAAAATCGCAGGGGGAAACTACCCTGTGCTGTATGGCGAGTAGCGCCAATAGCGGGCATTCCTCGAAGCCTCCATGGAAGTGCGCCCCCAACCCCATTCCGGCCGTTCAGACGTTGTCCTACTGTGCTCAAAAGCCACCATGGAAATTCAGCAGCCCGTCTACGTGATCATGGTTTTAGACGGCTCTTGAAATAGTCGACCGTCGCGTCCGTCAGTGTGTTTAAGGTCTCCACACCAGATGCGGTGTTGAACGCGTGATCCATGGCAGCCTCCCAAACAGAATGCTCCCCTCTGTGGGCTGCGGCAAACTTTTTCGCGGTTCCCTCCGGTATGGCGTCGTCGAGCGTGCCTTCCGCAATAAATGCAGCCCCGGTATAATGGGACAGCTCCGCTATCGGATCAAACCGCGATACCTCGGCAAAGAATGAGTGTCCCAGCATCACAGAGGCTCCCCAAGGCAAAATCAGTGTCGTTGGTTCTTCGCTGTTTAGGCCTTTGAGATATGCATCTTGGCCGACCAAACGGGGGAACGACACTTTAGGCTCTCCCACAGCAGCCCAAAGTGCCACGCCTGATGGCCGATTAGTTCGACCAGCAGCAGCCGCTGCGACCAGCCCGCCTTGGCTCCAGCCCAGCAGGATGACTTCGCCACTATCAAGATCGGGTTGGGTCTCGATGAAATCCATCGCAGCCAAACAGTCATCAATCTGCGTGGAATAGCTCGTTTCTTGGATGGAGCCGTCACTGTCTCCCCAGCCCCGGAAGTCTATTCGAAGCGAAGAGTGGCCGAGATCAGCCAACCTGGCCGCGACGTGTTCGAATATCCCTATTTCGAGAGAGGGGATCACAAGCTCATTTCGGGTCCCTGTGAAACCATGAAGGAGCAAAAAGGTCGAGCGGCTGGGCAATTTAGCATAACAGGCCGTTCCAGCGATCCTATGCGCGCCCGAATTGAATGAAACTGTTTTTTCTAATGCCATGAGCAAAATCCTATCGGTGCGAGGAACAGGCCAGAGAACCCCGCAAATTGGCGGGGGTGTTGGTGAGCGCCTAGCTATTGCTCATCACAACTGCACCGCCGAAAGGCGGTGCAAATAATGCTCTGAACACGTGTTTTCTCATCTATACGAGATGCATCCGATTTGAAGGCTCAAAAGTCAATAAACCCCACTTTGAGATGTCTCCTTTTATCGCCCTTCAGACAAAAGCCGCCAGCCTGGAAGCCCCCCAGTCATTCGGTGGTGAAAGGTGAGATGGGCGTCAATTAGGGCAAACATACTGCGGGTAGATCGCTACTTCACAACAGGAAGCGGTCAGCCGTCGATCAGCCGCCGGTGAGTGGCGGCTCATTTGATTGCATTCAGAGCGCAATAATTACATAAAGTAGCAATTATTCAATTGCCGGAGGCCTGATTGAAAAGCGTAATCCAATTCGTTGTCATCACTTTAGTGTCCCTGCTGGTGGGCCAGATTAATGTTGCCACCGCTGCGGTCTTCGAAATGAAGATGTTCGGACACCAGATCGCCGTCGTGCAACGAGATTTTGAACAGGTCCTTACAATTGACAAGCGTGAATTCTTGAGAAACACGACTATCAATATCAGAGACATTCAGCTGGTTTCAGGCACGCCGGTGGTTGTTGGATCATCATCAGCAGGTGGAAACACCTGTGACTCCTCTCCCTTCGTCATATCATTCCCTACGGGCGCAAAGCCGAAGGTCGATGGTCCGATTGAGAGCTGCCGCCCGGTGACCATAGACGTTCTGGCCGATCAGCTTACCTTCAAGACGACAGCGCTGCCGAACTCCCCGGGTGAAACGTGGACGTGGACGCCCGCAAGCGGTTTTGCGAAATCCGTGGACCAAGGTTTCATTGCCGATACATCAAAAGGCTGGTCCGAGCTTCGGGAGAAGACCGTTTCCCACCCTAGCGAGCTTTTGTCATTCGGTGAGGTCGCGGCACAGATCAACGACCTCTTGGGCTCTGACAAAGATGACTATTCCAACATCATCCTCGGTGTCGGGTCCGGTTCATTTGATGGCGACTACTTCGTCGGCTCGGCTTGTACCCGTCACCTGTGCCAGGAAGAGGAGGCACTGCTGGTCGCGTCGATCCAAGAAAAGCAGGTGTTCCTGGCCTGGAAGCCATCGGGTGAAAAGATTGTGGTTCGTCCAGCCGTGAAGCAGTGGCCAGATAGGGCGAAGGCTGCGCTGCGGGAATGGGCTGCGAAATGGAAATAGGTGCTCGCAGACCAGCGAGCCTTTGCAATGCCTCTACGCTTTATTGACACGACCGGTGGCAACATATTCGCCTTCGATATTTCTCCCGGCGAATTTCACCACGAAACGATTGGAACTGCAAATGTCTGTGTTGACCGATGTTCAGCAAATGGAAGAGGACCTGCGACATCGCAGCGAAAAGCTGAATGTTGAGTTCAAAGCCTGGATGGGCATCTCAAAGGCGAACAAGGAAGGCCAGGCAAAGATTGCCCGGCACATCGCGGCAATTGCTAATCACGGCGGCGGTCGGCTTTATTTTGGGGTTGATGACGATGGGAACCCTCAGTCGCGCTCAGAAGCCTTTCCTCTGGAACACTTCCGTTCTGACGCGATCCATAACCTCCTGAAAACCCGACTGGAGCCACCCTTGCAGTGCGAGGTTCGCTTCACCGAATTCACCAACGGGGTCACTTATCCAGTCGTGCATATTCCCTCCCACGGCGCGATACCAATTGGTGCCAAAGACGAAAACAGCTTCATGCATGTCTACGTACGGAGCGTCGGTCCAGAATCAGTGAAAATATCGAGCTATCAGCAGTGGGACATTATCCTGAAGCGGTGCATGCGGTTCCGGGATGTTGAGGCCGTTCAAACGCGTGAGGAGGACGAACTCACCCGCACCCAGGCAATGACGAAGGCCATCACGGAATCCGTGACCGCCTCCGTTCTCAAAATCCTCGCCGAAAACATGAACCCAGCACCTTCCGCTGGACCGGGCGTTGATTGGGCAACAATCGATGCGCTCACGGAAAGCGCGCGTAGGGAATTTATCGCACAGATTAATGCCTTCGACTTCGGGACCACTGAAACCGATCAGCAGGTCCGAGAGATTGCTGACAAACACGTCGTCTCGGGCTATGCACTTTTGGATGCAGCAAACAACTTCCTCACGCTTGAGCGTCCGCATAAGCTGCTCAAAACCGCCAGTGAAGAAATGAACCACGTTGCGTCTTTTGGCTGGCACGACTTCATTGTGTTGACCAATTCTGATGTCTCACCTCGTACTCGACTGTGGAACATCGACGGTAAGGACGTTACCGGGGTTGAGGGTATGCGGATCAACAGCAGGACCGTCTATTTTGGTGAGTACGACTATTGGCGCGCTCATGGGAATTCCGTCTTCGTCACGGCCAAGAGTTACCGAGAGGATTATCATCGCCTTAAGGGTCGAGTTGATCATCCATTTCTCACGTCGGTTAACATTTTCATCAGGATGCACTGCCTGCTGGCTCATGCCGCGATTACGACGGCCAATGTTCCAGATGCCGCAAAGATTGCGCTGTTCACCGATCATCGAGGACTGAAGGACCGCATCCTTGGCAGGGGCATGGACTACGGCCTGCGTGTGCATACACATCTCAAGGCGGTAGAAGACAGGTATTTTAGTAAGCTGGTAGTCAATCGAGCGGAGTTGTTGGAGGACTATTTTGGCACGCTGAAGCGCCTTTGCGTGCCGATCTTGGACGTTTGGGCTGGGGCCAGCTTTGATCCTGAAGAATGGTTCACAAGGGAGAATGTCGAGCGGATCATCGCAGAGCTAAAGAAAGAAGGAAGCACCGTCCAGCTATTGGACCAGGAGGCGCAGACGCAGCATCCCGCCAACGCCGGATGATTCCCTTCTTGCAGCAATATTTATCGCGCCTATGTTTTCGATGCCCGGGAAAAAATCGTTGGCACAGTTCCTCTGCGCGTTTTCCAATTCAGCACCCCACTTCGCCGGAGACACGTTTGCTAAAAGCCTCAGCACATTATCCGATGTTGTTCTTCGAAGCGTCGTTGACAGAGCAAGAGCTGCAAGCGTCCCCGATGTGCATCAACACCATGAAGCTCTTGCTTTATGCAGAGCAGCATGGCGGCATTCAAATCACGAAACTCGGCAATTTTTATCGGAAGTGCGTAGAGTGGGCTGCCGAAGAGTTTCAGTGGCCCGGGTATGAACCGAAAGAGCTTTACGCGGTCAACAAGGTGTTGAATGAGCCGGATTTTCCACCGCTCTTCCTGATCCACGAAATCTTGCTGAACACTCGGCTGATCCGGCATTATAAAGGGCAAGCAAAGCTGACTAGGGCGGGAACCGCCATGATCGGGCGCTATGGCGACCTTCAGGTGATCCTGACAGAATACATGCTGCGCTCCCCAATAGGCGACGACCCTCAGGCCAACGCGCTGTTTTGGCACCTGGAACATTTCATGCGCGTGATTGGCAATCGGCTGGGCGACTGGATCACTGTTGCTGACTTTTCGGAACTGATCATTCCGATAGACCTGTTTCCTACACGTGGAAGCATCAGTGGTCGTTTCGAAGCCTGCCTGTTTGTCGCGCATGAGATTGTGCGGCCACTGAGTTGGCTTGGGCTTATTGATGATGGCCATCTCAAGCAGAAGCCCCAGGTCCGGCTCGAAGAGCGCCTGATCCGAAAGACCGCTTTGTTTGACCGGTTTGTTAGGTTGATTGTTCCCACGGCCGATGGCGGACAGCACGTACATTAGGTCCGCGTACACAACCTTCGCAACATCACTCACGTCTGCTTCGCCATCACCCGAGTAGGGCTTGCGAGTTCAATTTTTGAGAACCTAGCGGCTAGAGAGCATTCTCAAGAGCAGACTGCACCTGCCATAGTGCTGCCATAGAACTCAGCCCAATCATGCGCGTAAAAACAAGCGGATGCGAAGAATGAGATTACTGGTTCTCCTTGCTGCGGCACTATTTCTGACGGCGGTGCATGGCCAAGCCCAAATCTATGAGCCCTATGATGGATACGACGACTATGGTGGCTCCTACTATGACAATCCATATAGCCCGTATCCACCACCTGCTTATTACGACCCCGTCCCTCGCTATCAAGAACCTCAATATGAAAGCAGGCGGCCGTCAGCGCGAAGCGCACGAGGAACAATCGTGATCGCCACGCGTGAGCACGAACTTATTTACACGACAGCAAATGGTGAGCAGTTCGTGTACCCCATCGCAGTCGGTCGCGAGGGCAAACAATGGTATGGAACAACGCGGGTGGTGTCGAAACGAGCACATCCTGAATGGCGACCCACCGCAAGTATGCGTCAGAAAAACCCGAGGCTTCCAGCAGTTGTGAAACCCGGTCCCGCCAATCCGCTTGGAACCCGCGCGATCTACCTCGCCGACGGATTACTCCGCATCCACGGGACCAACGACCCCGCCTCTATCGGCACCAATGCATCGAGCGGATGCTTCCGGATGTTTCGCGAAGATGTCGAGGAGCTTTATGAGATGGTGCAGCCAGGAACGCGAGTAATCGTCCAGAGGTAACCGGATCGAATACAGTTGCAGCCCTACAAGTTCTTGCCGGACGAGTTAGAGCGAATCTTCCATAACCATAGCAATGATATCGTGGTGCCCAGGACAACGATGCAAATCTTTGAAGCCACTGCAAGATATGGCAATGCGTCGACGCGGTTCCCCTCGCAAGAAACATCGATTAACCGCAATGATCACCTTTTGGGACTGTGGTTGGGAGTTCCCATAATTCCCATCTTCGAACCCGGAGATCATGCTCCTCGGTGACGGCAACCTCAAGCCGAATCCCAACGTTCTGCTCGAAGAGCGCCTATCCGAAAAACACTATTGTTTGGCCGGTTGGCCTGGTTAAGTTTACCTCTAGCCGATGACGAACAATTCCGTTTGCTACGCGGTCTCGTTGATTTCAAAGAGAGCAAAAATAGTCTCGTTCAATTGTTTCAAAAACCGCGCGTACTCGTCCATTAAATGCCCTGGCAAAATGGGGCTTTTCGCTCTCGACATCGACTGTGCTCGTCAGTGCAAACTGCCAGAGACCTCTTAGGAAAGAAGCGTCTCTGTCGTAGGCCTCGGAATTTTCATCCAGCGTTGACTGCGTCATGCCGAAAAAAGTTTGGATATCGCCGATCTTTAAAGAGCGTCTGAATGCCCGACGGAAAAGGTCTGGCTTCAAAACCTGGAACAGAGTCAGCGACACGATGAGAGCTTGGTATCCGACGTAGGTACGCTCGAAATCCTTCCTCCTTGGCAGCAGCGCAAACCGGATAAGCACCTTCTCGATATCTCGCAGGGATACCGGCGTAGCAGTCACGGCCATTTTTAGTTGGTCAGTCGCTACATCGATCAATCGTGGCTCAATACCCATTTCCCTGGCGGTCACTTGGAAGTAATGGACGGAGGCATTGGCAGACAGATCGCCGCCGAGATTATTTGGAAGCGACAGAGAAAGCGAGATAAAGCGCTTCAGGTAGTCCCCTGCATTAATGTTGGCTCCGTACCTAATCCGGACCATATCTTCCAGCGCGTCTAGGTTTACACCCAACACAAAGTGAACTCGTTCAGCTGCAAAAAAGTGCTTAATCACTTCCAACACAGCGAGCGCATAGTCCGGCCTGCACCGATCAAGCTCATCAACAACGATTACGAGAGGTTTTCCGTCTTCGGTAATCTCGCATAGCGCGGATCGAAATTGTTGAATAGCAGCCCTGCGACCGTCTTCTCGTTTCCAAAACGCTTCGGCCGCGTTTTGGGCTTCTTTTCCGCCAGCCTCGATTACTGCATCAAGAATGGGACCCGCAAGTTCGGTTGCACCCGCCGTCGCGACGGCTGCGCCAATTCTCGCGACAGGACCAGCCACCTTATAAACGACCTTCTTCACTTTCTTTAGACTTCTCTGAGGTTTTCCTTTCGGTAGTCGCTCACCGATGGCTCCGGTCAGCCCAACCAAGGGCTCCTCAAAAAAATCATTCGCAAACGCGTCGAAATAGACAGTGGTAGCTGTACCGCCGTTCTCAAGGGTGTGCGCCCCTACCCACCTTTTCAGAAAAAAAGACTTCCCGCTTCCCCAAGGTCCATCAACCGCGAGTACCATCGGGTCTTCAATCCGTTCAACGAGTTCAGAAATTCTTTGTCCAACAGATGTACGATTCAGTAGATCGGAATCGCCGAATCCTTCCTTATACAAAACTACTTCTTTGGAAGCTGGATGGAGTCTCACAATCTGCCGCCTTGAACCGCACCGGATTTACCGGAGACCCCAACTCGTGAGAAGTAGGGTCTATGACAAGCAAGACGACGAACAAATTCTCCCCTGAAGTCCGCG